>NZ_JABWQS010000046.1:0-47920 GCF_014268545.1 Pseudomonas sp. SWRI81
ACCTGTGAGAGCGGCGGTTCAAGTAGTTCTGCATTGCCTGGCCTGGCGCCTTCGCGAGCAGGCTCGCTCCTACAGGGATTGTGCATAGAAGGCGGATTCTGCGATCAAGCCTAAACTCAAACCTGACAAACCGTTGCAATACAGCCGAAGTCGCAAACAGCCGTACAGTCGTGTTGCCACCATTCATTGTGTACAATCGCGCTGTTTTTTACGCGATACTTGCCAGCGACCTACTGTGCCGTATTACAGTCACGGTCTATTCGCCGCAGTTTTCCCGACTCGAGTGCCCATGAACGAACAGTTGCAACCCCTCAAGAAACAACCGCGAGCAGGCAAAGCCGGCCGCAGCGGAACCCAGGACGATATTGTCTACGCGCATATCTTCGAGGCGATCCTCGAACAGCGCCTGGCGCCCGGCACCAAATTGAGCGAAGAAGCGCTGGGGGAAATCTTCGGGGTCAGCCGCACCATCATTCGCCGCGCGCTGTCGCGTCTGGCCCATGAAGGCGTGGTGCTGTTGCGGCCCAACCGTGGCGCGGTGGTTGCCAGCCCGAGCGTTGAAGAAGCCCGTCAGGTGTTCATGGCCCGCCGTCTGGTCGAGCGCGCGATCACCGAACTGGCGGTGCAACACGCCACCGCCGAGCAGATCGCCGAACTGCGGCAGATGGTCAATGACGAGCGCGACAGTTTCTCCCGTGGTGATCGCGGCGCCGGCATTCGTCTGTCGGGCGAATTCCACCTGAAACTGGCCGAAGCGGCAAAAAATGCACCGTTGGTGAGCTTCCAGCGGAGCCTGGTCTCGCAGACCTCGCTGATCATTGCCCAGTATGAAAGCGGCAACCGCTCGCACTGTTCGTATGACGAGCACACCCAGTTGATCGACGCGATCGAGAAGCGCGACGCTGAGCTGGCGGTGAATCTGATGATGCACCACATGGACCACATCGACAGCAAGCTCAACCTCGACGAGGAAGGCGCGTCGGATGACCTGCATGCGGTGTTTTCGCATTTGTTGCAGACCAAGAAGCCGGGACGGTCGAGCGCCAAGCTCTGACCTGAAACCGGGACGCTCCAATCGCGAGCAGGCTCACTCCTACAGTGGATCTTCAGTGGCCACAAAATGTGTGACCAACAAAGATCACTGTAGGAGTGAGCCTGCTCGCGATAGCAATCGGACAAGCAATAAAAATCCCCCGGGGCTGAACACCTCCGGGGGATTTTTTATGCCTTGGGCAAGCTTAGCGCTGATGCACCAGCGCCCCCGCCGCATATGTCTGCGCCACTGTCCGGTCATCCCCCAGCGTCATCAACACAAACAACGTCTCGGCAATGTTATTGGCCTGCTTCAAGCGATAGCTGAGCAACGGCGTGGCGTTGTAATCCAGCACCAGGAAGTCGGCATCACTGCCCGGTTGCAGGTTGCCGATCCGGTCTTCCAGCCGCAGCGCCCGCGCGCCGCCCAGGGTTGCCAGGTACAGTGACTTGAACGGACTCAAGCGTGCGCCTTGCAACTGCATCACTTTGTAGGCTTCGTTGAGGGTTTGCAGCAGCGAGAAACTGGTGCCGCCGCCAACGTCAGTGCCCAGGCCGACATTGAGCTTGTGCTTCTCGGCCATCGGCAGGTTGAACAGACCGCTGCCGAGGAACAGGTTCGAAGTCGGGCAGAACGAGACCGCCGAACCGGTTTGCGCCAGCCGCGCGCATTCTTCATCGCACAGATGAACGCCGTGGGCGAACACTGAGCGTTCACCGAGCAGTTGGTAGTGATCGTAAACGTCGAGGTAGCCCTTGCGCTCCGGGAACAGCTCTTTGACCCATTCGATTTCCTTGAGGTTTTCGCTGATGTGGGTCTGCATGTACAGATCCGGGTATTCGCTCAGCAACTGCCCGGCGAGGGTCAGTTGTTCCGGGGTGCTGGTCGGTGCGAAACGCGGCGTCACCGCATAGTGCAAACGACCCTTGCCGTGCCAGCGCTCGATCAGCGCCTTGCTCTCGACGTAGCTGGATTCGGCAGTGTCAATCAGGTAGTCCGGGGCGTTGCGGTCCATCATCACCTTGCCGGCGATCATCCGCAGATCAAGCTTTTCGGCCGCTTCGAAAAACGAGTTCACCGATTGCGGGTGCACGCTGCCGAATACCAGCGCGGTGGTGGTGCCGTTGCGCAGCAGTTCCTTGATGAAAATGTCGGCCACTTCGTCGGCATGCGCCTTGTCGTCGAACTGGCTTTCGCACGGGAACGTGTAGGTATTGAGCCAGTCGAGCAGTTGCTCGCCGTAGGCACCGACCATGCCGGTTTGCGGCAGGTGGATGTGGGTGTCGATGAAGCCCGGAGTGATCAGCGCATCCTGATAATGGTTGATCTCGATATCCGCCGGCAGGGTCGGCAGCAGGTCGCTGGCGTGGCCGAGGGCGCTGATTTTGCCGTCATCGACCACCAGCAAGCCATCCTCGAAATATTCGTAGGAGGCATCGATGTCGACCTCGGCGGGGTCGGCGATGCTGTGCAAGATGGCGGCGCGGTAGGCTTTGCGAGTCAGAGGCATGAGGGTTCTCTAATCAGTTTGAGGCTTTGAGTTTGGCGGCCTGATTGCGGCGCGAGGCGGGTAGCAGTCTGGCAATCGGTTCGGCGCGGGCGCTGTGCTGGCCGAAACTGGCGTTGTAGGTGGCGATGATTTCGCCGGCGATGGAAATGGCGATTTCCACAGGCAATTTGCCTTTGACTTCAGCGATGCCCATCGGGCAGCGCATGCGTTGCACGACGCTGGCGTCGAAGCCGCGATCACGCAGTCGGTGCTCGAATTTGGCGCGTTTGGTTTTCGAGCCGATCAGGCCGAACCAGGTGAAGTCGTTGCGCTTGAGCAGCGCGGCGGTCAGCTCCAGATCGAGTTGATGGTTGTGGGTCATGACGATGCAGTAGCTGCCGACGGGCAGGTCATCGATTTCATCCACCGGCTCTTCGCTGACGATTTTACGCACGCCGTGGGGAATGTGTTCGGGAAACTCGGCCTCGCGCGAGTCGATCCAGCGCACCCGGCAGGGCAGGCTGGCGAGCAGCGGCACCAGGGCGCGACCGACATGGCCGGCACCGAACACGGCAATTTGCGCCTGCACCTGGCCCATCGGTTCGAACAGCAGCACCGTGGCGCCGCCGCAGCACTGGCCGAGGCTGGCGCCGAGGCTGAAGCGCTCCAGATGGGTGTCCTGCTTGCCGCTGGCGAGCATCTCGCGGGCGATCTGCATGGCTTTGAATTCCAGATGGCCGCCACCAATGGTGTCGAACGTCCGGTTGGTACTCACGACCATTTTCGAGCCGGCATTGCGTGGCGTCGAGCCGAGTTCTTCGATGATCGTCACCAGCACACAGGGCTCGCCCTGGTTTTGCAGGTCGGCGAGGGCGTCGATCCAGTTGTACATAGTTCACCCCTACAACATCGTTGTCTGTGCGGGCCTTTTCGCGAGCAAGCCCGCTCCCACATGTTGATCTCTGTCATCCACAAAATGTGTGCCCACTGGAGGTCTACTGTGGGAGCGAGCCTGCTCGCGAATGGCCGCGCCTCGGTCTACAGCGGAGCCAGCTCGGTTTCAGCTTCGGCCGCTTTCACAGCCTTCAGTTGACGCATCTGCTCACACCCCCACAACACCCGCTCAGGCGTCGCCGGCGCATCGATTTTTGGTTGATGCCGATAATCACCGAGGCTCGCCACCGCATCCTTGATCGCGCACCACGCGGCAATCCCGAGCATGAACGGCGGTTCACCGACGGCTTTGGAATGGAACACCGTGTCTTCCGGGTTCTTGCGGTTTTCCACCAGCTTCACTCGCAGATCCAGCGGCATGTCCGCCACCGCCGGGATCTTGTAGCTGGCCGGGCCGTTGGTCATCAGCTTGCCCTTGTTGTTCCAGACCAGTTCTTCCATGGTCAGCCAGCCCATGCCCTGCACGAAACCACCTTCGACCTGACCGATGTCGATCGACGGGTTCAACGAGGCGCCGACGTCGTGAAGAATGTCAGTACGCAGCATCTTGTACTCGCCGGTCAGGGTGTCGACGATCACTTCGCAGCACGCCGCGCCGAACGCGAAGTAATAGAACGGACGGCCCCGCGCCTGGCTGCGGTCGTAATAGATTTTCGGGGTCTTGTAGAACCCGGTGCTCGACAGCGACACCTGATTGAAATACGCCTGCTGGACCAGCGCTTCAAAGGTCAGGATCTGCTCGCGCACGCGCACATGACCGTTGCGGAATTCGACGTCTTCTTCGCTGACCTTATAGTGGCGTGCGGCAAATTCGATCAGGCGCTTCTTGATGGTCTCGGCAGCGTTCTGCGCGGCTTTACCGTTGAGGTCCGCGCCGCTGGAGGCAGCGGTCGGCGAGGTGTTGGGCACCTTGTCGGTGTTGGTCGCGGTGATCTGCACGCGATCGATTTCAACCTGGAACACTTCAGACACGACCTGGGCGACTTTAGTGTTCAGGCCTTGGCCCATTTCCGTGCCGCCGTGGTTCAGGTGAATGCTGCCGTCGGTGTAGATGTGGATCAGCGCACCGGCCTGATTGAGGAAACTGGCGGTGAAGGAAATGCCGAACTTCACCGGGGTCAGCGCCAGGCCTTTCTTCAGGACCGGACTGTTGGCGTTGTAGCGGCGGATCGCTTCGCGGCGTTCGACGTACTGGCTGCTTTCTTCCAGTTCGGCAGTCATCTCTTCGAGCATGTTGTGCTCGACGGTCTGGTAGTAGTGAGTGACGTTGCGCTCGGTCTTGCCGTAGTAGTTGGCTTTGCGCACCGCCAGCGGATCAAGCTGCAAGTGACGGGCAATCGCGTCCATCACTTCCTCGATCGCGACCATACCCTGCGGGCCACCGAAGCCACGATAAGCGGTGTTCGACGCGGTGTTGGTCTTGCAGCGATGACCGTTGATGGTCGCATCGCCGAGGTAGTACGAATTGTCCGAGTGGAACATCGCCCGGTCGACGATCGACGCGGACAAGTCCGGCGAACAACCGCAGTTGCCGGCCAGGTCCATGTTGATGCCGTGCAGGCGCCCACTGCTGTCGAAGCCGACGTCGTACTCGACGTAGAACGGGTGACGCTTGCCGGTCATCAGCATGTCCTCGACGCGCGGCAGGCGCATCTTGGTCGGCTGGCCGGTGAGGTGGGCGACCACCGCGCACAGGCACGCCGGGCTGGCGGCCTGGGTTTCCTTGCCACCGAAACCACCGCCCATGCGCCGCATGTCGACGACGATTTTGTTCATCGACACGTCGAGCACTTCGGCGACCAGTTTCTGCACTTCAGTCGGATTCTGCGTCGAGCAGTAGACGATCATGCCGCCGTCTTCGGTGGGCATCACCGAAGAGATTTGCGTCTCCAGATAGAAGTGCTCCTGGCCGCCGATGTGGAGCGTGCCCTGAATGCGGTGTTCAGCCGTGGCCAGCGCCGAAGCCGAATCGCCACGCTGATGGGTGTGGCTGTCGAGCACGAAATGGCGTTTGCGCAGCGCTTCGACGACGTCGAGCACCGGTTCGAGATCTTCGTATTCGATGATCGCCGCCATCGCCGCTTTGCGTGCGGTTTCCAGATCTTTCGCCGCGACCGCCAGCACCGGTTGGCCGACGAACTGCACGTCGTCGATGGCCAGCAATGGATCGCCCGGCATCAGTGGGCCGATGTCTTTCAGGCCCGGCACGTCTTCGTGGGTAATGACGATGCGCACGCCTTCGAAGGCGTAGCACGGCTGCGTGTCGATGCTGATGATTTTCGCGTGGGCGCGGTCCGACAGACGCGCGTACAGGTGCAGTTGATTGGGAAATTCCAGGCGATCATCGATGTACTGCGCTTCACCGGACACGTGCTTGGCGGCGCTGTCGTGCTTGACGCTGCGACCGACACCGGTGGTCAGATCCTTGGCGAACAGTTCGGCCAATTCAGCCTGAGTTTTCTCTACGGCGTGATGGTTAGACATAAGCGGTCACCCGGGTCTCGATGTGCGGTGTTTGCAGTTCGATGAAGTATTTGCGCAGCAGGTTCTGCGCGCTGAGCAGGCGGTATTCCTTGCTGGCGCGGAAGTCCGAGAGCGGCGTGAAATCTTCGGCCAGGGCGGCGCAGGCGCGTTCGATCACGGCGTTGTTGAAGGGCGCGCCATTGAGCACGGCTTCGCAATGCGCGGCGCGTTTTGGAATGGCCGCCATGCCGCCGAAGGCTACGCGCGCGTCGCTGATCACGCCGTTTTCCACGCGCAGGTTGAACGCGGCGCACACGGCGGAAATGTCGTCGTCGAGACGCTTGGAGACTTTATAGGCGCGGAACAGTTGTTCGGCGCGGGCACGCGGGACGATGATCTTTTCGATGAACTCGCTTTCCTGGCGCGCGGTGACTTTGTAGTCGATGAAGTAATCTTCCAGGTTCAGGGTGCGACGGGTTTCGCCCTTGCACAGCACGAGCTGCGCGCCGAGCGCGATCAGCAGCGGTGGCGAGTCACCGATCGGCGAGGCGTTGCCGATGTTGCCGCCGAGGGTGCCCTGATTGCGGATCTGCAACGAGGCGAAGCGGTGCAGCAGTTCGCCGAAGTCCGGGTACTCGGCGGTCAAGGCTGCGTAGCAGTCGGAGAGGGCGGTGGCGGCGCCGATTTCGATGCGGTCTTCAAAGGTTTCGATGCGCTTCATTTCGGCTACGTTACCGACGTAAATCATCACCGGCAGGGTGCGGTGGAACTGGGTGACTTCCAGCGCCAGATCGGTGCCGCCAGCGAGCAGCCGCGCCTGTGGATAAGCGTCGTAGAGATCGGCCAGATCGGCCACGGTCAGCGGCACCAGGCAGCGCTTGTCGCCGCTGTTGAGTTCGCCGATATCGGTCGGCGCGATAGTTTTGAGGCGGGCGATGGTCTCGGCTTCGCGGGCGTCGAACTGATCCGCTGGCTTACCGCAGCAGGATTGTTCGGCAGCCGCCAGAATCGGCCGGTAGCCGGTGCAGCGACAGAGGTTGCCGGCCAGCGCTTCGTGGGCCTTGGCCGGATCCGGCGCATCGCTATTCTTTTGCAGGGCGAACAGTGACATGACGAAACCGGGGGTGCAGAAACCGCATTGCGAGCCGTGGCACTCGACCATAGCCTTTTGCACGCTGTGCAGTTCGCCCTTGTGCTTGAGGTCTTCAACGCTGATCAGTTGTTTGCCGTGCAGCGACGACACGAAGGTCAGGCACGAATTGAGGCTGCGATAGCGAATGTGTTCACGACCCGCGTCATCTATCTGCAACTCGCCGACCACCACGGTGCAGGCGCCGCAGTCACCGCTGGCGCAACCTTCTTTGGTGCCGGGCTTGCCCACGTGTTCGCGCAGGTAATTGAGCACAGTCAGATTCGGGTCCAGGGCGTGCTCGCTACGGAGTTCCTGGTTGAGTAAAAACTGGATCACGGAAGGCCTCGCAGACTCATTATTGTTGTTAACCGACGTGAACCGAATTTAGCAGGTCTGACTTTTCGGTCAATGGTTTTCTGACTTAAAGGTCAGGAAAATCCGTTTCGTCGATCAACAGCGTGTCTATTCAGTATTGACCTTCATCGGTCACTGCGCTTTTTTGCGGGATTCGTGCCAAAAACCGCTGAGTGGGCACTCCGCCATGACCGTGCATTTGCGCTACACTGCGCCGCTTGTACAGATCGATAGAGTTTGAAGGACAACCATGACGTTCAAGGCGCCGGACAGCCTCGCCGAGCAAATCGCTCACCACCTCGCCGAACGCATCATTCGTGGCGAAATGAAGCCAGGAGAGCGCATCCAGGAACAGAAGGTCACGCTGGCGCTCAACGTCAGTCGCGGTTCCGTCCGCGAAGCCTTACTGATCCTCGAGCGCCGTCACCTGATCGCGATCCTGCCGCGTCGTGGCGCTCACGTCACCGAGCTGACGCCGCACAAGGTGCAGAGCCTGTGCACACTAATGAGCGAGCTGTACATCCTGCTCGGCAATGCGGTCGCCAACGGCTGGCAAGTTCAGTCGGACATGGCGCCGTTCGTACAGATTCAGCAGCGCCTGACCGCCAGCTACGAACGCGGCGATATCCGCACCTTCGTCGACGACAGCTTCGCGGTGATGCGCGCCGCCTATCCGTTTGCCAATAACCCGTACCTGCAGGAAACCGTCGAGAACCTGCAACCGGCGATGAGTCGCGCGTATTTCCTCGCGCTCGAGCAGCGCAAGGCGGAAATGAGCGAATTCCTCGAACTGTTCGAACGCTTGCTCGCCGCCGTGCTCGCCCGTGATTTGCCGCAGATCCGCATCGTGCTGACGGCGTACGCCCAGCGCAGTTGTGATCTGGTGGTGTCTGCGCTGACGGTTGCTTAAGCGTGCGGCTAAAGTGCATCAAACTGGCGGGGTTCAAATCCTTCGTCGACCCGACCACGGTGAACTTCCCCAGTAACATGGCGGCGGTCGTCGGGCCGAACGGTTGCGGCAAGTCGAACATCATCGACGCCGTGCGCTGGGTGATGGGCGAAAGTTCGGCGAAGAACCTCCGTGGCGAGTCGATGACCGACGTCATCTTCAACGGCTCGACCAGCCGCAAACCGGTAAGTCAGGCCAGTATCGAGCTGGTGTTCGACAACTCCGACGGCACGCTGCTTGGCGAATACGCCGCCTATGCGGAAATTTCCATTCGCCGCAAAGTCACCCGCGACAGCCAGACCACCTATTACCTCAACGGCACCAAATGCCGTCGGCGCGACATCACCGATATTTTCCTCGGCACCGGCCTCGGCCCGCGCAGCTACTCGATCATCGAACAGGGGATGATCTCCAAGCTGATCGAATCCAAGCCGGAAGACTTGCGCAACTTTATTGAAGAAGCTGCCGGTATTTCCAAGTACAAGGAACGCCGGCGCGAGACCGAAAACCGCATTCGTCGCACCCACGAAAACCTCGCTCGCCTGACCGACCTGCGCGAAGAGCTTGAGCGTCAACTTGAGCGCTTGCACCGCCAGGCCGAGGCCGCGAAGAAATATCAGGAACTCAAAGCCGAAGAGCGTCAGCTCAAGGCGCAACTGTCGGCCCTGCGCTGGCAGGATCTCAACGAGCAGGTCGGCCAGCGCGAGTCGATCATCGGCAACCAGGAAGTCAGCTTCGAAGCATTGGTCGCCGAGCAGCGTAATGCCGATGCGGCCATCGAACGCCTGCGCGACGGCCATCACGAGCTGTCCGAGCGCTTCAATCTGGTGCAGGGACGCTTCTATTCGGTCGGCGGCGACATCGCCCGGGTCGAGCAGAGCATCCAGCATGGGCAGCAGCGTCTGCGCCAGTTGCAGGACGATCTGAAAGAAGCCGAACGCGCGCGACTGGAAACCGAATCGCACCTGGGCCACGACCGCACGCTGTTGCTGACCCTCGGCGAAGAGCTGGACATGCTCACCCCCGAGCAGGAAGTCACCAGCGCCGCCGCCGAGGAAGCCGCCGCTGCCCTGGAAGAAGCCGAAACCACCATGCACGGCTGGCAGGAGCAGTGGGACACGTTCAACCTGACCGCCGCCGAACCGCGTCGCCAGGCCGAAGTGCAGCAGTCGCGCATTCAGCAGCTGGAAAGCAGCATGGAGCGTCTGGCCGATCGGCAGAAGCGCCTCGCTGAGGAGCGCGCGTTGCTCTCGGCCGACCCTGAAGATGCGGCGATCATGGCGCTCAACGAGCAGCTCGCCGAATCCGAAGCGACGCTGGAAGATTTGCAGACCAGCGAAGAAGCGCAGGTCGAAAAACTTGAACAATTGCGTCAGGAGTTGCAGCAGGCGTTGACCGCGCAGCAACAGGCGCAGGGCGATCTACAGCGTCTCAACGGACGTCTGGCGTCGCTGGAAGCCTTGCAGCAGGCCGCACTTGATCCGGGCACTGGCACCGCTGAATGGCTGAAAGAACACAACCTCGCCGAGCGTCCGCGTCTGGCCGAGGGCTTGAAGGTCGAGGCCGGTTGGGAACTGGCGGTGGAAACCGTGCTCGGCGCCGACCTGCAAGCGGTGCTGGTCGATGATTTCAGCGGCTTCGATTTGTCCGGTTTCACTCAGGGCGATCTGCGCCTGCTCAGCCCGGCCAGCGATGGCGTGCGCGTGGCGGGCAGTCTGCTGGATAAAGTCGAGGCGCAGATCGATCTGTCGCCGTGGCTTGGTCAGGTCAAACCGGTCGACAGCCTTGAGCAGGCGCTGGCCTTGCGCAGTCAGTTGAGCGACGGCCAGAGCCTGATCAGTCGCGATGGCTATTGGGTTGGCCGGCACTTCCTGCGGGTGCGCCGGGCCAGCGAAGCGGAAAGCGGCATGCTCGCCCGGGGCCAGGAAATCGAAGATTTGCAGCTGGAGCGCGAAGAGCGCGAAGCCACGGTCGAGGCCATGGAGACCCGTCTGCAAACCCTGCGCGCACAACAGCGTCAGCAGGAAAACGGTCGCGAACATCTGCGCCGTTTGCTGCAAGACGAAGCGCGCCAGCAAGGTGAACTGAAAGCGCAATTGTCAGCGGGCAAAGCCAAGGCTGAGCAGCTCACCTTGCGCCGCACTCGTCTGGATGAAGAGCTGGTCGAGCTTGGCGAGCAGCGCGAGCTTGAGCACGAACACGTCGGCGAAGCACGCATGCAATTGCAGGAAGCGCTGGATGCCATGGCGCTGGACACCGAGCAGCGCGAGTTGCTGCTGGCCCAGCGCGACAGCCTGCGCGAGCGCCTCGACCGCGTGCGTCAGGAAGCGCGGCAGCACAAGGATCACGCTCATCAACTGGCCGTGCGTCTGGGCTCGTTGCGCGCCCAGCACGACTCCACGCGTCAGGCGCTGGAGCGTCT
Source organism: Pseudomonas sp. SWRI81 (assembly GCF_014268545.1). NCBI lineage: Bacteria > Pseudomonadati > Pseudomonadota > Gammaproteobacteria > Pseudomonadales > Pseudomonadaceae > Pseudomonas > Pseudomonas sp. SWRI81. Next base: position 10,797 of record NZ_JABWQS010000046.1, read on the forward strand.
GGAAATGCAGGCCGAGCGCCTCACCGAAAAGCGCGAACAGTTGAGTCTGAATCTAGAGGAGGGCGAGGCGCCGCTGGAAGAGCTGCGCCTGAAACTCGAAGAACTGCTCGACAAGCGCATGACCGTCGATGAAGAACTCAAGACCGCGCAGATCGCCCTGGAAGACGCCGACCGCGAACTGCGCGACGCGGAAAAACGCCGCACCCAGGCCGAGCAGCAATCGCAGTTGATTCGCGGCCAGCTCGAACAACAGCGCATGGAATGGCAAGCCCTGACCGTGCGCCGCAAGGCCTTGCAGGATCAACTGCTCGAAGATGGCTACGACCTCAACGGCGTCCTCGCGACCTTGACGGCGCAAGCCAGTGAACGCGAAGCCGAAGAAGAACTCGAACGCATCAATGCGCGGATTCAGCGCCTGGGCGCGATCAACCTCGCGGCCATCGACGAATACACGCAACAATCGGAGCGTAAACGTTATCTGGACGCACAGGACGCCGATCTGGTCGAAGCCCTGGAGACCCTGGAAAACGTCATCCGCAAGATTGACAAGGAAACCCGTAACCGATTCAAGGATACCTTTGATCAGATCAATGGCGGTTTACAGGCGCTTTTCCCAAAAGTTTTCGGTGGCGGGCGCGCGTATTTGGAACTGACGGGCGAAGATCTACTCGATACAGGGGTGACGATCATGGCGCAGCCACCCGGGAAGAAGAACAGCACCATCCATTTGCTCTCCGGCGGGGAAAAAGCCCTGACCGCGCTGGCACTGGTTTTTGCCATCTTCAAGCTGAACCCGGCGCCGTTCTGCATGCTCGATGAGGTTGACGCGCCGCTGGATGACGCTAACGTTGGACGCTACGCGCGCCTGGTCAAAGAAATGTCCCAGACCGTGCAGTTCATCTACATCACCCACAACAAGATCGCCATGGAAATGGCCGAACAGTTGATGGGCGTGACGATGCATGAACCGGGTTGCTCACGGCTGGTGGCGGTGGATGTCGAGGAGGCGATGGCGATGGTTGACGCCTGAATCGGCGTGATGTCGGAATAGTTTTGCAGGTCTGTAGGACCTTTTACTGACATCGGCTGGATGGCCAATCGACATATTCGCGCAAGCCAAATGAGACAGACGGTGTAAAGTTGCCTTTGGTCGTGCTAGTTTAATGTCAATTTTCGTATACGTGGGCAAAACGCCTGTCAGAACATAGAGTTGGCGCCACGTTTTAAAGCGGTTTACGCAGTGTAAACCCCTTATTTTTCAGCATTTTTTATAGAGGCACGGGATTACATGGAAATCGGTCTGCGCGAGTGGCTGATCGTCATCGGCATCATTGTGATAGCCGGTATTCTTTTCGATGGCTGGCGCCGTATGCGCGGCGGCAAGGGAAAACTGAAATTCCGTCTTGACCGAAGTCTGTCCAACTTGCCCGACGAGGACACCAGCGCCGAGCTGTTGGGCCCGGCCCGTGTACTGGACACACACAAGGAACCGCAACTGGACGAGCACGATCTGCCGTCGGTGAGCATGCCCAACCGCGAAGCCCGCGAGCCGCGCGAATCCGGCTCCAAGCGTGGCAAGCGCGGCAGCAACGGTCCGGCCCAGGGCGACCTGAACCTTGACCTGGATCTGGACGGTGGCCCGAGCTTCAGCAGCCGGGACGACGATTTTGCCGACGACAGCAAACCTGCAGCGGCCGTGGCGGAAAAAGATCAGCCGCAAGCCGAAGAAGTCCTGGTCATCAGCGTGATCTGCCGTGACCCGGCCGGCTTCAAAGGCCCGGCGTTGTTGCAGAACATCCTCGAAAGCGGTCTGCGTTTCGGCGAAATGGATATCTTTCACCGCCACGAAAGCATGGCGGGCAACGGTGAAGTGCTGTTCTCCATGGCCAACGCGGTCAAGCCGGGCATTTTCGATCTGGACGACATTGACCATTTCAGCACCCCGGCGGTGAGCTTCTTCCTCGGCCTGCCCGGCCCGCGTCATCCGAAGCAGGCTTTCGACGTGATGGTCGCGGCAGCGCGCAAGCTGTCCCAGGAACTGAACGGCGAACTGAAAGATGATCAGCGCAGCGTCCTGACCGCGCAGACCATCGAGCATTACCGTCAGCGCATCGTCGAATTCGAACGCCGCGCCCTGACCCAGAAGCGCTAAGGCTGTGGCGAGGGAGCTTGCTCCCGCCGGGTTGCGAAGCGACCCCGAATTTGCGGCGGCTTCGCCACCGAGCGGGAGCAAGCTCCCTCGCCACAGGGTCTACAGCCTTGAGCGATTTGATTAGAAATTGAGCAGCCTCGGCTGCTCTTTTGCTTTATGAGAGAACACCCATGACCGCCGCCAAAACCCGCATTCTAGAGCTGCGCGCTGAGCTGGATCAGCACAACTACCGTTACCACGTCCTCGATGAGCCGAGCATTCCGGATGCCGAGTACGACCGGTTGTTTCACGAGCTCAAGGCACTGGAAGCGGCCAACCCGGAACTGATCACCAGCGACTCGCCGACCCAGCGCGTCGGCAGCATGGCGCTGACCGCGTTCACCCAGGTGCGTCACGAAATCCCGATGCTCAGCCTCGGCAACGCGTTCGAAGAATCCGACATGCGCGAGTTTGATCGCCGCGTGACCGAAGGTCTGGATATCCCCGCTGGCGATCTCTTCGGTGGCGGAACGGCGGTGGAATACAGCTGCGAGCCGAAGCTCGATGGCCTGGCGGTCAGCCTGCTGTATCAGGACGGCCTGCTGGTGCGCGGCGCTACTCGTGGCGATGGCACCACCGGCGAGGACATCAGCGTCAATGTGCGCACCGTGCGCAACATTCCTCTGAAGCTGCACGGCGAGGGCTGGCCGGCGACCCTGGAAGTGCGCGGTGAAGTATTCATGTCCAAGGCCGGTTTCGAACGCCTCAACGCTTCGCAATTGGAGATTGGCGGCAAGACCTTCGCCAACCCGCGCAACGCGGCGGCGGGCAGCCTGCGTCAGCTGGATTCGAAAATCACTGCCAACCGGCCGCTGGAATTTTGCTGCTATGGCATTGGCCAGGTCTCCCACGATATTGCCGACACCCACATTGGCAACCTCAAGCAATTGCAAAAGTGGGGCATGCCGATCAGCCACGAGCTGAAGCTGGCCAAAGGCATCGACGAATGCCTCGAGTACTACCGCGACATCGGCGCACGGCGTAATGCGCTGGCCTATGAAATCGATGGCGTGGTGTTCAAGGTCAACAGCATTGCCGACCAGCGTGAGCTGGGCTTTCGCGCCCGCGAACCGCGCTGGGCGATTGCGCATAAGTTTCCGGCGATGGAAGAACTCACTGAATTGCTCGATGTGGAATTTCAGGTCGGTCGCACGGGCGCGGTGACGCCGGTGGCGCGTCTGAAGCCGGTGAAAGTCGCCGGCGTCACTGTGGCCAACGCCACGCTGCACAACATGGACGAAGTCGCGCGTCTGGGCTTGATGATCGGTGACACCGTGATCATTCGCCGCGCCGGTGACGTGATTCCGCAGGTGGTGCAAGTGGTCACCGAGCGTCGCCCGGATAATGCGCGCCCGGTCGCCATTCCTGAAAGCTGCCCAGTGTGCGGCTCGCACGTTGAACGCACGCAACTGGTCAAACGCAGCAAGGGCAAGGAAACCGTCAGCGAGGGCGCGGTGTATCGCTGCGTTGGGCGGCTGGCCTGTGGCGCGCAACTGAAGCAGGCGATCATTCACTTCGTCTCGCGCCGGGCGATGGACATCGAAGGGCTGGGCGACAAGAGCGTCGAGCAACTGGTCGATGAAGGTCTGGTCAACTCGCCGGCCGATCTGTATGCGTTGAAATTCGATGACATCGTCGATCTGGAAGGCTTCGCCGAGGTCTCCAGCAACAAGCTTTTGAAGGCCATTGAAGACAGCAAGCAACCGGGCCTGGCACGCTTCATCTACGCCCTCGGGATTCCCGATGTTGGCGAAGAAACGGCCAAGGTGCTAGCGCGCTCGCTGGGATCGCTGGAACGCGTGCAACTGGCCTTGCCGCACGTGCTGACCTACCTGCCGGACGTCGGCCTGGAAGTGGCGCATGAGATTCACAGCTTCTTCGAAGACGCGCACAACCAGCAGGTGATCACCCAATTGCTGGGCCACGGCCTGCAAATTCAGGATCAGGGCGAACTGGGCGCCGAGTTCGCCGCCAGCACCACGCTGGGCGGCTTGCTCGACAAGCTGCATATTCCTTTCGTCGGTCCCGGTGGCGCGCAAAAACTGGCAGACAAGTTCGGTTCGCTCGAAGCGGTGATGAACGCTGACTGGCTGGACATGCGTCAGGCGTTGCCGGAGAAACAGGCCAACTCGGTGCGCGAATTTTTTGCCGTGCCCGAGCATCGCCAACTGGCCGAGCAAACCGAGCAACAGCTGCGCGATTTTGGCATGCACTGGCAGAGCGAGAAGAAGGTCGTCGAAGGCCTGCCGTTAGCCGGGGAAACCTGGGTGCTGACCGGCAAGGTCGAGCTGATGAGCCGGGATGTGGCTAAAGATCACCTCGAAAGCCTTGGCGCCAAGGTCGCCGGTTCAGTCTCGGCGAAAACCCATTGTGTGGTCGCCGGTCCAGGTGCCGGGTCGAAACTGACCAAGGCCAACGAGCTGGGCGTGAAGGTCATGGATGAAGAGGCGTTTATCGCTTTCCTTAAAACCCATGGCATAGCTGTCTGACAGGATGAGCACCTGTGGCGAGGGGATTTATCCCCGCTGGGTTGCGCAGCGACCCCAAAACCCTGCGACCGATCATTTCACTTCTATCGCGTGTACGGTTTTTTGCGACTGCTGCGCAGTCGAGCGGGGATAAATCCCCTCGCCACAATAGTGGTGTCACTCAGCAGCAGGCTGTATTCGGGAACGATGTTGTCTTCAGGATGATCTAGTCTTGGCCAGTCCCAGGGAGAGATCGCCATGCACCGTTTTTTCGAGCAGCTCAGTTCCCGCATCATCGCGCCGTTTGCGGGCGGATCTTCACGCAACAGCAAAGTCTGGCCGTGCCGTTGCGGGCAGTCGCTGTTCTTTCGCAACAGCCAGTGCCTGGCCTGCAACGCGTTACTCGGCTACCAGCCGGAAGAAAGTCGCCTGACCTCATTGCAGCCAGGACCACAGGAAGGCACCTGGACGCTCGACGTCGATCCCGCTGCCGGTCTGTTCCGCCGCTGCGCCAATCTCGACATGCCCGCGGCGTGCAACTGGCTGCTGCCGGCCAAAGACCACGACAGCCTGTGTGTCGCCTGCAGTCTCAATCGCACCATCCCAGACCTGTCGGTTCCAGAAAACCACGAGCGCTGGCGCAAGGTCGAGATCGCCAAACGTCGTCTGGTCGCGCAATTGATCACCCTCGGCCTGCCGGTCATTGCGAAAACCGTGGACGACGAGACCGGGTTGGCCTTTGATTTCATCGGCGTCGACCTTGAAGGCAACGCGCCCATGACCGGCCACGCCAACGGCCTGATCACCCTCGACATCAAGGAGGCCGACGACGCCCACCGAGAGCGGGTGAGGGCGCAAATGCACGAGCCTTATCGCACACTGCTTGGGCATTTTCGCCATGAAGTCGGCCACTATTATTGGGATCGACTGATCGCCAACGGCCCTTGGCTCGATGCGTTCCGCCACCTGTTCGGCGACGAACGTGCCAGTTACGCCGAGGCGCTTGATCGTCATTATCAGCAGGGCGCGCCACTGGACTGGCCGCAACAGTACGTGAGCGCCTACGCGACCATGCACCCGTGGGAAGACTGGGCGGAAACCTGGGCGCATTACCTGCACATGATGGACGCGGTGGACACCGCGCTGGGCTTCGGCATGAGTGCGCGGGAAATGGACTTCGACTATCAGCCGTTTCCGACCAGCACCCTGTACGACCCGCAGCATCCCGGCGGTGAAGCATTCCTGTCATTCGTCAACGCCTGGATCGAACTGGCCGGTATGCTCAACGAGTTGTCGCGCAGCATGGGCCAGCCAGATTTCTACCCGTTCGTCCTGCCGGCGCCGGCGATTGCCAAGCTGCACTTTATCCATCTGGTGATCCAGCAGGCCGGCGGCAGGGCGGACGAGGTGCTGGCGCTGTAGCCGCGATGTTTATGTCCTTGAAGCCGTTCAGGTTTTTTATCTGCAACCAACGGTTGTAACTTCACCTCAGATAGGTACAATGGCGCGGCTCGCCGACAGGCAAGCGTCGTTATGGTGACCCCATCGGTCCCCCCGCAACGATTACCCGTGAACCTGGTCAGATCCGGAAGGAAGCAGCCACAGCGGGAACATTGTGTGCCGGGGTGTGGCTGGTGGGGGCACCACCTTAACGAACAACTGAATGCTTCAACCAGAACTGCATGGGTTTCGCCCACTGCGGTTTTTTTGTGTCTGTGATTTGCCGGATTGACGTAAATCCCCCTGTAGGAGTGAGCCTGCTCGCGATAGCGGAGTATCAGTCAACTTATTAGTGGGCAGACAGACCGCCATCGCGAGCAGGCTCACTCCTACAGGGGTTATGGGGTGTTTTCAGAATTGCCGGTGTAGAGCCGGATAATCTGCTCAATCTCCCCGGACATCCTCATCCGCAACAACGTGCGCAAGATGCGCTGTACCGGCACTTGCGAATCGTTCCTCACATAGCAACCGACTTCCTGCTCCTGCAGCACCGCGACGCCTTGCAGTTGCTGCTCCGGCATCAGACGCTGGTTGACCCAGTCCAGCGTCCACTGATTGCTCACCGCATAGCGATAACGCCCGGCCAGGAGTTTTTCCAGCACCTGCTCCTGATTGCGCGCGTCTTCGCGTTGCAGTTGGTCAGCGTCAAACAGCGGTTGCAGGGTGGGGTAGCTGTAACCGAGGACGGTGCCGATGGCCTGGCGGGGCAGGGTGGCAGGATCGGTGGTTGCAGGTTGGTTCTTGCGACTGATCAACAGATCGCGTTGGAAAAACAGCGGCACGCTCCAGAGGTAGTCGCCGGACTGGTTTGGCAGCCACGATTGCGCGGCATAGCAGCGCACGTCGATTTCGCCGTGTTCCATAGCGCTCTGTATTCGAGCGCGCGGCAGTACGATGAATTGCGCCGGTACGCCGACCTGCGTCGCCAGGCTGAGCATGATGTCGTGGAGGATGCCCTGGGTCGGCCGGCCGCCTTCGAACTGCACCATCGGCATGGCCCAGCTGTCGGGCATGGCGAAGCGCAAGGGGGGTGGTGCTGCCGTCGCGCTCAGGCTGATACCCAGCAATGCCCCCATGGCCCACCGCATTAACGCTCTGGTCATTGCCCGTCCCGAGCCGATAAAAGCCTTTGTCCATGCAGCTTAGCCACATTAGACGAGGACACCGGATGCAATTTTGCCCTTGCTCCGCTAGCATTAGCCGCTTCAGCTTCCTTCGTTGCGACGGTTTTCGATGAGTTATCAGGTTCTTGCACGTAAATGGCGTCCGCGCTCGTTCCGCGAAATGGTCGGCCAGACCCATGTGCTCAAGGCTCTGATCAATGCCTTGGACAGCCAGCGGCTGCACCACGCGTACCTGTTTACCGGTACGCGCGGGGTGGGTAAGACCACGATTGCGCGGATCATTGCCAAATGCCTGAACTGTGAGACAGGTATCACTTCCAACCCCTGTGGCGAATGTTCGGTGTGCCGCGAAATCGACGAGGGCCGTTTCGTCGACCTGATCGAGATCGACGCCGCGAGCCGCACCAAGGTTGAAGACACCCGTGAACTGCTCGACAACGTGCAGTACGCGCCAAGCCGTGGGCGCTTCAAGGTCTACCTGATCGACGAAGTGCACATGCTGTCCAGCCATTCATTCAATGCGCTGTTGAAAACCCTCGAAGAGCCACCGCCCTACGTCAAGTTCATCCTGGCGACTACCGATCCGCAGAAACTTCCGGCAACGATTCTTTCGCGCTGCTTGCAGTTCTCACTGAAGAACATGACGCCGGAGCGCGTGGTCGAGCATTTGACCCACGTGCTCAGCGCCGAGAACGTGCCGTTCGAAGACGATGCCCTGTGGCTGCTCGGTCGCGCCGCCGATGGCTCGATGCGTGACGCCATGAGCCTGACCGATCAGGCGATCGCCTTCGGTGAGGGCAAAGTGCTGGCCGCCGATGTGCGGGCGATGCTCGGCACGCTGGATCACGGCCAGGTCTTTGACGTCCTGCATTCGCTGATCGAAGGTGATGCCAAGGCACTGCTCGAAGCGGTGCGGCATCTGGCCGAGCAGGGGCCGGACTGGAATGGCGTGCTCTCGGAAATTCTCAACGTACTGCACCGCGTCGCGATTGCCCAGGCCTTGCCGGAAGGTGTCGACAATGGCCATGGCGACCGCGATCGCGTGTTGGCGCTGGCCCAGGCATTGCCCGCCGAAGACGTGCAGTTCTATTACCAGATGGGCCTGATCGGTCGCCGCGATTTACCACTGGCGCCGGACCCGCGCGGTGGCTTCGAGATGGTCTTGCTGCGGATGCTGGCGTTCCGACCGGCAGATACCGCGGACGCCCCTAGGCAACCGCTAAAGCCAGTGGGGATCAGCCAGGCCACAGTTGATTCCGCGAACGCAGTGGCTGCCGCGCCCAAGCCTGCCCCGGTCGTCGCTGCGGCGGTTGCGCCGACACCTGCGCCCGTGACGCCGGCTGCACCGATAACCGCGCCGACGCCTCAGCCAGTAGCGGTTGCGCCGGTTGCTGAACCTGTACCGGAACCTGAGCCCGAGCCGGTTGCTGTTGAAGCTGCCGTCGATCTGCCGTGGAACGACCCGGTAGAAGCCGAGCCTGAGCCGGCGCCGGTGCAGCAACCGGCCGTCGAACCGGTGCTGGAAACCGCCGCCGAGCAACCCGAGTTGCCGCCGATGCCGCTGCCCACCCCGGACAGCGTCGTCCCCGACGCGCCGGAGTGGGCCGCCGCGCCGATTCCCGAGCCGTCGGTCGCCGACGTCGATGCTGCCACACCGGGCATGGACATGGACGACGAACCGCCGCTGGACGAAGACTACATCGAGCCGGACATGGATTCGGCCTACAGCTATCTCGACGAATTGGCCAGCGAACACGCCGCCGAGCCGACACCTGCGCCCGAGCCGGAACCGGCCGCCGCGCCGGCCACCGGTCTGGCCCTGCAATGGCTGGAAATGTTTCCGAAACTGCCGATTTCCGGCATGACCGGCAGCATCGCCGCCAACTGCACCTTGATCGCGGTCGATGGCGATCATTGGCTGATGCACCTCGATCCGGCTCACAGCGCGTTATTCAACGCCACGCAACAGCGCCGGCTGAATGATGCATTGAACCAGTTCCACGGGCGCACGCTGACCCTGACCATCGAGCTGATCAAGCCCGAGCAGGAAACCCCCGCCCAGGCCGCGTCCCGCCGACGCGCGAACCGACAGCGCGAGGCGGAAGAATCGATCCACGGTGATCCGTTCATCCAGCAAATGGTCCAGCAGTTCGGTGCAGTGGTGCGACACGATACTATTGAACCTGTCGACGCCCTGGTGACTCAGGGCTAAATAACTGAAGGCGTTCGGCTTCGCTGGCCGGGCGCTGTTTTGATCCAAGTACTTTTTGAGGTGATTCCCATGATGAAAGGTGGCATGGCCGGCCTGATGAAGCAGGCGCAGCAGATGCAGGAAAAAATGGCCAAGATGCAGGAAGAACTGGCCAACGCCGAAGTCACCGGCAAGGCCGGCGGCGATATGGTCACCGTGGTGATGACCGGGCGTCACGACGTCAAAAGCGTCAGCATCGACCCAAGCCTGGTCGAAGGCCTGAGCGAAGACGACAAAGAGATGCTCGAAGCTGTGGTCGCCGCCGCCGTCAATGACGCCGTGCGCAAGATCGAAGCCAATAGCCAGGAAAAAATGGGCAGCATGACCGCCGGCATGAACCTGCCAGCGGGGATGAAACTGCCGTTCTGATTCGCCATCCGGCGACAGATGAGCTACACAAAATGCCAGGCCTTGCGCCTGGCATTTTTGTTTCTGCGCGACGCTGATCGTTCCCATGCTCTGCGTGGGAATGCAGCCCGGGACGCTCCGCGTTCCAATCCCAAGCTGGAACGCGGAGCGTCCCTTGAGGCATTCCCACGCAGAGCGCGGGAACGATCAGTGGGAGCGAGCCTGCTCGCGAAGGGGGGCGTCTCGGTCACAGTTGAAGAAAACATCGAACACAGCACCGCTGCAAAGGTCTGCTCCCTATACCGCCCAATTCCCATTACAGGAGACGCTGACATGTCCGACCCTCTCACCCTCAACCAACGCTTCGTCCTCGCCTCGCGCCCGACCGGCGCGCCGACGCCGGAAAACTTTCGCCTGGAGCGCGAAGCTCTGCCAGACCTGCAGGACGGTCAGGTGCTGCTGAAAACCCTGTACCTGTCGCTCGATCCGTACATGCGCGGGCGTATGAGCGACGCACCGTCCTACGCGGCTCCGGTGCAAATCGGCGAAGTCATGACCGGTGGTGCGGTCAGCCGGGTGGAACGCTCCAATCATCCGAAATTCCATGCCGGTGACCTGGTGGTTGGCGCGACCGGCTGGCAAAGCCACAGCATCAGCGACGGCCGCAACATCATGCCGATCCCGGCCGGCCTGCCGAGCCCGTCGATGGCCCTCGGCGTCCTGGGTATGCCGGGCATGACCGCCTACATGGGCCTGATGGACATCGGCCAGCCAAAAGAAGGCGAAACGCTGGTGGTGGCCGCAGCGTCCGGTGCTGTCGGCTCGGTGGTCGGTCAGGTGGCGAAGATCAAGGGCTTGCGCGTCGTCGGTGTGGCCGGCGGTGCCGAGAAATGCAGATACGTGGTTGAAGAGCTGGGTTTCGACGCGTGCATCGACCACAAGGCGGCAGACTTTGCCGAACAACTGGCCAAGGCCTGCCCCGAGGGCATCGACATCTATTTCGAAAATGTCGGTGGTCATGTCTTCGACGCTGTCGTGCCGCTGCTCAATCCCAAGGCGCGCGTTCCGCTGTGCGGTCTGATTGCCGGTTACAACGCCTCGGAAACTCCCAAAGGCCCGGATCGCCTGCCGTTGCTGCAACGCACGCTGTTGACCAAGCGGGTGCGCATCCAGGGCTTTATCGTGTTCGATGACTACGGCGATCGCCAGCCGGAATTCATCAGCCACATGGTGCCGTGGGTGCGCGATGGCAAGGTCAAATTCCGCGAGGACGTGGTCGAAGGCCTGGAGCAGGCGCCTGAAGCGTTTATCGGTCTGCTGGAGGGACGCAACTTCGGCAAACTGGTGGTCCGGGTCGCCCAGGACTGAGGATTTGACGCTGGCCGGAGGCGCGGGTATAAACCGCGTCTCGTTGTTTAGTCGGACTGTTTACCCATGAGCTTCAGCCCTTTGATTCGCCAACTGATCGACGCCCTGCGCACCTTGCCGGGCGTGGGTCAGAAAACCGCCCAGCGCATGGCGTTGCAGTTGCTCGAACGCGACCGCAGCGGCGGCACGCGCCTGGCCCAGGCCCTGAGCCAGGCGATGGAAGGGGTCGGCCACTGCCGCCAGTGCCGCACGTTGACCGAAGACGATCTCTGCCCGCAATGCGCCGACAGCCGGCGCGACGACACGCTGCTGTGCGTGGTCGAAGGGCCGATGGATGTTTACGCGGTCGAGCAGACCGGGTTCCGTGGCCGTTATTTTGTGCTCAAGGGGCATTTGTCGCCGCTTGATGGATTGGGGCCCGAAGCAATCGGCATTCCGCAACTGATGGCGCGGATTGAAGAGGCAGGGACGTTTACCGAGGTCATCCTCGCGACCAACCCGACCGTGGAAGGCGAGGCGACAGCGCACTACATCGCGCAGTTGCTCAGCAACAAAGGCTTGATCGCTTCGCGCATTGCCCATGGCGTGCCGTTGGGCGGAGAGCTGGAGCTGGTCGACGGCGGGACGCTGGCGCATTCGTTTGCCGGGCGCAAGCCTATCTCCTTGTAAATCTCCATCGTCTGTTCTGGCCCTATCGCGAGCAGGCTAACTCCTACATTGAAATGCGTTACCCTGTAGGAGTGAGCCTGCTCGCGATAGCCGCGACTCGGTCCCCGAGACTCGCAAAACAATTTCATTGAAAACCAAGCAAGCGCTCGGTTAACGTCGGCGAACCCTTCCGTGGAGCTCGCCCATGCCTGCCTTTCAGGAATACTTCGACCCCAGCCACCAATTGGTCCGCGACAGCGTCAGACGTTTCGTCGAGCGCGAGATCCTGCCGGACATTGATCAGTGGGAAGAAGCCGAAATTTTTCCCCGCGAGCTGTATCTGAAGGCCGGCGCGGCGGGCATTCTCGGCATCGGCTATGCCGAAGCCCTGGGCGGCAGCCATGAAGGCGATCTGTTCGCCAAGATTGCCGCCAGTGAGGAGTTGATGCGCTGCGGCTCCGGTGGCCTGGTGGCCGGTCTGGGCTCGCTGGACATCGGCCTGCCGCCGATCGTCAAATGGGCGCGGCCCGAGGTTCGCGAGCGGGTCGTGCCGCCAGTGCTCAGCGGTGAAAAAATCAGCGCCCTGGCAGTCACCGAACCGGGTGGCGGCTCCGACGTCGCCAACCTGCAAACCCGCGCCGTGCGTGACGGCGATTTCTACCGGGTCAGCGGCAGCAAAACCTTTATTACCAGTGGCGTGCGCGCCGATTTCTACACCGTTGCGGTGCGTACCGGCGCGCCGGGGTTCGGCGGCATCAGCCTGTTGCTGATCGAGAAGGGCACGCCAGGTTTCACCGTCGGCCGGCAGCTGAAGAAAATGGGCTGGTGGGCGTCGGACACCGCTGAATTATTCTTTGATGACTGCCGCGTGCCTGTAGGCAATCTGATCGGCGCCGAGAACATGGGCTTCGCTTGCATCATGGGCAATTTCCAGAGCGAACGCCTGGCGCTGGCGCTGATGGCAAACATGACTTCGCAACTGGCGCTGGAACAGAGCCTGAAATGGGCGCGCGAGCGCGAGGCGTTTGGCAAGCCGATCAGCAAATTTCAGGTGATCAAGCATCGCCTCGCCGAGATGGCCACGGCGCTGGAAGTGTCGCGGGAGTTCACTTATCGGCAAGCGGCGAAGATGGCGGCGGGGCAGAGTGTGATCAAGGAAATTTCCATGGCTAAGAACTTCGCCACCGACACCTCGGACCGCATCACCACGGAGGCGGTGCAGATTCTTGGCGGGCTGGGTTACATGCGCGAAAGCCTGGTGGAGCGGCTGTATCGGGATAACCGCATCCTGTCGATTGGCGGCGGGACGCGTGAGGTGATGAACGAAATCATCAGCAAGCAGATGGGGCTTTAAGTTTTGCGGTGTAGCTGCCGGCCCCATCGCGAGCAGGCTCACTCCTACAGGGGAATGCGTTCCAACTTGTAGGAGTGAGCCTGCTCGCGATGGCGGCTAGAAGGGCGCTGCTTATTTGTCGGTCAACGCGAACTGCGTCAGGCAGAAGGTAGGAATGCCCATGTCCTGCAAGCGCTGCGAACCTTGCAACTCTGGCAAGTCGATAATCGCCGCCGCTTCATGCACGCGCGCACCCATGCGGCGAATCAGATTGGCCGCTGCGATCAGCGTGCCGCCGGTGGCGATCAAATCATCGAACATCACCACCGAATCGCCTTCGCACAGGCTGTCGGCGTGGACTTCCAGAAACGCTTCGCCGTATTCGGTCGCGTAACCTTCGGCCAGCACGTCGGCCGGCAGTTTGCCCTGTTTGCGGAACAGCACCAGCGGCTTGTTCAACTGATAGGCCAATACCGAACCGATCAGAAAGCCACGGGCATCCATCGCACCGATGTGGGTGAAGTCGGCTTCGACATAGCGGTGGGCGAAGCTGTCCATCACCAGGCGCAGGGCCGTTGGCGACTGGAACAGCGGGGTGATGTCGCGAAAGATCACGCCCGGTTTCGGGAAGTCGATCACGGGGCGGATCAGGGATTTGATGTCGAAGGAGTCGAAGACCATCGGGGTGTCCTGGCAGGGCTGCAAACGGCGCAGTATACCCGCGGCTGAAACGATTCGCTCAACCGCGGGTCGTGATCAGCCGTCGATCGAGCCACCGGCCAGGGCGCACAGCTGAATCGGGTCGAGGATGTGGATCTCTTTGCCCTCGGCGGCGATCAGCTCGTTCTGCTGGAAGCGCGTGAACACCCGCGACACGGTTTCCACCGCCAGGCCCAGGTAGTTGCCGATTTCATTGCGCGACATGCTCAGGCGGAACTGATTGGCCGAAAAGCCGCGGGCACGGAAACGCGCCGACAGGTTGACGAGGAAGGTGGCGATGCGCTCGTCGGCGGTTTTCTTCGACAGCAGCAACATCATTTGCTGGTCGTCGCGGATCTCACGGCTCATCACGCGCATCAACTGACGGCGCAGTTGCGGCAGTTGCAAGGCCAGTTCATCAAGGCGTTCGAAGGGGATTTCGCAGACCGAGGTCGTCTCCAGCGCTTGAGCCGACACCGGGTGTTTCTCGGTGTCCATGCCGGACAGTCCGACCAGCTCGCTCGGCAAGTGGAAACCCGTCAGTTGCTCCTCGCCGCCGTCGCTGAGGCTGAAGGTCTTCAGGGCGCCGGAGCGTACTGCATAAACGGAATCGAACGTGTCGCCCTGACGGAACAGGAACTCGCCCTTTTTCAACGGGCGGCCGCGTTTGACGATTTCGTCCAGCGCATCCATGTCTTCCAGATTCAAAGAAAGTGGCAGGCAAAGAGGGGCCAGGCTGCAATCCTTGCAATGGGCCTGGTTGTGAGCGCGCAGTTTAACTGGCTCGGACATTTCTTAAATCCTTGTGGGAAAACACACATAAGCCGTAAGGGTAACTCACGGGAGGACATTCAGGCCAGCGTGCAACGACGTTGTCCTACAGGCATAAAGCCGCAGCCCCGGCGGCCGATAAACCGGTATCAGAACGCACGGAAGGAAGGATTCGATGAGCGCCATTGGCACGCTGAACCCCGGTAATCATGGCGTTGCGGCGTTGCCGGAGGGTCTGAATAATGACTCTGCCGTTGACCGCGACGCCGACTCTTCAACGCAGGCAACCCCGACCTTGGTCGAGGGCGTCAAAGTGTCGCTGTCCGGTGCTGCCATTGCAAAATCTGCCGCGGTCGGCGGCGAAAACAGCGATATCGACAACAGTGGCTTGCCGGAGAACATCCAGCAGTTGCTGAAAATGATCCGCAAAATACAAAAAGAGATTGTCGAGAAAAAAGCCCGCATGGCGGCTGTGATGTCCGACAAGACCCTGTCCAATGAAGAAAAAACCAACAAGCTCGCCGCGCTGCGCGGTGCCATCGCAGCCTTGAGCAGTGGCCTGATCACCGCCAACCTTGCCCTGTCCAAGGTGATGAATCAGTCGGCGTTGACCCCGGATCAAAACTTCAAGGTCGGCTCGCTCCTGACCAAGCCCTAGATTACTCGCGAGAAGCGCTGGCGGTTCTGCTGCTCAAGGTAGGCATCGAACACCATGCACACCGAGCGCACCAGCAGGCGTCCGGCCGGCAACACCTCGATGCGTTCGCGTTCGAGTCTGATCAGGCCATCCTCGGCCATACTCTGCAGTTGCGGCCATAGCGCGCCGAAATAGCCCTGAAAATCGACGTTAAATTGCTGTTCGATGGTGGCGAATTCCAGCCTGAAGTTACAGATCAGTTGTTGGATCACCGCGCGGCGCAGGCGATCGTCGGCGTTGCACACCAGGCCGCGACTGGTGGCCAGTTGCGCGCTGGCGAGGGTGTTTTGATAGGCGTTGAGATCGCTGCTGTTCTGGCAGTACAGATCGCCGATCTGGCTGATTGCCGAAACCCCCAGGCCAATCAGGTCGCAATGACCGTGGGTGGTGTAACCCTGGAAGTTGCGTTGCAGGGTGGCTTCTTCCTGGGCGATCGCCAGTTCGTCGTCGGGCAGGGCGAAGTGGTCCATGCCGATGTAGCGATAGCCGGCGGTCGTGAGCTGTTCAATGGTGCGCTGGAACATCTCCAGTTTTTGCGCCGGGCTCGGCAACTCGCTGCTGTTGATGCGCCGCTGCGGCATGAAGCGTTCCGGCAGATGCGCATAGTTGAACACCGAGAGCCGGTCCGGTTGCAGGCTGATGACTTCGTCGACAGTGCGGGCGAAGTTGTCTGGAGTCTGCTTCGGCAAGCCGTAGATCAAATCAATGTTGATCGAGCGAAATTGCAACGTGCGCGCTGCGTCGATCACTGCCCGAGTCTCCTCCAGGCTTTGCAGACGATTGACCGCACGCTGCACCGCCGGGTCGAGGTCTTGCAGGCCGATGCTGACGCGGTTGAAACCCAGTTCACGCAACAGGCCCATGGTCGACCAGTCGGCTTCACGCGGGTCGATCTCGATGCCGTAATCGCCAGAGTCGTCCTCCAGCAGATTGAAGTGCTTGCGCAAGTGCGCCATCAATTGGCGCAGTTCGTCGTGGCTGAGAAAAGTCGGGGTACCGCCGCCGAAATGTAGCTGCTCGACTGTCTGCGCGGGGTCGAGGTGGCAGGCGACCAGCTGGATTTCCTGCTCGAGCCGTTGCAGATACGGCTGTGCACGGCCGCGATCCTTGGTGATGACTTTGTTGCAGGCGCAGTAGTAGCAGATGTTTGCGCAGAACGGCACATGCACATAAAGCGACAACGGCCGCAGGGCTTTGCGGCTGTCGCGCAGGGCGTGGAACAGGTCGAAGGTGCCGACCTGACCGTGAAATTGCACGGCCGTCGGATACGAGGTGTAGCGCGGCCCCGCCAGGTCATAGCGGCGGATCAAATCGGTGTCCCAACGAATGGCGTCGAGCATGCGGGCATTCCCCCCGGATAGGCTGGCAGTGTGGCGAGTCTATCGGGGTGCGGCGATGGGGCTGTTGATTTGCATCAACAGTGCTCGGAAGTGTCCCTGTGGCGAGGGGATTCATCCCCGTTGGGGCGCGAAGCGCCCCCTTCTTTTCTCCAGTCATACTTTGTAGACCGATTTACGACTGCTGCGCAGCCGAACGGGGATGAATCCCCTCGCCACAGAATAATCAGTGGCCCATCAACCAATGCTGATGCGGCCCAGGCAGCGTCCAGAGGCCAAAAAGGATGACCAGCAACCCGCCAGCCATGCGTACGCTGCGTTTGCGCAGGATCGCCGTGACCCGTTCAGCCGCCAGCCCGGTGGCCAGCAGCACCGGCCAGGTGCCGAGACCAAACGCGAGCATCAGCAACGCACTGTCCAGCGCATTGCCCTGACTCGCGCTCCACAACAACGTGCTGTAAACCAGCCCGCACGGCAGCCAGCCCCACAACGCGCCGAGCAGCAGGGCGCGCGGCACACTCGACACCGGCAGCAAGCGATTCGCCACGGGCTGGATATAGCGCCACAACCCCCGCCCGAGGGATTCGATGCGCGTGAGGCCGCTCCACCAACCCGCGAGATACAAGCCCATCGCGATCAGCAGCAACCCGGCCACTACCCGCATGAACAACGCCGCCGGGCTGTTTGCCAGCGCCCAGCCGGCCAGCCCGATCAACAACCCTGCCGTGGCATAACTGAGAATCCGCCCCAGGTTGTAGGCCAGCAACAAGCGAAAGCGTCGGCTGCGCTGTTCCTTGGGAATCGCCAGGGTCAGGGCGCCCATCAACCCGCCGCACATGCCCAGACAATGGCCGCCGCCGAGCAGGCCGAGGATCAGCGCCGAGACCAGTAACGGCGCCAGTTCAAGCATGGGGTGGCGCCTTGTCGTCCGGTTTGCCGGCGTTGGCTTCGTCCACCGCAGCGGTGTGGTTCGGGTCTTGGTCGTCGAAGAGGATGCTGTGGGCAGGGCCGTCGAGGTCGTCGTACTGGCCGCTGTCCACCGCCCAGAAGAAGATGTACACGGCGATGGCCACGATCAGCAGGGCCGCGGGGATCATCACGTAGAGAGCTGGCATCTGTACTCCAGGCCCGTGCGGCTCAGGCCGGCAATGGGCGGGTTTCTGACGAGGTGCGCGCGGCTGGCGCGCCCGGCACGCGAGTCAGGCGCAGGGCGTTGAGCACCACGGTCAGCGAACTGATCGACATGCCGACGGCGGCCCAAACCGGAGTGATCCAGCCGAGGGCGGCGAACGGCAACATGAGGCCATTGTACAGCGCGGCCCACAACAGGTTCTCGATGATCACCCGGCGGGTACGTCGCGCCAGGCTGAAGGCTTGCACCAAGGCGTCGAGGCGGTTGGACAGCAGCACCGCGTCGGCGCTGGTTTTCGCCAGATCGGTGGCCGAACCCATCGCCACGCTGATGTCCGCAGCGGCGAGCACCGGCACATCGTTGACGCCGTCGCCGAGCATCAGCACTTTGCGACCCTGCTGGTGCAGTTGCTGCAGCACTTGCAGTTTGTCATCCGGGCGCAAGCCGCCGCGGGCCTCATCAATGCCCAGTTCGGCGGCGACACTGGCGACCATCGGCGAACTGTCCCCGGACAACAGCAGTGTGCGCCAGCCACGTGCCTTGCACGCCGCGAGCAGGGCGGGGGCGTCGTCGCGCAAGCGATCGTCGAGGACGAACCAGGCCAGCGGGCCGTCAGTGTCCGCGAGCAGCAACCATTGCCCGGCTTCATCGGGCATCAACGGCACCGGCGCGCCGCTCGGGGCGCAGGCAAATGCTGCCTGGCCGATGCGCAAACGCTGGCCGTCCACCACGCCTTCCAGACCCAGCCCCGGCGTGCTGTGGACTTCTTCAGCGGCCAGCGGGGCGCGGCCGAACGCCCGGGCAATCGGGTGTTCCGAACGGTTTTCCAGGGCGGCGGCAAGGCTCAGGCATTGATCGCTGTCGAGGCCACCTAGCGGGCGAATCGAGCGCAGGACCAGACGGCCTTCGGTCAGGGTGCCGGTCTTGTCGAAAATCACCGTATCGATTTGATTGAGGCCTTCAAGCACATGGCCGCGGGTCAACAGCAGGCCGAGTTTGTGCAGCGTGCCGGTGGCGGCGGTGAGTGCGGTTGGCGTCGCCAGCGACAGCGCGCAGGGGCAGGTCGCGACCAGCATGGCGAGGACGATCCAGAACGCCCGCGAAGCATCCAGCTGCCACCACAACAGGCCGATGGCCGCCGCTGCAATCAGCGACAGCAACAGAAACCATTGCGCGGCGCGGTCGGCGATTTCTGCCAGACGTGGTTTTTCCGCCTGGGCGCGGTCGAGCAGGCGGACAATTGCGGACAGGCGCGTGTCCTGTCCCAACGCCTGCACTTGCACGGTCAATGCGCCTTCGACGTTGAGCGTGCCGGCAGTCACCGCATCGCCAAAGGTTCGTGGCTGCGGCAGGTATTCGCCGGTCAGCAGCGATTCGTCGATGCTGGACTGGCCGTCGATGATTTTGCCGTCAGCCGGCAGAATCGAGCCGGGCTGCACCAGAATCCGCTCGCCCAGGCGCAGCTCGCTGAGCAGGATGCGTTCGCTCTGGCCGTTCGCATCAAGACGCAGGCACGAGGCCGGCAACAGATTTACCAGTTGCGCGGTGGCGGCGGCGGTGCGTTCGCGGGCGCGGCGTTCCAGATAACGCCCGGCCAAAAGAAACAGCGCGAACATGCCGACCGCATCGAAGTACAGCTCGCCAACCCCGGTGATCGACGTCCAGATCCCAGCGATATAAGCGCTGCCGATCGCCAGAGAAACGGACACATCCATGGTCAGGTGACGGGTGCGCAAATCGCGCATCGCGCCTTTGAAGAACGGTGCGCAGCTGTAGAACACGATCGGCGTGGTCAGAAACAGCGCGACCCAGCGCAGGATCGTGTGCAGTTCGGGACTGAGGTCAATGTTGAATTCCGGCCAGGTGGCCATCGTCGCCATCATCGCCTGGAACCACAGCAACCCGGCGACGCCGAGCTGGCGCAGGGCCAGGCGATTCTCGCTGGCCAGTTGTTCGCTGGCGCGGTCGGCTTGGTAGGGATGGGCGGCGTAGCCGATATGGCGCAGTTCGGCGAGCAACTGGCTCAGCGGCAATTGCGCGTCGGCCCAGCTGACGTGCAGACGATGGTTGGACAGGTTCAGTCGCGCCTCGGCGACCGCCGGCAGCGTGCGCAGGTGTTTCTCGATCAGCCAGCCACAGGCAGCGCAACTGATGCCTTCCATCAACAGAGTGGTTTCGGCCAGATCGCCTTCGTGGCGGACGAAGGGTTGTTGCACGTCGGCGCGGTCGTACAGCGCCAGTTCATCGCTCAGTTGCACCGGCAGCGCTTCGGGGTTGGCCGAGGCTTCGCTGCGATGCAGGTAGTAGCTTTCCAGACCGCCGGCGACGATGGCTTCGGCCACGGCCTGACAGCCCGGGCAGCAGAATTCGCGGGACTGCCCGAGTACGACGGCGGTGAAGCGGCTGCCGGACGGGACGGGCAGGGCGCAGTGGTAGCAGGGAAGTGGGGTGGTCATTTCTGTTGCCATGGAAATCTATTGTGGCGAGGGAGCTTGCTCCCGCTCGACGGCGAAGCAGTCGCAAAGCAGCAGACTCACTATGCCTGAATGAGCCAGGAAGCCAATTTCAGGGGCACTTCGCGCCCCCGGCGGGAGCAAGCTCCCTCGCCACAATGGCAGGCTTATTTCTTCAGATCTTCCGCGCCCTGCAGCGGCTCATCACCGAGCAGCAGATCCTTGTCATGGCTGACCAGTTCTTCTTCAAACATACGCCACACGTGGTCATCCTGACTGCCGAGCAGTTCGACAAACCGACGTCCCTCGACCTTGTCACCGAGTTGGCCGATGTAGCGCCCGGTTTCACTGTCGCTGCGGGTCAGGACGATCTTGCGGTCCTTCTCCGGCTGGGTTGGCGATATCAGATTCAACTCCAGGGTTTGCGGCTGGCTGTCACCGCTCAGGCGCACGTCGACTTCGCCGGTGACGCCGTCCAGGTGCAAGTTGGCGCGCATCTTCAGGTTCTGCGCCAGCAACTCGCGGTCCAGCGAACGGTTGATGCCTTTGCCTGCTTCGTAATAGTTGTCGTTGACCAGATTGTCCGGGTTGTTGACCGCAATCGTCACCATGGACAGGGTCAGGGTCACCGAGCAGGCCAGAATCGCGATGATGATCCATGGCCAGAGGTGCTTGTACCAAGGACTTGCAGCGTTTGCAGCGGGCATGTGCAGTTCTCTCAACGGATTTGTGGGCCGATGAATCGGCTCTTGGCTTCAACGTGAACGCTGTCGTCATCGGCGTCCTTGAGGATGAATTTCACCTCGTTGGTGCTCGATGGCAGTTGCTCCGGTGCGCTCGACAACTCGACCGGCATGCTGACGATATCTCCGGCGGCAACCTTGATCTCGCGCTTGCCTTGCAGGCGCAGGTCCGGCAGGCCCTCAGCTTCCAGCACGTAGGTATGATCGTGCTGATCCTTGTTCATGATCTTCAGGCTGTAGACGTTTTCGATCCGGCCTTCGGCGTTTTCGCGGTACAGCACGCGGTCCTTGCTGACGTCGAAACCGACCAGCGAACGCATGAAGAACGCGGCGACCAACAGACTGATCATCGCCAGCAACACCAGCGCATAGCCGATCAGGCGTGGCCGCAGTTTATGGGTTTTCTGCCCGGACAGGTTGTGTTCGGTGGTGTAGCTGATCAGCCCGCGCGGGTAGTCCATCTTGTCCATGATGCTGTCGCAGGCATCGATGCACGCCGCGCAGCCAATGCACTCGATCTGCAGGCCGTCGCGGATGTCGATGCCGGTCGGGCAGACCTGCACGCACATCGTGCAGTCAATGCAATCGCCCAGACCCAGGGCCTTGTAGTCGACGCCTTTCTTGCGCGGGCCACGGCTTTCGCCACGGCGCGGGTCGTAGGAAACGATCAGCGTGTCCTTGTCGAACATCACGCTCTGAAAGCGCGCGTAAGGACACATGTAGATGCACACCTGCTCACGCAACCAACCGGCATTGCCGTACGTGGCGAGGGTGAAAAAACCGACCCAGAAATACGACCAGCCATCGGCCTGGCCGGTGAAGAACTCGATGACCAGCTCGCGGATCGGCGAGAAGTAACCGACGAAGGTCATGCCGGTGACAAAACCGATCAGCAGCCACAGCGAGTGCTTGGCCAGTTTGCGCATGAATTTATTCGCGCTCATCGGCGCCTTGTCGAGCTTGATGCGCTGGTTGCGGTCGCCCTCGGTGACTTTCTCGCACCACATGAAAATCCACGTCCACACGCTTTGCGGGCAGGTGTAGCCACACCAGACGCGACCGGCATACACGGTGATGAAGAACAGGCCGAACGCGGCAATGATCAACAGGCCCGAGAGCAGGATGAAATCCTGCGGCCAGAACGTAGCGCCGAAGATGAAGAACTTACGCTCCGGCAGGTTCCACCACACCGCCTGGTGGCCGCCCCAGTTCAGCCACACCGTGCCGAAATACAACAGAAACAGCGCCGCACCGCCAAGCATCCGCAGATTGCGGAACAGGCCGGTGAAGGCGCGGGTGTAGATTTTTTCTCGTGAGGCGTAAAGATCGACGCTGTTGCTCGGGTTTTTACTCGGCGGCGTGACGTCGTGTACCGGAATCTGATTGCTCATCATTGCATCCCACGGCAGTGGAAAAATGCCTCGGTCGATACGTGCCAACCAAGGTCAAAAAGGGCTGTTGCAGTGGCGCAATGATACGCCTGCAGCTCTGGCTCAAGGGTGCGACCTTTGGTCGCGTTGGGGAAAACCAATTGATGGTGTAGTGACTTGGATCAATTGACTTATGAAGTATGGTCGAACTTTTGGGACAAGCGGATCAGTCAAACGCTTGCCTGGTGAAGATTAATCCACGCTCAACAAAGAAATCGATGTCGTTCTCTGGCATGCGTAACAAGTCGGCGATATTTGCTATTTGCACTAGTGTGCAAGGCACTGGCACCTGTTCAGGGAGTTCGGCGCCTAACCCTTTCTCATCGGTTTTTGTGTTCCGCTTCCTTTGTGCCGGCATTTGCTCTGATCGGTTATCCATGATTGTTCTCCTCTGAATTATTGCGGGATTGAAGGTATCCAGTATCGCCTTTACGCGCAAACCGCTTGATGCTTCTGCTCAAACAAAACGGCCCCGCCAATTCCCATTGGCGGGGCCGTCTCGTATTGCTTCAGGCGCAGGCTTTACTCGGCCTCCGCCTCCGGTGCTTTTTCGCCGTGGGAAAGGCTATACACATACGCCGCCAACAAGTGAACCTTGTCGTTACCCTGCAGTTGTTCCTGCGCCGGCATCTGGCCCTGACGGCCGTAGCGGATGGTCTGCTGCAGTTGCGCGAAGCTCGATCCGTAAATGAACGCGCCCGGATGGGTCAGGTCAGGTGCGCCCATCGCTGGCGTGCCTTTGCCGGCCGGGCCGTGGCAGGCCACGCAGTTGGCGGCGAACAGTTTCTGGCCGTTGGCCGGGTCGGCCTTGGCGTCTTCCGGCAGCTTGCGGCCATCCAGGTTGGTCACTACATAAGCCGCGACATCAGCCACGCCTTGCTCACCGATCACCTCCGCCCATGCCGGCATCACCGCGTGACGGCCGCCCATGATGGTGGTCTTGATGGTTTCCGGCTCACCGCCCCAGCGCCAGTCGGCGTCGGTCAGGTTGGGGAAACCGTAGGCGCCCTTGGCGTCGGAACCGTGGCACACGGAGCAGTTGGAGGCGAACAGACGGCCGCCCATTTTCAGTGCTTGCGGATCCTTGGCGACTTCTTCGATCGGCATGGCGGCGAACTTGGCGAAGATCGGACCGAACCTGGCGTCCGAACGCGCCATTTCCTTTTCCCATTCGTGCACGCCGGTCCAGCCGGTCTGACCGTTGGCGAACGCGGTCTGCTTTTCCGTATCGAGGTAGTTGTAGCCCGGCAGCAGGCCCTTCCAGTTGCCCAGGCCTGGATACAGCACCAGGTAACCCAAGGCAAAAATGATGGTGCCGACGAACAGCATGAACCACCATTTCGGCAGCGGGTTGTCGTACTCCTCGATCCCGTCGAAGGAGTGGCCGACCGTCTCGTCCGTCTGTTCGCTGCGCTGGCCCTTGCGGGTCGACAGCAGCAGCCAGGTCAGGGCGAAGATCGTACCGAGACTGAGGACTGTGACGTACAGACTCCAGAATGTAGTCATTCTTTGTTACTCCTAGAAGCTTGCTCGACGTGCTTGATGGCTTCGGGATCATCCGCAAAAGGCAGCAAGGTCGCGTCTTCAAACTCCGACTTGCGCTTGGGGCTGAACACCCACAACGCCAGACCGATAAAGGCCACCATCACGACAACGGTGCCCAGGCCTCGAATCATCCCGATATCCATCAGATTCACCGTTTGCTTTTGATGATGGTGCCCAGGCCTTGCAGATAGGCCACCAGCGCGTCCATTTCGGTTTTGCCCTTCACGGCATCCTGTGCACCGGCGATGTCTTCGTCGGTGTAAGGCACGCCGAGTGTGCGCAAGACTTCCATTTTTTTCGCGGTTTCCTTGCCGTCGAGCTTGTTTTCCACGAGGAACGGGTAAGCCGGCATTTTCGACTCAGGCACCACGTTGCGCGGGTTGTACAAGTGCGCACGCTGCCAGTCATCGGAGTAACGACCGCCCACACGGGCCAGGTCCGGGCCGGTACGTTTGGAACCCCACAGGAACGGGTGGTCCCAGACGCTTTCACCGGCAACCGAATAGTGGCCATAGCGTTCGGTTTCAGCGCGGAACGGACGGATCATCTGCGAGTGGCAGCCGACACAACCGTTGGCGATGTAGACGTCGCGGCCTTCCAGTTCCAGCGCCGAGCGTGGCTTCATGCCCTCGACCGGCTTATTGGTGACGTCCTGGAAGAACAGCGGAACAATTTGGGTCAGACCACCGACGCTGACGGCGATCACCATGAAGAAGGCCAACAGGCCAATATTCTTCTCGACAGCTTCATGCTTCATCAGTGAGCTCCAACGACGGCGATCTTGGCGGCGGCTTCGGCTTCAACCGGGTCCGACGCACGTACGGTGCGGTACACGTTGTACGCCATCAGCAGCATGCCGCTGGCGAAGAACGCACCGCCCAGCGCACGGACGATGAAGCCCGGGTGGCTGGCCTGCAGCGCTTCGACGAACGAGTAGGTGAGGGTGCCGTCATCGTTGATGGCGCGCCACATCAGACCCTGAGTGATGCCGTTGACCCACATCGAGGCGATGTAGAGCACGGTGCCGATAGTGGCGAGCCAGAAGTGCGCGTTGATCAGCCCGGTGCTGTGCATCTGTGCACGGCCGAACAGTTTCGGGATCATGTGGTAGATCGCGCCGATCGAGATCATCGCTACCCAGCCGAGCGCGCCGGCGTGTACGTGGCCGATGGTCCAGTCGGTGTAGTGCGAGAGCGAATTGACGGTCTTGATCGCCATCATCGGACCTTCAAAGGTCGACATGCCGTAGAACGCCAGCGACACCACGAGGAAACGCAGGATCGGGTCGGTGCGCAGCTTATGCCAGGCGCCCGAGAGGGTCATCATGCCGTTGATCATGCCGCCCCAGCTTGGCGCCAGCAGGATGATCGACATCGCCATGCCCAGCGATTGTGCCCAGTCCGGCAGGGCGGTGTAGTGAAGGTGGTGCGGGCCGGCCCAGATGTACAGGGTGATCAGCGCCCAGAAGTGCACGATCGACAAACGATAGGAATAAATCGGACGTTCGGCCTGTTTCGGCACGAAGTAGTACATCATCCCGAGGAAACCGGTGGTGAGGAAAAAGCCCACCGCGTTATGGCCGTACCACCACTGAATCATTGCGTCGGTGGCGCCCGAATAAGCCGAGTACGACTTGAACAGGCTGACCGGCAGCGACATGTGGTTGACGATGTGCAGCATCGCCGTCACGACGATGAACGCACCGTAGAACCAGTTGCCGACATAGATGTGCCTGGTTTTGCGCTTGGTGATGGTGCCGAAGAACACCAGACCGTAGGTGACCCAGACAATGGCCAGCAAAATGGCCAGCGGCCATTCCAGTTCGGCGTATTCCTTGGTGGTGGTGTAACCCAGCGGCAAGGTAATGATTGCGCCGACGATGACCGCTTGCCAGCCCCAGAACGTGAAGGCCGCGAGGCTGTCGGAAATCAGTCGCGTCTGGCAGGTTCGCTGCACGACATAGTAGGAAGTGGCGAACAGTGCACAACCACCGAAGGCAAAAATCACCAGGTTTGTGTGCAACGGGCGCAAGCGTCCAAAGCTCGTCCACGGCAGACCGAAGTTCAATTCCGGCCAGACCAGTTGCGAGGCAATGAAGACACCGAGCCCCATGCCAAGGATCCCCCAGACCACCGTCATGATGGCGAACTGGCGGACTACCTTATAGTTATAAGCAGTCGGACTGATTGCTGTGCTCATTCTAAGGTTCCACGGTTTGGGTGTTTTATTAGGATTAAAATCGGCCGCAAGTATGCAGAGAGCAGGGGGTCATTGCAACGCGCCATGACCTGGGTCAATGCTTTCCAACGCTGATTCTGCGGCCTTTCCATGCGCCGCGTAGGGTCAAAAATGACCTCTGACAAAATGTCGCACCGAGCGAAAAAAACCAGCGCTGCGGATCGCGGTCGACGGTCCATCTTCATGCGTCGTGATCGGGGGATGAAGCGCAATCGGCGCAACAGCCGTTATCCATCAGCGTTTGCGGCGAATCTGTCAACCGGTTCATCGAACGCATCGCTCGGGATTGATCTGAAAACCGACGCTGGCCGGTCCGCTTCGATGAAGCGTAGACCCGATTCCGGGGATTCGAAAGGAGAGGTTGCAAGGGGTGCGACAAAAAGAAGCAGCTAGGAGCTGTAAGCTGCAAGCGACAAGTAGGTTCAAGTCGCTTGCAGAATTGTATACAAATATGTTGATTTTACTTGGAGCTTTCAGCTTGAAGCTTGCCGCTCAATTGCTCACTAGTTTTCGAAAGGCTGTACACATAAGCGGCAAGCAATTGCACTTTATCGTTGCCCAGCAATTCATTCTGCGCTGGCATGTGGCCCTGGCGACCATGGCGAATGGTCTGTTCCAGTTGGGTCAGACTGGTGCCATAAATGAAGCCTGCCGGATGGGTCAGGTTTGGCGCGCCCATGGCGGGCGTGCCCTGGCCGGTGGCGCCATGACAAGCTACGCAAGTGGTGCTGAACGCCTGTTGCCCGGCTTGCAGGTCCGCCTTGCTGTCGGCGGGCAGCGGCAGGCCGGCCAGTTCATGGCGCACATACGCGGCAACGTTCTTCACTCCGGCCTCGCCAAGCACGTCGCCCCAGGCCGGCATTGCCGCCATCCGCCCGCCCATGATCGTGGTCTTGATGGTCTCGGGGTCGCCGCCCCAGCGCCATTCGCTGTCGGCGAGGTTAGGGAAACCGAACGCGCCCTTGGCATCCGAGCCGTGGCACACCGAGCAGTTGGAAGCGAACAGGCGACCGCCCATTTTCAGCGCCTGCGGATCCTTGGCCACGTCTTCCAGCGGCATCGCCGCGAACTTGGCGAAGATCGGCCCGAACCGTGCGTCGGCCTTGTTCATTTCCTTTTCCCATTCGTGCACGCCGGTCCAGCCGTCCTCGTAACCCGGCAGGATACCTTTCCAGTTGCCCAGGCCCGGATACAGAATCAGATAGCCCACCGAGAACACCAGCGTCCCGGCGAACAGCATGAACCACCACTGCGGCAGCGGGTTGTCGTACTCCTCGATGCCGTCGAAGCTGTGGCCCATGGTCTGGTCGACGCTGCCCTTGGTCTCGCCCCGGCGCGTGCCGATCAGCAGCCAGGTCAGGCCGATCAGGCTGCCAATGGTCAGTACGCAGATCCACGTACTCCAGAAGGTGGTCATGGCCGGGTACTCCTTGTTTCAGGGGCGGAAATTGTTTCGGGTTGGGGTTCGTCGGCAAACGGCAGCAGGCGCGCTTCGGCGAATTCCGGGGTGCGCTTGCGGTTGAACACCCACAGGGTCAAACCGACAAACGCGACAAACACCACGACCGTGCCGAGGCCGCGGATCAGGCCTGCACTCATTTCAATGATCATCGTGCTCACCTCTTGCTCTTGATCGCAGTGCCGAGCACTTGCAGGTAGGAGACGAGCGCGTCCATTTCAGTCTTGCCCTTGAGGCTGGCGACCGCGCCGCTGATGTCGTCGTCGGTGTACGGCACGCCGAGGGTGCGCATGGTTTTCAGCTTGGTTTCGGTGTGGCTGCTGTCGACCGCCTGCGTGACCAGCCACGGGTAGGCCGGCATCTTCGATTCCGGCACCACGTTGCGCGGGTTGTACAAGTGCGCGCGGTGCCAGTCATCCGAGTAGCGCGCACCCACGCGGGCAAGGTCCGGCCCGGTGCGTTTCGAACCCCACAGGAACGGGTGATCCCAGACGCTTTCGCCGGCCACCGAATAGTGCCCGTAGCGCTCGGTTTCGGCGCGGAACGGGCGGATCATCTGCGAGTGGCAACCGACGCAGCCTTCGCGGATATAGATGTCGCGACCTTCCAGTTGCAGCGCGGTGTAGGGCTTCATGCCTTCCACCGGTTTGTTGGTGACGTCCTGGAAGAACAGCGGGACGATCTGGGTCAGGCCGCCGATGCTCACGGCGAACACCATCAGCAGCATCAGCAGGCCGACGTTCTTTTCAATCGTTTCGTGTTTCATGGCGGACTCCTCAGGCCATCTGCGCGGCAGCAACGACGTCAGCAGGCTGCGAGGCCCGCACGGTGCGCCAGGTGTTGTAAGCCATCAGCAACATGCCACTCAGGAAAATCGCCCCGCCGACCAGTCGCACGACAAAGCCCGGATGGCTGGCCACCAGGGTTTCAACGAAGGAGTACGTCAGCGTGCCGTCCTCGTTGACCGCGCGCCACATCAGGCCCTGGGCAATGCCGTTGACCCACATCGAGGCGATATAAAGTACGGTGCCGATGGTCGCGAGCCAGAAGTGCGCGTTGATCAGACCGATGCTGTGCATCTGCGCACGGCCGAAGATTTTCGGAATCATGTGATACAGCGCGCCGATTGAGATCATCGCCACCCAGCCGAGGGCGCCGGCGTGTACGTGGCCGATGGTCCAGTCGGTGTAGTGGGAGAGGGCGTTCACAGTCTTGATGGCCATCATCGGCCCTTCGAAGGTCGACATGCCGTAGAACGCCAGCGACACCACGAGGAAGCGCAGGATCGGGTCGCTGCGCAACTTATGCCAGGCGCCCGAGAGGGTCATCATGCCGTTGATCATGCCGCCCCAGCTCGGCGCCAGCAGAATCAGCGACATCACCATGCCCAGCGACTGCGCCCAGTCCGGCAGCGCGGTGTAGTGCAAGTGGTGCGGACCGGCCCAGATGTACAGGGTGATCAGCGCCCAGAAGTGCACGATTGAGAGGCGATACGAATACACCGGCCGCTCGGCCTGTTTCGGCACGAAGTAATACATCATGCCGAGGAAGCCTGCGGTGAGGAAAAAGCCCACGGCGTTGTGGCCGTACCACCACTGCACCATGGCGTCGGTTGCGCCGGCGTACAGCGAGTAGGATTTAGTGAAACTCACCGGCAACTCAAGGTTGTTGACGATGTGCAGAATCGCCACGGTGATGATGAACCCGCCGAAAAACCAGTTGCCCACGTAGATGTGCTTGGTCTTGCGCTGCATGATCGTGCCGAAAAACACGACCGCGTAAGCGACCCAGACGATGGTGATCAGAATGTCGATCGGCCATTCCAGCTCGGCGTATTCCTTGGAACTGGTGTAACCCAGCGGCAGGCTGATCGCCGCCAGCAGAATCACCAGTTGCCAGCCCCAGAAGCAGAACGCGGCGATTTTTGGTGCAAACAATTGCGTCTGGCAGGTGCGTTGTACCGAGTAGAAAGAACTGGCGAACAGCGCGCAGCCACCGAAGGCGAAGATCACCGCGTTGGTGTGCAGCGGGCGCAGACGGCCGAAACTGGTCCAAGGCAAATTGAAGTTGAGTTCGGGCCAGACCAATTGCGCCGCGAGAAAAACCCCGAGGCCCATGCCGACGATGCCCCACACCACCGTCATAATGGCGAATTGGCGGACCACCTTGTAGTTGTAGGCGGTACTGATAGAAGTGTTCATGGTTCCCCATCCACGGTTCAGCCGAAGTGAGCGCGCGAACGGCGCGAATCCTTCGTCTGGAGTTATAGGCAGACTAAAAGCGAGGCAAGCATGGACAAACAGCACAAGGCCAGTATTGACGGGGATCAATGGGCGCAGTGTGTGCGTGATCATGGGTGGCTGTGGGACGCCGCTGTTGGTGAGGCTTGTGCGACTCTGATTCTGGCGCACGGGGCGGGGGCGCCGATGGACAGTGACTGGATGTCGGATATGGCTGGGCGTCTTGCTGCGCTGGGTATCAACGTAGTGCGTTTTGAGTTTCCGTATATGGCGCAGCGGCGCGTGGATGGGGTTAAGCGTCCGCCGAATCCTGCGCCGAAATTGCAGGATTGCTGGCGGGAGGTGTATGGCGAAGTGCGGCGTCATGTCGCTGGGGTTTTGGCGATTGGCGGCAAGTCGATGGGCGGGCGGATGGCCAGTTTGGTGGCGGATGAGTTGGGGGTGGATGCGTTGGTGTGTCTGGGGTATCCGTTTTATGCGGTGGGGAAGCCGGAGAAGCCGCGGGTTGAGCATTTGGCTTCGTTGCGTACGCGGACGTTGATTGTGCAGGGGGAGCGGGATGCGCTGGGTAATCGTGAGGCGGTTGCGGCTTACAGCTTGTCACCGAGTATTGAGGTGACTTGGCTGGCGGCAGGTGATCATGATTTGAAGCCGTTGAAGGTTTCCGGGTTTACCCATGAACAGCATTTGGCTAGCGCCGCGCAGGCGGTGGCTTGTTTTTTTCGTTGATTTTTCGGGTGTATATCCGTTGCTGCGGTAAGGGCCACTTAGGGTTCCGCCCTTACGGCGGGTCACTTTTTCCAGACGCCGAAAAAGTAACCAAAAAGGCTTGCTCCTACGTTCGGCCCGCTCGCTTAGGCTCGGGGTTCCTTCGCTCCGGGATCGATCCGGGCGCAGCGGCTCCGGTTTGCTTCGCTGCACCTCCTTCCGCTGTGTCTGGCTGCGCCAGACGGTCGCTGCGCTCCCACGCCCGGATCAATCCCTGCGCTCAGCCTTCCGAAGTCGCCCGTGGATCAAGATCAAAAGCTTTACTCGAGCTAACGCTCATTGTTGAGTGGGGCGGCTTCGCCGCGGGCAGCTGCGCTGCTTTGCTTTTGTGGGAGCGAGCCTGCTCGCGAAGGCGGCCTGACAGCCGACCAGTCGCTACCGGTTGTACTCAATCCCTGTGGGAGCGGGCTTGCTCGCGAAGAGGCCTGCACAGCCAACCTCTCGGTTGCCTGACACACCGCCTTCGCGAGCAAGCCCGCTCCCACACTAGGTCCTGCATCGAGACATCAATATCAATGCAGCCAAAAACTGTGGAAGCGAGCCTGCACGCGAAAGCGCGCTGACAACCGACCAATATCCACCGGTTGGACCAAATCCCTGTGGGAGCTGGCTTGCCAGCGATGGCGGCATCCGCGCCAACCAATCCCTCACTGACGTACCCGGCTCAACTGTGGGAGCGAGCCTGCTCGCGAAAGCTCTCTTCCAGACGACATCAAGCCATCTGACTGTCAAAGGCAATCCCAGCACTTAAACATCATCAAATAACCACGTTTAAACTACACGATCCGTTACGCCATCCAGGCTACAACTCCTTGCGCCGTTGCCTACGCGTACGCCAGAATCCGCCGGCTTACGCGGCTATGAGGTTGGCTATATCGTTTCTCCGTCACTGACAAACTCAGTGATCGGGTTTGGTAGCCCGCTTCGGTACCGCCGTATGGCGCCACCTTATTCAGCCTCTTTTTGCGGCTGCGTTTTATATGGTGGACATGCGTGGGGCTCATTCGTGAGCGCCGGGTTTCCGTATCGACCGGTCTACCAACCCGCGCATGGCCGCCACCCGTCGTTTGGTAGCGAGGGTGATGGCTCCTATTTCTTCGATATGGAGCTTCATCTATGTTCAAAGTAACCCCCAACCCGCCAATCCCCCACGACCGCGCGCTCGACCCGCAAAAAGTCAAAGA
Source organism: Pseudomonas sp. SWRI81 (assembly GCF_014268545.1). Taxonomy (NCBI): domain Bacteria; kingdom Pseudomonadati; phylum Pseudomonadota; class Gammaproteobacteria; order Pseudomonadales; family Pseudomonadaceae; genus Pseudomonas; species Pseudomonas sp. SWRI81. The sequence goes on from NZ_JABWQS010000046.1 coordinate 42,724, forward strand.
AGCCACCGACCGCGCCCTCGATTACTACCTCCGGCCCGAAGACCTGGCAGCACCGCCAGGTTCGCCAAAATATCGCCCCGTCTATGTTGTCGATCCCTCGCTGGATGACGAGACCCTGTTGATCGAGGCCTGCGAGTCGCTTTCATACGCCCACGCCATGGCCGGCAACATCGCCAATTCAATAGGCGGCCCGGAACGCAAACCACTGCTTGCGCTGCAACAAGTGATCATGCTCAACGAACTGTTGGTCAATCGACTGTTGGACAAGCTGAAGTTGCCGCAGTAATTTCGCTGGCTGTTATGGCCTCTTCGCGAGCAGGCTCGCTCCTACAGGGATCGTGATCAGGCACACAATCTGTGGTCGCCGCAAACCCAATGTAGGCCTTCGCCTGCTCGCGATGGCGGCTTGCCAGACCCCACTATTTCAGATCAAAACAAAAAGCCCTGACAGCTTTCGCCGTCCGGGCTTCCAAGATCTAAAGATCGCAGCAATCGGCGGCTCCTACAGTTACCGTGCAAAAGCCGACGAAGGCTGCGATCTTTTTGATTTACTCGGTAATGAGTAGCCTGCCAGTGATCACAAATTTATCGAACACTTTCTGCCCATCACGCGCGGCTTGCCGAACATCAAGGAATGTCAGTTCTTCGCGAACTTCCTTTTTGCTGGGTTTGTCGGTTTTTCGGGTGGTGGCCATCGGAGCCTCCGAAGGATGTGTATTCATGCTGACCAGCTTATGTGAATAAGTTTTGACCGGCAAACGATAGAACCTAGCCTCAGCGAGCACCAGTCGGCGCATTCTGGGCGAGTTGTAGGCAGTGTCTGCATTGCTTGAGTGAGGTCGTCGTCGGCAGGGAAGGCCTCTTCGCGAGCAGGCTCGCTCCTATAGGGGATCGTGATCAGGCACAAAATCTGCGATCACCGCAGATCAACTGTAAGAGTGAGCCTGCTCGCGATGGCGGCTTGCCAGACTCCACAAATTTTGATCTGCGCCGTGTTGCAGGCCGCCGAGTACTGGAAGCGCTGTACCACCACGGATTGCGGATCGCGCGGCTCGATCACCTGAAAGTTGATGACTTCGCCTTCACGCATCAGGCTGTTGGGCGTCAACGGCTGGGCCAGCAACACTGCCTGGCGGTCGGTATTTTTGGGCTGGGTGACGCAAGCGGCCAGCAGCGATGTGCTGATGCAAAGAATGATGCGCTGCACAGAACTCTCCGGGGGATCGATTGAAAGAGGCATTACGATTCATATAACCCTGCTTGGGCTCAGCGCAGCGCCATCACCCTTACTCGTTCAAATCCTTGACCAGATAGTCGCCGACAATCTGTGAAACACCGGTCAACGCGGTGCGTACCAGTTCCGGTTCGGTGCGATAGCGCAGCGGCTCATAACCGTAGGTGTTGGCGCCGTTAAACGCGGTGATCGGCTCGTTGCGCTGCCAGATCAACTCGTCGCCGCGCTTCATCACACCGTTGACCGCGATGGTCGGGTAAACCACGCTGCTGAAGCCTTGGGTCAGGGCGAAGCCCCAGTTGAATACGGTCAGTTCAATCTGCGCGTCCGCTGGTTCGTTGTCGCCGACGATTTTGAAGCGGCCGCTGGCGGCGAGTTTTTCTTCGAAGCTCTTTTTCACCAAGTCGCCGAGGTTGATGTTGGCGGTTTCCATGTTGTACAGAATCGCATCGACAGTCGACATGGAGGCCAGGTCGCCGGCCTTCAAACCAGCGGCAAAACCGGCACCGCCGAGTGCCGCCGTACCGATTTTGCCAGCGCCCGCCGCCAGCCCTACGCCGGTGCCGACGCCCGCGCCAATGGCGGCGCCCCATGCTTGTTCGCGGCCCATATAGCTCATTTCCCGGGGTTTCCATGACACCGGGAGGATTTTCACGGTGTGGATCTGGGTACGGTATTCGGGCTTGAATTTCTGGTTGGCGCATCCGGCCAGGAACAGAACGGCGAACATCAGGACAGCGAACTTCTTCATGAAGGACTCATAACAAGGAATGGATTTGCGGAGGTTGTCGTCCGCATGCAGGAATTCTGAAGGGGTAGCGGCTATTAATGTGCCACTATCGTGGCGATCGAATTCCTGCGCCCGAACGGCAATCTAATACCGAAAAACTTGCAGGAGAACGGCGTGAAGATCCCGGCGCATATCTGGAGCGTTAAGGATTTTTCGTGATTTGCATGGATACATGGCGGGTGTGATTGCGAAAAAACCATGAGCGGATGCTTGCTCGAGAATGCTCGGAAGCGACTGGACATGGAGTGATGATCTTGTGAGGTATAAAAGGCCTTATCGCGAGCAGGCTCACTCCTACAGGAGGCCGTGGCCGGACACATAATGGGTGGCCACCGCAGATCCAGTGTAGGAGTGAGCCTGCTCGCGATAGCGGTCTGCCAGACGTCAGCAATCCCGGAACCAAAAAAAACCGGGCAGCTTTCGCCGTCCGGGCTTTCAAGGTTAAAAGATCGCAGCCTGCGGCAGCTCCTACATCGATTATCTGTAGGAGCTGCCGAAGGCTGCGATCTTTTGCTGTCAGCGGTTAAACCGCGCCACCAACGAATACTGTGTATTCGCAGTCTTGGTCAGCTCTTCACTCAGCAACGCCGAGTTATGCGCCTGTTCCGAGGTCTGATCCGCCAACTCCGAAATATTGCTGATGTTGCGGCTGATTTCTTCAGCCACCGCACTTTGCTCTTCGGTCGCCGCGGCGATCTGGGTGGTCATGTCGGTGATGTTGGCGACCGCTTCGCTGATGCCGACCAGTGCCTGATCCGCTTCCAATACCCGCGCTACGCCTTCTTCGGCCTGGCGATGCCCGGCTTCCATGGTTTGCACGGCGCTCGACGCTGTCTGTTGCAGCTTGGCGATCAAGGCATGGATCTGCCCGGTGGATTCGCTGGTGCGTTGCGCCAGTTGGCGAACTTCGTCAGCCACGACGGCAAAACCACGGCCCATTTCACCGGCACGCGCGGCTTCGATGGCGGCGTTGAGGGCGAGCAGGTTGGTCTGGTCGGCGATGCCTTTGATCACGTCGACCACGCCGCCGATTTCGTCGCTGTCCTTGGCCAGTTGCGTCACGGTCAGGCCGGTTTCACCGACGACCACGGACAGGCGCTGAATGGCTTCGCGGGTTTCGCCAGCGATGTCGCGGCCGCGGCCGGTCAGGCGATTGGCTTCCTGGGTGGCGTCAGCGGTGCGTTGCACGTGGCTGGCGACTTCCTGGGTGGTGGCGGCCATCTGGTTGACGGCGGTAGCGACCTGTTCGGTTTCCACGCGCTGGCGTTCCAGGCCGGTCGAGCTGTTGTGCGCCAGGGCGTCGGACTGCTTGGCCTGATCGGTCAAGTGTTCGGCGGTGTCCTGCAGACGGGTCAGGCAGGTTTTCAGGCGGGCTTCCTGGCTGAGGATCGACATTTCCAGACGCGCCTGCGCGCCACGGCTGTCGGTGTACATCTGCGCGATCAGCGGGTCAGAGGTGGTCTGCTCGGCCAGGCGCAGCAGACGCTTGAGTCCGCGCTGTTGCCATTGCAGGCCCATCAGGCCCAGCGGCACCGACAAACCGGCGGCGAGGGCGAAGCCCCACTGCGAGTTCAGCGTCGCGCCGATCATGAAGCTCAACTGGCTGACCAGAATGAACGGCAGCCAGTCCTGCAGGATCGGCAGCCATTTGTCCGTCGAAGGAATCGCCGACTTGCCCTGATTGATGCGTTGGTAGAGCGCTTCGGCGCGGCGGATCTGCTCGGCGGTGGGCTTGACACGCACCGATTCGTAACCGATCACCTGGCTGCCGTCAAACACCGGTGTGACATAGGCGTTAACCCAATAGTGGTCACCGGATTTGCAGCGATTCTTGACAATGCCCATCCATGGCAAGCCTTGTTTCAGTGTGCCCCACATGTGCGAAAACACCGCCGACGGCACGTCAGGGTGACGGACCAGATTGTGCGGCGCGCGGATCAGTTCCTCCCGCGAAAACCCGCTGATCTCGACAAACGCGTCGTTGCAGTAGGTGATCACGCCCTTGGCATCGGTGGTGGAAATCAACCGTTGCTGAGCTGGAAAGGTCCGCTCGCGTTGTGTAATGGGCTGGTTGTTACGCATGGTTTTTCAATCCGCAAGGCTTTGAAAGGTTGTCGGCGCTGACAGGTTTTTATTGAAGTTTTTTTTCAGATTTAAGTAGGCCGTCGCAAAACGGCGCTTGCATCAACTGGCCAGCATCGGATAGGTGAAAAGACCGAAGTGCAGCAGATTCAGGCCGAAATGCGTGGCGATCGCCGCGCCCAGTCCGCCGAAACGGTAGGCCAGACCATAGCCGACCCCGGCCAGTCCCGCCAGCAACACCCAGGTCCAGCCGGCGCCGGCGTGCACCAGGCCAAACAACAGCGAAGCCGACAGCAGCGCGAGGTTGTCGCCGTAGGGCAGGTGCTTGAGGCGACGGCTGAGTCCGCCCTGTAGATAGCCGCGAAACAGCGCCTCCTCGACCAGCGTCACCAGCAGCAGATTGTTCAGCACCCACAGCCAGGCCTGATCAGGCCACTTCGGCGCCCAAGTGATCACGCCGAGCAACAATGCGCCGCCGAGGGCGAGGACCGCGCTCAGGGTCAGGGCGAGGGCGGTGGCATAGACGCTCAGGCGCAACGAACGTCGCGCGACAATCCACGGGCAGACCAGCAACAGCCAGAAGCCAATCAGCGGTTTGTCGAGGTTGAGGTACATCGCGAATGGCACAGCATCGTCCGTGAAACGTTGCGGGTCGATGGCGCGACCGTTGGCGAAACCTGGCAGCCAGTGCATCGCCAGCGCGAGAGCCAGCACGATAAACAGGCCATGGCCGAGCCAACGCGCAACCGGCACCTGTTGCTGGCGCACAGCGAACGCGGCGAATAACAAAAGCCCGACAGAGATCAGTGCCAGCCAGCCGAGCTGGCCGTAGCTCAGGGCCAGTCCGTAACCGAGGCCGAGAAGCGCGAGATAGAGCCATGGCAACGCCTTCATCGAAAGTCCTTGTGCGAAATTCTGGAAGGAGCTTTCTACACGGGCGAGGGGGTGGGGACAAGTGAAGGTGTGGCGGGGATGGGGAACGTCGCAAATCTGACGGTTCGACACAAAACCCATTGTGGGAGATTCTATGGTTGTCATCAAGCCATAACTCCCCCTTTCGATTGGTATTCGCTCTGGTTTTTCATCAGGGC
>NZ_JABWQS010000047.1:0-47211 GCF_014268545.1 Pseudomonas sp. SWRI81
TGCACGCCCTCGAACAGACTGCGATCGAACCTCGACGCAGTCAGAATGTCACTCGGGATGCCGTTGTTTTTTTGCCAGCATGAAAGACGGGAATAGGGCATGACGAGGTTCTACGACGCACGCGGCAATATCTACGCAGTGGTTTCTCCCGAAGCCTTGCGCCAGGCCGGCATTGATCTGCCGGCCAGCGCTGCCCAGTGCGCCTCGTCTCGGCAGAAATGGAGCGCAGCAGCAATCGCCCTGTGCTGCCGCTGGCCCGCTGGCCAACGCCCGACGAACAGCAAACCTCACCGCAGCGATGGCCTGCTGATCGGCCCGTTCCAGACATCGGCGCCATTCGATGTGCTGATCGTCAACACCGACGGCTCCCTCGCCGAGCGCAGTGGCAACGGCTTGACGATTTTCTCTCAGGCGTTGGCCGAGCAGGGGTGGATGCCGGGGGAAGGCGCAGTATTGCGCGTTCATCATGACAAGGGCGCAGCAGTGGAAACCTCGGTGAAACCGGCTGAGGTCGAAGGCGTGCGCGGATTTTGGCTTGATCTCGGCCAGCCCGGATTCGGGCCGGATGCCGTGGGTGCGCAGGCGGTTGGGAGCATTCAGTTCAATAGTCGGAACGTCAGCCATGTCCAGCCCTTGGCACAACTCGATCCCGACTGGACGCACAGTCAATTCGTACGCATCGGCAATCCTCACTGCGTAACGCTGCTCAGCGATGCCGGCGCTTTGCCGAGCAACGAGCAGATGCGTGAATCGCCATTGAACGAAGGCCTGATCCAGATTGCTTACGCCACGCCAACCGGTGCCGGTAATCCCTGTCCGGCGGGTGTCAATCTGCAATGGGCCGCGCTGGCGTCGCCGCAGAAAATCCTCGCCCGGGTATTTGAGCGCGGCGAAGGGCCGACCGCGTCATCCGGCACCAGCGCCAGTGCGGTGGCGTGTGCGGCGTGGCGGGTTGGCTGGGTCGAAATGGGTGAAGTGCAAGTGGTCATGCCCGGTGGCACCGCACCGATTTTGCTGGAGGTTTCGGAAGGGGAGTTGCTGCGCGTCAGATTGTTCGGCACGGCGCGGCTGATGGGTTGAATCGTCCACCATCGATCCAAATGTAGGAGTGAGCCTGCTCGCGATGGCGGTGTGTCAGCCACATTACTGTTGACTGATAGAACGCTATCGCGAGCAGGCTCACTCCTACAGGGGGCTTTGTGGTGTACGCAATATTGCGTTCGACTCAGCTCAAGCCGCCACTGAACTCCACCACCGGCATCTGCCGCTTCATCAGCACCTTGCCGTGACGAATCGAATACAGCGGCAAGCCCTGGCTGCGGATCACTTCGTAATCGCTGTCCGCCGAGAGAATCAGCAGGTTCGCCGGGCGGCCCTGTTCCAGTCCATAACGTTCGCCCAGGTGCATGGCCTTGGCGCTGTTGTCGGTGACCAGATCGAGCGCACTTTGCAGGTTGCGATAACCGAGCATGTGGCAAATATGCAGGCCCGCTTCCAAGACGCGCAGGATGTTGCCGTTGCCGAGCGGATACCACGGGTCAACGATTGAATCCTGGCCGAAACACACGTTCATGCCGGCCTCCAGCAACTCGTTGACGCGGGTGACGCCCCGGCGTTTCGGGAAGTTGTCGAAGCGCCCCTGCAAGTGAATGCTCTCGGTCGGGCAGGAGACAAAACTGATTCCGGAGTGGCCGAGCAGGCGGAACAGTTTGGCGCAGTAGGCGTTGTCGTAAGAGCCCATCGCCGTGGTGTGGCTGGCGGTGACGCGCGCGCCCATGTCGCGGCTGCGCGCTTCTTCGGCGAGCACTTCGAGAAAGCGCGAATGCGGGTCGTCAGTCTCGTCGCAGTGCACGTCGACCAGGCATCCGGTGCGCTCGGCCAGGTCCATGAGAAACTTCACCGAGCTGACGCCCTGATCGCGGGTGTACTCGAAATGTGGAATGCCGCCGACCACGTCGGCACCCATGCGGATCGCTTCCTCCATCAGCTCGCGACCGTTGCGGAACGACTCGATGCCTTCCTGCGGAAACGCGACGATTTGCAGGTCGATCAGATGACGGCTCTCCTCGCGCACTTCGAGCATGGCCTTGAGTGCGGTCAGCTGCGGGTCGGTGACGTCGACGTGGGTGCGCACATGCTGGATGCCGTGGGCAGCCAGCGCCTGAATGGTTTTTTTCGACCGGGTCTTGGTGTCTTCTTCGGTGATGGTGACCTTGCGTTCGCCCCAGCACTCGATGCCTTCGAACAGCGTGCCGCTCATGTTCCAGCGCGGCTCGCCGGCAGTCAGGGTGGCGTCGAGGTGGATGTGCGGTTCGACGAAGGGCGGCACCACCAGGTTGCCGCCGGCGTCGAGGTCATTCGGGCCGAGGGTGGGCGCTTCGGTCTGGCGGGCGATGCTGTGAATCAGGCCGTCTTGCAGGTGCAATTCGTGCAGGCCTTCCTGGTTGCGCAGTCGGGCGTTGATGATGTGCATCAGGCGAATCCTTTTTATAAGTCTTGTAGTGGTGCGCTGACGCGACGGGCGCCGAGCATACCGGTGACGATGACATACGTTAGCGCGGCAGCGGCAATCCCTACCAGCGGTGCGACCCACGGCGAGCTGAACGCAGCGATAGTGCCCACGCCGTAGGCCGTCAGCCCCGGCCAGTTGAACGCGGGCAACCGTGCGTCGGCCAGACGCGGATAGTGCCCGCGCCAGCGATAGAAGAAGTCGGCCATGATCACCCCGCCAATCGGCGGAATCACCGTGCCGAGCAGAATCAGATACGGCACCAGCATGTCGTACATGCCCAGCAGCGCGAGCAGGGTGCCGATCACCGCGCCGCCGAGGGTCACGGTCTTGCGCCGACCGGTACGCAGCAAATTGCAGCCGGCCACGGCAAAGTTGTAGATGGTGTTGTCCTGAGTGCTCCAGATGTTCAGCAACAGCATCGCCATTGCCGCCATGGCGAAACCCTGCAACAGCAGCACTTCGACCACGTCCGGTTGCTGATAGACGATCGCGCCGTACGCGCCGATCAGCACCATCAGGCCGTTGCCGATGAAAAAGCCGATCAGACTGGCCAGCACCGCCACCCGCGCCGAACGTGAGAATCGCGTCCAGTTGGTCGCTTGCGTCGCGCCGCTGACGAAGGTGCCGAACACCAGGGTGATCGCGGTCGACCCATCCAGCGAGCCCGTTGGCACCACGCTAAGCAAGCCTTCGAAGCCGCCGACTTTTACGGTCGCAACCCACATCGACAGCATCAGCAGCAACATCATCGCCGGCACCGCGATGTACGACAGAATCTCCAGCCCGCGATAACCGATGTAGGCGGTGGCACAGAAGCCCAGACCGAACAGCACCATCAGGCCCAGCACCGTGGCTTCATTCAAATCAAAGTATTTGCCGATGACCACGGCAGCCGTTGCCGTGCCCCAGGCGTACCAGCCGATCTGGGTGAAACCGAGGATCAGGTCGCTGAGCTTGCTGCCGACTTCGCCAAAGCAAAAGCGCCCCATCAAGACCGAGTTGAGGCCACTTTTGAACGCGATGTAACCCAGGCCTGCGGCGTACAGGCCGAGCAGCAGGTTGCCGACGATGATCACCGCCATCATCTCGGCAAAACCGAACGCGACCCCGAGCTTGCCGCCGGCAAACATGGTCGCGGTGAAAAACGTGAAGCCCAGTAACACCATCGCCGTCGAGGCCAGGCCTTTGCGTGCGTGCATCGGGACTTCGCTGAGGGGGTAATCGTTGCCGGGGGCGTTCTGCGTCATGGGGAGTCCTTGCTGGAAGGGGGAAGACGCGGGAGGGTTGCAGCGGTCGTGCCAAACAATGGCAATGCGCGGTATGTATAGAAAAGGCTGCGATCCTCGGCGCGAAATGGTGCACCTGACTTCACCGAAGCCCAATGTGGGAGCGGGCTTGCTCGCGAAAGCAGTGTGTCAGTCAACAGATGTACTGTTTGAAAGAATGCCTTCGCGAGCAAGCCCGCTCCCACAGGGGGTTTGTGCTGGTTTAAAGAAAGCGCAGCAATGCGGCGACGATGGCTTCGGGGGCATCTTCCTGAACGAGGTGGCCGGCGTTGGGGATGGCGTGGAATTGTGATCCCGGGATCATTTGCTGCAACGCGCGGCCACGTTCGATGGGAACCCACTGATCCTCCTCGCCCCAGAGCATCTGTACCGGACAGCGGATCGCCGGATACAAGCCTTCGGCCTCACGGGTATAACGCTCGTCCATCTGCGCAATCTGCCGGTAGAACGCCGCTTGCCCCGGGTTACCGAGCCATGGCTGGACATACGGCGCCAGTTCCTCATCGGCAATCTGGCGGTGAATCGCGCCACGAATATAGGTCGGCACGATGGCGCGCTGGATGTAATCGGGCAAGCCGCTGAACGCTGCCTCATGCTGACGCACATGCTGCACGAACGGCGAGCCCCATGGCGTCAATGCGACCGGATCGATCAGGCTCAGGCTGCGGTAATCCCTGCCGTTGAGCAGGTGTGTACGCAACACCGTGGCGCCGCCGAAATCGTGGGCGACCACGTCCGGATTCTGCAGGTTCCAGTGGTCGAGCAACTGCGCCAGGAGCTGGTTCTGCACCCCGAGGGAGACGTCGGCGTCTGGCTGTGCGGACTGTCCATAACCGAGCAGATCGAAATAGTGCACTCGGTGCGTGGCGAAAAAGTGCGGGGCGATGCGCTGCCACACATAAGACGAAAACGGCGTGCCATGCCCGAACACCAGCGGCGGGCCGTCGCCGCGCACGGCATAGCGCACCTGATGCCCGTTGAAGTCAAAGACCTGATCCAGCAGCCAGTCCGTCATGGGCCTGTCCTCTTGGCGGGTTTGAGCCAAAAAGCATAGGCGTAAAAAAACAGCCGTGAAGGCTGTTTGTTCGTTGGCTGACACGCCGCCTGTCCCTGTGGGAGCGGGCTTGCTCGCGAAGGCATTGTGTCAGTCACTATTTATTTCAATGGCAAACCGCATTCGCGAGCAGGCTCGCTCCCACAGGATTGTGCAGTGCCCTCTGGATCGGCTTATTCCCCGCGATAAATGCAGCCGCTGGTGCAGGTCTCATGAATGCGGATCGCGCTGAGTTCCGGCAGCAGCGGCTTCAGTTCTTTCCAGATGAATTTGGCCAGCACTTCACTGGTCGGGTTTTCCAGACCGGGAATGTCATTGAGATAGTTGTGGTCGAGACGCTCGTACAGCGGCTTGAAAATCGCCTTGATCTCGGAGAAGTCACGAATCCAGCCAGTGTGCGGATCAAGGTTGCCGCTCAGGTGGATGGCCACCTTGAACGAGTGACCGTGCAGGCGCCCGCACTTGTGGCCGTCCGGGACGTGCGGCAGGCGGTGGGCGGATTCGAAAGTAAATTCCTTGAAGATTTCCACGGTATTTTCGGCTCTGTTCAGATGGCGTTCGCCGCAGCGATTCGGGCAGGCGGCGAGTTTATCAGCTTGTATCTGGCCGTGCTGACTAAAGGGTCAGCAACTGATCGGCGAGGCGACCGTTGGCTGTCAGTTCGAGAAACTCATCACCCAGCCGGCGGCTTTCGTCCATTGCCGTGTGCCAGTATTTCTGCCGGCTCGGGGCATCGCCCATGAAACGTTTGAAGTCGTTGCGATCCGGCAGCTTGCCGTAGGGCAGGCGCGCCAGATATTCCTTCGACGGCGCAAGCAGCAGCACGTCTTGCAAGCGCTGCACCGAAGCGCGGCGCCACGGCAGGGTCTTGTCGAACCAGCCGGGAATCACCCGGTCGGTGAAATGCGGATAGAGCACAATGCCGTCGCCGCTGTAGGGCAGGTCGAGGTGATAGTCGAGCAGGCCGCCGTCACGGAACGTGCCCGCGCCAGCGCCGGGCAAGTCACGCACACCTTCCATGACCATCGGAATCGACCCCGACGCCAGCAGGGCCTGACGCAGGTTGCCGGCATTGAGGGTAACGAAGCGCGACGGAAAATCGATCAACGCATCAAGCGGTGGCGCCAGGCGCGGATCGTGGATGATCAGTCGCTCGAAGTGGCGCGACAGGCGGGCGCGCCCACGCAGGTTGTCGGCAATCACCGAACCCAGGGCCAGACCGAGCCGGCCGCGATGATCCTCGGTCAACCGCCCCTGGCTTTTCACTACCATGATGTTCAAGCGGTAATGGGTATTTTCGAGGATGCTCGCATCGCGGCCGTCGAGCAGGTCATTGAGCATGCGCTGCGAGCTCTGGCTGATCTCGGCCATGGTCACGCCCTTGTTGAAATGCTGCTCGGCGTAAAGATGACCGAGCCGGCGCAAGCCTTCGGCGGCGTCCGGCAGGCAGGCACTGGCGAAGCGCCAGGAGCCGACCGATGCACCAATCAGCGACCGCTCGCGCGGCGCGCTCGGCAGCCATTCGCCGAACAGCGCCAGGTCCAGCCCCTGAATCCCCAACGCCTTCGGCCCGCCGGCGGCGCCGGGCAGGGTGCCGACATCGGCGGCGTTCAAACCTTGGGCACGAATCCGCGCCATGGCCCGCGGGCCGGCCTTGAGGGTGAGGGCGGGGAACTTGATATGGATGGCGGTCATACCGGTCTCGATCATTAGCAAGCTGGCGATTATAAGCCGATGTTGCAAACCCTTGCAGGTTTTGCTTCAGGCTGTGGATTGGTGGTGAAGAGGGCACAATGATGGCCATTCAGTTTCAGTTAAGTTGCTCCCGCTAAGGTGCTTACCGTAAGCAACATATAAGAATTCGGAGACACCCATGAACACCCTGACTGCCCTGACCACTGCCTCGATCATCGGCTTCACCGCCAGCCTGGCTCACGCGCGCGATCTGGGGCCTGATGAAGCCCGGCGCCTGCAAGACGCTGGTATTATCCTGCCCTTCGAGAAGCTCAACGCCGCCGCGCTGGCCAAACACCCGGAATCCCGAATCACCGATACCGAACTGGAAAAACAGTACGGCAAGTACATCTACCAAATCGAGTTACTTGATCCGAAAGAGGTCAAGTGGGACCTGGAATTGAACGCCGCCGATGGTGAAGTGCTCAAGGATCATCAGGATACGTAATGAAGCTTAATATGCGCGCCACCCGCCTGACGGCGTTGGCGCTGGTGCTGTTTTGTACCACAGCCATGGCCCGCGACCTCGATCAGGACGAGGCGCTGGACCTTCGCCGTCAGGGCGTGATTCTGCCGCTGGAGCAAGTGCTGCAACAGGCCATGGACCGCTACCCCGGCGCCAAACTGCTGGAAGTCGAGCTGGAAGAAAAACACGACGTGTACATTTACGAAGTCGAATTGCTGACGCTCGAAGGCGTGGCCCGCGAACTGCACCTGAAGGCCGATACCGGCGAATTAGTCAAAGACAAGGAAGATTGATCGATGCGTTTGCTTCTGGTGGAAGACCACGTACCACTGGCCGACGAATTGCTCGCCGGCCTGCAACGCCAAGGCTACGCAGTGGACTGGCTGGCGGACGGCCGTGACGCGGTGTATCAGGGCAGCACTGAACCCTATGACCTGATCATCCTCGACCTCGGCCTGCCCGGGGTGCCGGGTCTCGACGTGCTCGGGCAATGGCGTGCGGGCGGTCTGGCGATTCCGGTGCTGATCCTCACCGCACGCGATTCCTGGGCCGAGCGCATCGAGGGACTGAAGGCCGGCGCCGACGATTACCTGACCAAACCGTTTCACCCCGAAGAGTTGTACCTGCGCATCCAGTCCTTGCTGCGCCGCTCTAAAGGACAGTCCAACCAGTCGACGTTGCAAGCAGCCGGCCTGCATCTGGACGAGGGCCGTCAGTGCGTGGTGCGCGACGGTGCCGACGTTCAGCTGACCGCTGCCGAATTCCGCCTGCTGCGCTATTTCATGTTGCACCCGGAGCAGATCCTTTCGAAAAGCCACCTCGCCGAACACCTCTATGACGGTGAAACAGAGCGCGATTCCAACGTCCTTGAAGTGCACGTCAATCACTTGCGGCGCAAGTTGGGCAAAAGCGTGATCGAAACCCGTCGCGGCCAGGGTTACCTGTTTGGCGGGCAAGCTTCGTGAGATCAATCCAGCGCCGTTTGAGCCTGGGGTTGATCAGCGTCATGGTGATCGTCGGTCTGGTGCTGGCGCAGACCAGTCTGTGGTTGTTCGAAGTCGGTTTGCAGCGCTATCTCGAAGCCGGTCTGCGCAACGACAGCGAAAGCCTGCTGGTGGCGCTGGTGCGCGGCCCGCAAGGCCTGCAACTGGATGAGCGGCACTTGTCGCCGGCTTATCAACGGCCCTTTTCCGGGCATTACTTCCGCATCGATTTTTCCGACAGCCATTGGCGCTCACGCTCGCTGTGGGATCAGGACTTGCCACTGCTTGAACAGCCGGGCCTGCACAGCAATCTGCAACTGGGCCCGGGCGGTCAGCGCTTGCTGGTGTTGCGTTCGGACTATCGCCGGCTGGGCCAGTCGATCTCGATCAGCGTTGCCCAGGATTACACGCCGGTCAGCGACAGTTTTCTGCGCATGCGCCAGATTGGCGTGGGCCTGGGGCTGGCGGCGCTGCTGCTGATTCTGTTTTTGCAACGCCTGACCGTGCGCCGTGCGTTGAAACCGCTGGAACGCGCCCGTGAACAGATCGCCCAGTTGCAACAGGGCCAGCGTTCGCAGCTCGATGATCAGGTGCCGGTGGAACTGGAACCGCTGGTGGCGCAGATCAACCATTTGCTCGCACACACCGAAGACAGCCTCAAGCGTTCGCGCAACGCTTTGGGCAACCTCGGCCATGCGCTGAAAACTCCGTTGGCGGTGCTGCTGAGCCTGGCCTCCAGCGAAAAACTCGATGACCATCCCGAGCTGCGCAAGGTGCTCAAGGAACAACTGGAGCAGGTGCAGCAACGCCTCAATCGCGAACTCAATCGCGCACGCCTGTCCGGTGATGCGCTGCCCGGGGCGTTGTTTGATTGCGACGCCGAACTGCCGGGCCTGCTGGCAACGCTGAACATGATTCACGGCGAGCATCTGGCCTTGAGTTATGTCGCGCCGCCCGGGCTGCAATTGCCGTGGGACCGCGAGGATTTGCTGGAACTGCTTGGCAACCTGCTCGACAACGCCTGCAAGTGGGCGGATGCCGAGGTTCGCTTGAGCGTTATCGAGCGCACCGATGGCTTTGCCCTGAGTGTGGAAGATGACGGGCCGGGAATTCCCGAAGAGCAACGCGCTCAGGTCTTCAGCCGTGGCACGCGGCTGGATGAGCAGACTGACGGGCACGGTTTGGGCCTGGGTATCGTGCGGGATATAGTCGATACGTGGGGCGGCTTGCTGGTCTTGGGCGAGAGTGAGTGGGGCGGGTTGAAAGTGGTGGTTGAACTGCCGAAACGCTAACCCAAGCCTTGTGCAAATCCTGTAGGAGTGAGCCTGCTCGCGATGGCGATGTCACATTCAGCATCGACGTGACAGACGAACCGCTATCGCGAGCAGGCTCACTCCTACAAGAGAATCTCGGTGGGTTTCAGACCCGAAACTGATCCATCAGGCTCTGCTGCTGATTCGCCAGGCTATTGAGCGACTGGCTGACCCGCGCCGACTCGTTCGCCTGTCCAGACAACGACTCCGTCACATCACGTATCGTCGCCACATTATTGTTGATCTCTTCAGCCACCGCGCTCTGTTCTTCGGCGGCGCTGGCGATCTGCAGGTTCATGTCGCTGATCACCGTCACCGCATCGCCAATCTGCCGCAGCGCCGTCACCGCTTGCCCGACCTGTTCAACGCTGCCCTGGGCCTGCCGGTGGCTGTTGCCCATCGAGTCGACCACTTCCTGCGTGCCGTTCTGCAACTGTTCGATGACTTGACGGGTTTCTTCCACCGACTCCTGCGTGCGGCGGGCGAGGTTGCGCACTTCGTCGGCGACCACGGCAAAACCGCGTCCGGCTTCACCGGCGCGTGCCGCTTCGATAGCGGCATTGAGGGCCAGCAGGTTGGTTTGCTCGGCGATGGCGCGGATGGTTTCCAGCACCGTGCCGATCTTCTCGCTGTTGGCGGCCAGGCCTTCGACCTGGATCATCGCCGCGCTCATGTCGGCGGCAAGGGTATCGATGCTCGCGGTGGTGCGGTCAATCACGGTCAGGCCCTGACGGGTGGCGCGGTCGGCGTCCTTGGCGGCTTCGGCGGCCTGTGCGGCACTGCGTGCGACGTCTTGCGCAGTGGCGCTCATCTCATGGGAGGCCGTGGCAACCTGATCGACCTGACGGTATTGCTGTTCCATACCGGCGCTGGTCTGGGTGGCGATGGCCGAGGACTGGTCGGCGGTGTTGCGTGCGTCCTGCACCGAGCGTTTGACCTCGGCGATGATCGGCTGCAGTTTGTCGAGGAAGCGGTTGAACCAGCCGGCCAGTTGCCCGAGTTCATCCTGCTTGTCGTAGGCCAGACGCCGGGTCAGGTCGCCTTCACCGCTGGCGATGTCTTCGAGCATGTGCGCCACGCCGAGGATCGGTCGGGTCACGCTGCGCGCCATCAGCCACACCAGCAGCAGGCCGATCAGCGCGGCCAGTGCGCCCAGGCTCAGTTCGATCAGGGTGCCGGAGGTGTTGCTCGCGTCCAGTTGCTGCTTGAGCGCCTCGGCGCGGCTGACCAAGACCTTCTCCGGCACATCGAGCAGCACGCCCCAGGCCGGGCCATCGGGAATTGGCTGGAACGGCGACAGCACTTTCAACTGACCGTTGCTGTGCAGGCTGCTGACGCTGCGGCTGGCACTGAGCAGGCGCAGCAGTTCGCTGCCGCTGGTCTGGTCCACGGCATCGAGGCGCTGAACGAGCTTGCCGGCGTCCGGGCTGTAACCGGCGAGCAGGCCGGTCGGACTGATGATGCTCACCGCGGTCTGGCCGTCATAGAGCTTCTGGCTCGCCGCCTGGCTGATGGCTTGCAGGCTGTTGAGGTTGATGTCTACCGACAGCGAGGCGATGACTTTGCCGTTGACCATCAGCGGAAAAACGATGCTGGTCATCAGCACGTTGTGGCCGTCGATTACATAGAAGTACGGCTCGATCACGCAGGGCTTGAGCGTGGTGCGCGGGCAGGTGAACCAGGCGTTGGCGGCCTGACCGCCGGGGCCGGTCCTGGTGTCGCTCATGTCGCTTTCCGGCAGCGCCATCGAGGTCACTTTGCCCGGAGTCGGTTGCGACCAGTACAGGGCGAATCGGCCCTTGTCGTTGCTGCCCAGTTCGGCCTGATCGGCAAACAGCTCGTCCTTGCCATCCAGCGCGTTGGCTTCGAATACCAGCGACAGGCCGAGCAGATCCGGGTTGGCTTGCAGCGCGGATTTGACCTGACGGGTCATGTCTTCACGCAGGTCGAAGGCATCGAGAAAACGCTTCTCGGCCTGCTCGCGCAGAAACAGCACTTGCCGCGAGAAACCGTGGCCATACTGGTAGGCGTCCATGAACTGTTGGCGAATACCGGCGGCCTGCACTTCACCTTGCGACTCGATACGCGCCTGCGCCGACTCGGTGAGCATTTCCATGCTCGAGGCTTTTACCAGTGCAGAACTGTGCTCCATGCGATACAGCGAAAGACCCACCAACAGGGTCACGATACCGGCCAGGCACAGGCCGGCGAGCAGGGTGATTTTCCATTGGATGGAAAGTGGTCGGAGCGACATGGGAACATCCTTATTCGATAAATATCTGAGACTTTGCACTGTAGCGGCCGTGGTTCGGCTTTCTTTATGCCGTGAACGCAATATGACCGATTGCCGCATGCTGGTCCTGTGGTCCTGTGGTCCTGTGGCGAGGGGATTTATCCCCGTTCGGCTGCGAAGCAGTCGTGACACCCGCGTATAGGGTTATTTCGCAGATCGCTGGGGGCGGCTTCGCCACCCAGCGGGGATAAATCCCCTCGCCACAGGGCTTTGACACCGCCGCCACTCTGCGGCACAGTGCGCGCCCTCTAATAAGACCCTCTTTGCCAATCCGCCGGCCAACCCCGCGCGGACTCATCCTGTCTGGCGGTGTGTTTTCACCCGCAGTGTTTTTTGAGGTAGTGAAATGAATGCAGTCATAGCAGCCGTCGGCGTCATGCTGATCCTCAGCCTGTCGCGCGTGCATGTGGTGATCGCTTTGATCGTCGGCGCGCTGGTCGGTGGCCTCACCGGTGGCCTGGGCATCGAAGCGACGCTCAAGGCGTTCAACAGCGGCCTGGGCGGCGGGGCGACGGTGGCGTTGTCCTACGCTTTGCTCGGCGCTTTCGCGGTGGCGATTGCCAAGTCCGGACTGGCCCACGCCCTGGCCGACAAGGCCCTGGCGATGGTAGACCGGCAACACGCAGCCGGTGGTGGCAACGTCAAGTGGCTGCTGATTGGCCTGTTGTGGGTGGTGGCGATTGCCTCGCAAAACATCCTGCCGATCCACATCGCTTTCATTCCGCTGCTGGTGCCGCCGCTGCTCTATGTGCTGACCAAGCTGCAACTCGACCGCCGGCTGATCGCCTGTGTGATGACCTTCGGTCTGATTACCCCGTACATGTTCCTGCCGGTGGGCTTTGGCAACATCTTCCTCAATGAGATTCTGCTGGCCAACGTCGCGCGCAGTGGCGTCGACATCAGCGGCATCAATGTCACCCACGCCATGGGCATTCCGGCGCTGGGCATGTTGGTCGGCCTCGGTATCGCGTTTATCAGCTACCGCAAGAAACGCGTGTACGACCTGGCAAAGATCGAGCAGGTCGAGCAAACGGCGGTGCAGTACAACCCGCTGAGCCTGGTGATCGCCGGCGTGGCGATTGCCGCGGCGTTCATCATTCAACTGTTGCTGGACTCGATGATTATCGGTGCGCTGGCCGGTTTTCTGATCTTTTCGGCGTCGGGCATCGTCAAGTGGCGCGAGACCGATGACCTGTTCACCGAAGGCATGAAGATGATGGCGATGATCGGTTTCATCATGATCGCCTCGTCCGGTTTCGGCGAAGTGATCAAGGCCACCGGGGAAGTGCAGACGCTGGTACAGACTTCGGCAGCGTGGATCGATCACAGCAAGGCGGTCGGAGCGCTGATGATGCTGCTGGTGGGCTTGCTGGTGACCATGGGCATCGGTTCGTCGTTTTCCACCGTGCCGATCCTTGCAGTGATTTTCGTGCCGCTGTGCGTGCAACTGGGTTTCAGCCCGATCGCCATTGTCTGCATCGTCGGCACCGCCGGCGCGCTGGGTGACGCCGGCTCGCCGGCCTCGGACTCGACCCTCGGTCCGACCTCCGGCCTGAACATCGACGGCCAGCACCACCACATCTGGGACACCGTGGTCCCGACCTTTCTGCATTACAACCTGCCGCTGCTGGTGTTTGGCTGGGTGGCGGCGATGGTCCTCTAAACGCCCCACCAACCCCCTGTAGGAGTGAGCCTGCTCGCGATAGCGATGTATCCGTCGCCTCATCCGCTGACTGATACACCGCTATCGCGAGCAGGCTCACTCCTACAGGGGATCGGGTTGTTCCCGGATTCAACTTTTGCTGCGGCGTGCCGTTAAAGCCTTTAACCACGCCAACAAAATCAAAAGAGTGAGTCCCCATGCGCCTGAGTCTCAAGGCTAAAGTCCTGTCCCTTGCCGTCCTGCCGGTGCTGCTCTTTGCACTGGTCATCAGCGTGACCACGCTGTTCATCCTCCAGGAACAGGCGCGCAAGGAAGTCGAACAGACCCGCGAGCGCCTGCTCGGCGACGCCAAGGCCACCCTGCAAAGTTACGTCGCCGTGGCCATGACCACGATCAAACCGTTGTACGACGCGGCAGCCCCGGGCGATGACGCGGCGCGAGCGCAGGCGATCAAACTGCTCTCGGGCATCCGCTACGGCAAGGACGGCTACTTCTTCGGCTACGACTCCGCGATCGTGCGCCTGTTCAAGGCCAACGATCCTGATGGCGTGGGCAAAAGCTTCAAGGACAACCGCGACCCTAATGGCGTCTACGTCAACCTCGGTCTGGTGAATGTGGCGAAGGACGGCACCCACTATCTGCAATACAGTTCGCCACTGCCAGGTAACGCCAAGGTGCTGGTGCCGAAACTCGGTTACACCGAATACCTGGCGAAATGGGACATGGCGGTCGGTACGTCGGTCAACCTCGACGGCATCGAAGCCCAGGTGGCGCAGGTCGAAGCCCAGGTGCAGGAACGAGTGCGAGGCGTGGTGCTGAGCATTGCCGGTGTTGCCGTGTTGGTGTTGTTGGTGATCGCGGCGGCGGGGCTGTTGCTGGCCAATACCATCCTGCGGCCGCTGACCCTGATGAAGGCCAACCTCGACGACATCGCGGCGGGCGAGGGCGACCTGACCCGTCGCCTGAACATCACCAGCCAGGACGAACTCGGCGAACTGGCGGGTTCGTTCAACCGCTTCGTCGACAAGATCCACGGCCTGGTGCGACAGATCACCGAGATGACCACGCAACTGACCGGGCTGGTGACGCAGGTGTCCGATCAGGCGCAGCGTTCCGATCAGGCGATGGAGCGTCAGCGCCATGAAACCGATCAGGTCGCCACGGCGATCAACGAAATGTCCGCCGCGGCCCAGGAAGTGGCGAAGAGCGCACAAAACGCCGCCGTCGCCGCCCAGCAGACCGACGCAGAAGGCCAGAGCGCCAAGCGCGTGGTGGCCGGCAGCATCAAGCAGATTCATGCGCTGGTCGACGACATCCGCAGCAGCGGCGTGTCGCTGGACAGCCTGCAACAGGACGTGAGTTCGATTGTCGGCGTGCTTGGGGTGATCCGTTCGATTGCCGAGCAGACCAACCTGCTGGCCCTCAACGCCGCGATCGAAGCGGCGCGGGCCGGTGAGGCCGGGCGCGGGTTTGCGGTGGTCGCGGATGAAGTGCGTGCGTTGGCCAGTCGTACGCAGATCAGCACTCAGGAAATCCAGGGCATGATCGACCGCTTGCAGGCGGGCACGCAGCAGGCGGTCGAGGCGATGCGCCGTTCCAGCGAGGCCGGCGATGGCACTTCACAGCAGGCCAATCAGGCCGGGGCGTCGCTGGACGCGATGGCTGCGCTGATCGCCACGATCAACTCGATGAACGCGCAGATCGCCAGCGCGGCGGAAGAGCAGACGGCGGTGGCCGAAGAGATCAACCGCAGCGTGCATCAGATTGCGGTGGCGGTGGACAGCGTGGCGGATGAAACGCAGTTGGGCGCGCAGACCTCGCGCAGTCTGGCAGAGCTGGGGCAGCGGCTGGGCAAGCTGGTCGGCCAGTTCCGCATCTGAAGAACGCGGCGAAACCTGTAGGAGTGAGCCTGCTCGCGATAGCGGTGGGTCAGACACATTGATGTTGGATGTGCCGACGCCATCGCGAGCAGGCTCACTCCTACATGGGATTTGTATGCAATTCAGCTCCTGTCCCAATACGGGATTTCGCCGAAGCACTCGACAAAAAAATCAATCACCGTCCGCACCTTCACCGACAAGCGCCGACTCCCCGGCCACAGCACCGCAATCTGCTGCGGCTCCAGACTGTTCGACACCTGATAGTCCCCGAGCACCGGCACCAGCGTGCCTTCGCGCACCGCTTCACCAATCAGCCACGACGGAAACATCACCAGCCCCAGCCCCTGCTCGGCGGCTTGGGTGAGGGTGTCGGCGTGGTTGCCGGTGATCGGGCCTTTTATCGAGTAGGGCGTCCAGTCCTCGCCATCGCGGCGAAAAAACCAGCGTTGTTGACCCGTCGCGCCTTTGTACGCCAGGCACTGGTGCTGCGCGAGCTGGTCGGGGTGTTGCGGGGTGCCGTGGCGCTTGAGGTACGCCGGGCTGGCCGCGACCTGAAAGCGGTGCGGGGCGATGATCCGCGCCTGCATGCTCGAATCGTGCAGCGCGCCGATGCGAAACAGCAGGTCGGCGCCTTCCTGCAAGGGGTCGACGTAATGGTCGGTCTGCTGGATATCCAGTTGCAGCTTCGGATAGCGCGCGCACAGCTGGCCGAGCCACGGCGTCAGGTGGCGTTGGCCGAATACCACCGGGGCGTTGATGCGCACCAGTCCCGTGGGTTCGCTTTGTTGCTCCTGCAGGGCCTGTTCGGCTTCCTCCAGTTGCACCAGGACCCGCCGCGCGTGGTGGCCGAGCATGCGCCCGGCTTCGGTCGGGGTAACGGCGCGAGTGTGGCGGTAGAGCAATTGCTGGTTCAGTGCTTGCTCCATCAACTGGATTTGCCGGGAGATCGACGACGGTGCCACGCCTTCACGGCGGGCCACTTCGGAAAAACTGCCGTGGTCGAGTACCGCAACAAATAACCTGAGTGCCTTGAATCCCAGTTCGTTGAGCCCGTGCATGAGGTGTCTCGCTGTGCGTGATGCGCAAAAGTGTTGTCCGGATGCTCCCATTTATCGCACAGCTGCGCCAGCCGATAATCCGCGCCATCATTTATGAGTGTGGAAGGTTGTTTATGCAAACGTTGAATGAAGGGGCGGTCGCGGCGCCGGTGAGGCAGTCGGTGTTGCGCCTGTTGTTGCTGCCGCTGGTGATTCTTGCCGGCATGGGCTTGTCGGTCGAGGCGGGACTGCTCGGACCGTTGGGCACGCAGGTCGGGCATCTCTGGGCGACCTTGAGCATCTTCGGTGTGGGCTCGGCGATTCTGTTTTTGCTGCTGCTGTTCGCTGGCCCGCAAAAAGGTCCGGCGCTGACCGAGCTGCCGCGCTGGCAGTTGATCGGTGGGTTCCTCGGGCCGATGTACGTGGTGGTGCTGACCCTGGCGACGCCGCACATCGGCATTGCCATGACGATGATTGCGATTTTGTCCGGGCAGGTCGGCAAGAGTGTGTTGATCGACCACTTCGGCTGGTTCGGCGCAACGCGCAAGAAGGTCAACGGCGAGCGCTGGCTGGCGTTGGGTTTGATTGTGGTGGCTTTGGTTCTGATTGCGCGGGGGTGAGTGATGGGTCTGGTGATTTTGTTGGCGGTGGTGGTATTGGCCGGTGCGGTATTGAGTGTGCAGGCCGCTATTAATGGGCGTCTGGGTGAAACCGTTGGCGTGCTGCGCAGCAGTTTGCTGACGTTTGTGGTGGGCGCGGTGGTGACCGGGTTGTTGATTCTGTTTTTCGAGCCGGCACAGGCAGTGAGTCTGCTTGAGGTGCCGAAGTGGCAACTGACCGGGGCGCTGTTTGGTGTGGTGTACATGATGGTGATGGTCGGCGCGGTGCCGGTGGTCGGCACGGCAGTGGCGACGGTGGCGGTGATTGTCGGGCAGTTGGGGATGGGCATGTTGATCGATAATTTTGGCTGGCTGGGGAATCCGGCGATCGAGCTGTCTTCGAGCCGGATGCTGGCGATGGTGTGTTTGGCGGTGGCTCTTGTATTTATGTATCGGAGTTCGCGTCGGGCGCAGTGATTGGATATTTGGATTTGGGGGGGTATCCGTTTTTTCGGGGGCTGCGGCTGGCGGTTCCGCCCTTACGGCGGGTGACTTTGGGGGCCCAAAGTAACCAAAGGCCTTTTGCCCTGACGTGCGGCCCCTCGCCTGGGCTCGGGGTGCCTTCGCTGCGGGATCGATCCGGGCGCAGCGTTTCCGGTTTGCTTCGCTGCACCTCCTTCCGCTGTGTACGACTGCGTCGTACGGTCGCTGCGCTCCCACGCCCGGATCAATCCCTCCACTCAGCCTTCCGACGGGCGCCGTGCATCAAGATCAAGAGCCTTACTCGAGCTAACGCTCATTGTGTTGAGTGGTGAGAAGCAAAAGCGGTACTCGAGCTAACGCTCATTGTGTTGAGTGGTTAGGAGCCAACGCGGCACTTGAGCTAACGCTCATTGTGTTGAGTGGTTGGGAGCCAACGCGGTTTGCTTTGCTTTTGTTTTTGCTTTTCTGTGGGAGCTGGCTTGCCAGCGAAGGCGGCCTGGCAGCCGACCCATATCCGTCGGATTCCCCCAATCCCATTGTAGGAGTGAGCCTGCTCGCGATGAGGGCCGGGCCGCCAACCATTTCTATCAGATTTCCCAATCCCCCTGTGGGAGCGAGCCTGCTCGCGAAAGCAATCCGTCCGTAACTCAGTCCCTCGATACCTGCACACTCTGCAACCACCTCCTACACTGTCCCTCACGGTTTGCATTCAAGCCTCAGACAACCACTCAAGGAGTCTGTCCCATGCCTGATAAAAAATGCGACTGCCCCAACTGTAATTGCATGATCAAGGAGGGCGAGCATTCGTACGCTGTGCACGGCCAACACTATTGCTGTGAAGCCTGCGCGCATCACCATAAACACGGTGAAGAATGTGCAATGAAGGGGTGCGGTTGCGCCCATCCGAAATAACGACGGCCATAAAAAAAGTGGAGCCTAATCAGGCTCCACTTCCAGTTTCAGACTGTCGTCATCTCGCCGCTCCACATGCCGCACAGTGCCTTGCAGTGTCCGCCCTTCGACCTTGACCACGATGATTTTCGCCTGATCCAGGTCATCCGGCACCGGTGCCTTGACGCACAAGGTGAAGCGGTACGGGTCGTCCGCGACTGTTTCCAGTCCGACTTCGCAGTTTACCGTTTTGGTGATTTGGCCAAAGAACGTGGTCAGGCCGTAGTCCAGCCGGGCCGGGTGGCAGGTGTCGTTCATCGGGCGATTCCCCCTTATCCGGTCAGGCCGATGTGTTCATTTGGTCTGGCGCCAGGTGACGTTTTCCAGGCCGAATTTTTCTGCCATCGGTTTGCTGGTCTTCTGCACCTGTTCACGGCCAAAGCGCGGGATTCGACCGACGCCCGCGTCGCAGCTTGCCCAATGCCAGGCTTCGGCGTTGTCCATTTTGTCCGAGCGGATAATGAACGACTTGGCTGTGCCATGAAGGGTGTAGTCGATGACGTAGAGTTTTGCGTTGTTCATAAAGCCCGTATTCCTCCCTGTGGTATTAAAAGGAACGCAGTGGGCCGGGAAAATTCCTTTGGATTGTCCGACGGTCTCTATCGTTGGCGACGGGTGGGCTCGCTGGTTACCATGGCGGCTTCGTCAATCCTGCGTGAATGCCCGCCATGGCCCTTGCCGCGCCGCCTGATCTGAGTGATACCGATGTGCCCGTGCAACCGCTGGCGCGAACCTATCCGCGTGGATTGTTTATCGAGCCGCACGAGCATGCATGGGGCCAGTTGCTGTATGCGATGAGCGGGGTGATGTGGGTCGAGACGCCCCACGAAGCGCTGGTGGTACCACCGCAGCGCGCGGTGTGGCTGCCGCCTGGGGTGCCGCACGGGATTCGTGTGGTGTCGGACTTGCAGATGCGCAACATCTATTTGCGTCCGGCCCTGGCGGCGACGCTGGATGCGACGGTGCAGGTGATCGAGGTCGGCGGTTTGCTGCGGGAGTTGATCATCGGGCTGGTGGAGCAGGGCGACAACGGTCAGCCCGCGTATTACGAAGCGTTGGTCGGGCTGGCGCTGCTGGAGCTGCAACGTGCCAGGCGTTCGCAGTTGAAGATTCCGATGCCGGATCAGTCCGACCGGCGTTTGATGAGCTTGTGTCAGGCGGTCATGGCCGCGCCGTCGCTGGAAATTCCGTTCGAGCAACACGCGCAGAACGCCGGGGCCAGCGTGCGCACGCTGGCGCGGTTGTTCAAGGACAGTCTGGGCATGGGCTTCGCCGAATGGCGGCGTCAGGTGCAACTGGCGACGGCCGTGGCCGCGTTGATTCAGGGCGTGGCGGTGAGTGTCATCGCCCGCGAGCTGGGCTATTCGCCGAGCAGCTTCAGCGACATGTTTCGCCGGGAGCTGGGGGTGGCGCCTTCGCAATTTATCACTGGCTGAACGCAACCTCTGTAGGAGTGAGCCTGCTCGCGATAGCGGTGTGTCAGTCAATCAATGTTTACCTGATACACCGCTATCGCGAGCAGGCTCACTCCTACAAAGGGGTTCGGTGAATTCAGGTTTGTCCGAAATTCAGAAGTCCTTGGCCGATGCCGTTGCGCCCCTTTCCCTAGACTCTGCCTATTCCTTCAAGCGGCGGAGTTCCCCCATGAACTACCTCATTTCTCTGGCCATCGGCCTGGGCGTCGGCCTGCTCTACGGCGCGCTCGATTTTCGTTCTCCCGCGCCGCCGGCCATCGCGCTGGTCGGTCTGCTCGGCATGTTGGCCGGCGAGCAGTTGTGGCCGATGGGCCGGCAATTGGTCGCTGGCTGGTTGTCCTGAATTTGCCTTTTCCTATTCGGTGGATGTGCCCATGAAAGCGTTGCAATTCGATCAAACCGGCGACCTGTCTTCCCTGCGTTTCGTCGACGTCCCGACCCCGGCCCCCGGCGTCGATGAGGTGCTGGTGCAGATCAAGGCTGCCGGCCTCAATCCCAGCGATGTGAAGAACGTGCTCGGCCGTTTTCCCTACACCACATTGCCTCGCATTCCGGGTCGAGATTTTGCCGGTGTGGTGGTTCAGGGACCGCAAGCGTTGATCGGTCAGGAAGTCTGGGGCACCGGCCGTGAGCTGGGCTTTTTCGCCGACGGCGCCCATGCGCAATTCGTCAAGCTGCCGGCCAGCGGCGTGGCGCACAAACCGGCGCATCTGAGTTTCGCCCAGGCAGCCAGCCTAGGCGTGCCGTACACCACGGCGTGGGATGCGCTGGAACGCAGCCTGGTCAGCGCCGACACGCACTTGCTGGTGATCGGCGGCGGGGCTGTGGCGACGGCGGCCTTGGCTTTGGCGAAAGTGCGTGGCGCGCAGGTGCTGGCGGCGGCGCGCAGGCCTGAGCAGGTAGCGGATCTGCAGGCGCAGGGCTACCAAACGATTCAACTCGGCCGTCCTGAAGAACTCGGCGCACAGGTCAACGCGGTGTATCGCGGCGGCGCCGACGTGATCTTCGACACCACCGGTTTCTGGCTACCGGCCTCGGTGGCGGCACTGGCGACTTTCGGGCGCATCGCAATCATCGCCGCACCGGTGGACGGCCACGTGCAATTGCCGGCGCTGGCGCTGTATCGCAAGGGCGGCTCGGTGGTCGGGATCAATTCGTTGTTGTACGGCGTGGAAGCGTGCGCGGTGATGCTTGAGCAATTTGGCCGGTTCTTCGATGAGGATCGGTTGCCATTGCCGCAAGGGTTGGTAGAAGTACCGCTGGCAGAGGGGCCGGTGCGCTACGCCGAGGTCAATCAGGGCGGCGGGGACAAGATCATTTTGATTCCCTGACGTACATTCCCCAGACACATCGAACCCGTGTAGGAGTGAGCCTGCTCGCGATGGCGGTGTGTCAGTTAAATATACGGCGACTGACACACCGCTTTCGCGAGCCCCCCCCCCCACTCCCACAGGGAATTGCGTTCAAATGTGGGAGCGAGCCTGCTCGCGAAGGGGCCGCTCAGTCAGCATAAAAATCTGCTGTCTCGCGCTCTGCTAGAATCCGCCCCATTCATAGCCAGAGACTCCCCCATGAGCGAGCCGATTCGTCTGACCCAATACAGCCATGGCGCCGGTTGTGGCTGCAAGATTTCCCCGCAGGTGCTGGAAGTAATCCTCGCCGGCAGCGGCGCACAGAACCTCGATCCAAAACTCTGGGTCGGCAACGCGTCGCGCGATGACGCGGCGGTGTATGAGATCGATGCCGAGCGTGGCGTGGTGTCGACCACCGATTTTTTCATGCCGATTGTCGATGATCCGTTCGACTTCGGCCGCATCGCCGCGACCAATGCGATCAGCGACATCTACGCGATGGGCGGTGATCCGTTGATGGCGATTGCGATCCTCGGCTGGCCGGTGAATGTACTGGCGCCGGAAGTGGCGCGCGAAGTGATTCGGGGTGGCCGTGCGGTGTGCGATGCGGCGGGGATTACCTTGGCCGGCGGGCACTCGATCGATGCGCCGGAGCCGATCTTCGGTCTGGCGGTGACCGGTCTGGTGGAAAAGCGCCACATGAAACGCAACGACACCGCCACTGCCGGTTGCCTGTTGTACCTGACCAAGCCGCTGGGCATCGGCATCCTCACCACCGCCGAGAAAAAGGGCAAATTGCGCGCCGCCGATGTCGGCGTGGCCCGTGACTGGATGTGCACCCTGAACAAGCCCGGCAGCCGTTTCGGCAAGCTTGCCGGCGTCACCGCGATGACTGACGTCACCGGTTTTGGCCTGCTCGGGCATCTGGTGGAAATGGCTGATGGCAGTCAATTGACCGCGCGCATCGCCTACGACCGCGTGCCGCGTCTGGACAGCGTCGAGTACTACCTCGATCAGGGCTGCGTGCCGGGCGGTACGCTGCGCAACTTCGACAGCTATTCGAGCAAGGTCGGTCGTGTGCAGGAGCTGCACAAACGCGTGCTGTGCGATCCGCAAACCAGCGGCGGTCTGCTGATTGCGGTCACCCCTGAAGGCAACGACGAGTTCCTTTGCGTGGCTGCCGAACTGGGCCTGGACCTGGCGCCGATCGGCGAGCTGGTTGAGCGACAGACGAACGCGGTCGAGGTGATTTGATGCTCCGCGCCAGCACCGACTACCGCGACATTTTTCTCAACGACAGACCGATGATGGACGCCCGTGCCCCGGTCGAGTTTCACAAAGGCGCGTTTCCCGGCGTGGTCAATCTACCGCTGATGAACGATCTGGAACGGCAGAAGATCGGCACCTGCTACAAGCAGCAAGGGCAGCAAGCCGCCATCGAACTCGGTCATCAACTGGTGTCCGGCGCGGTCAAGGCCGAGCGCATTCAGGCCTGGGCCGAGTTCGCCCGGGCCCATCCTGATGGTTATTTGTATTGTTTTCGCGGCGGCCTGCGCTCGCAGATCACCCAGCAGTGGCTGCGTGACGAGGCCGGCATCGACTATCCGCGCGTTGGTGGCGGTTACAAGGCGATGCGCAATTTCCTCATCGATACCCTCGATCAGGCTATCGCGCAGTGTGATTTTGTTTTGCTGGGCGGCATGACCGGCACCGGCAAGACCGAGGTGCTGGTGCAGTTGCGCAATGGCCTGGACCTGGAAGGTCACGCCAACCATCGCGGCTCCAGCTTCGGCAAGCGCGCCACCGGGCAGCCGTCGAACATCGATTTCGAGAATCGCCTGGCCATCGACATTCTCAAGAAACGTGACGCCGGTATCGAGCAGTTTGTGCTGGAGGATGAGAGCCGGGTGGTTGGCAGTTGCGCCTTGCCGCTGCCGCTATACCAAGGCATGCAGGCGTACCCGATGGTCTGGCTGGAAGACCGTTTCGAGGATCGTGTCGAGCGGATCCTGCGCGATTACGTGGTTGACCTTTCGGCGGAGTTTGCCCAGGTCCATGGCGACAACGGCTTTGCGTTGTTCGCCGAGCGGTTGCTGGAAAGTCTCAACAACGTGCAGAAGCGTCTCGGTGGCGAGCGCCATTCGCGGATGCTGCTGTTGATGGAGCAGGCGCTGGCGGAGCAGGGACGTAGCGGCGCGGTGGATCTGCATCGCGGCTGGATCGAGGGTTTGCTGCGCGAGTATTACGACCCGATGTATGTGTTCCAGCGCGAGAAGAAGGGCGGGCGGATCGAGTTCGCCGGGGAGCGTGGGGCGGTGATCGAGTATTTGCGTCAGCGGGTGAGTCAGAAGGTTTGAGGTGGAAGCGACTGGCCTCATCGCGAGCAGGCTCACTCCTACAGGTGGAACGCATTTCAAATGTAGGAGTGAGCCTGCTCGCGATGAGGCCCGATCAAACAACACAAAACTCAGGTCGGGCAAGTGTCCTTGCCATTATCCAGCCCCTGTTTGTAACTGTGACTCTGCAAGCTGGCCTTGCCGTTGTGCCACTTCAGCGTCAGCACGTACAGCGAGTCGAAGTCGCTGCCCGCCCAGTCTTCGGTGATGCTCTGTTTTTTGCCGACCGCGTTGCCCGCCACCTTGTTGATCAGCTCCGGCAGATAGCCATGGGACCACGCGGTGTAGATCGTCGAGTTGTGGTATTTCTCATCCAGCAGTTCGCGGGCCAGATCGCTGGTGTCGTTGGCGGAAAACTCGATGTTCACCGGCAGGCCGAGCTTGATCGCGGCCGGGCTGATGGTCATCAGCGGGCGGATGTAGCTGTAGGAATTGTCCAGCTCACCTTCCTCGACATTGCGCGTCGGGTTGGCGGCGAACACGTAATCGGCCTTGCCGAATTTTTCCGGCAGCAGCGTCGACAAGTCGATCGCCCGGTTCAGGCCCTGACAGTTGAGCTGGCCGAGGCCGCCTTCGGGTTTTTCCGCATGGCGCAGGAACACCAGCGTCTGCGTGCCGTCCGCCGGTTGCGCGCGGCTTTCGCTTGATTCGAGTGATAAAAACAGCGCACTGACTGCCAGCAGGGAGGGCAGGGCCACGTACGCGCGATGTTTGAAGCGATTGGCGAAACGCATAAGGTTCGTCATGAAATAAAGGGTTCTTCAGCAAATCGGTTAAGGCTGACAAACCTTTGCACCGCGGGCTCCCAGCACCGGGTGTTTCCCTGTCGTGAACAGCTTCCTCTGCGAAAAGGCATAGCTCAGAGTCTCCTGAGGGCCATTTGGTTCGATCGTGCAAGTGCGCAGCACTCTAACGGCAACCTTCAACGGCTTGGGGGTAAGTTAGCGACTGGATGTTACGGTTCGTGTAGGCGCTGCAGCAGGCCTACATTATGATCGGCTTTCAATTTGTGACTGGATGCTTCCAATGACCGATCTGTCTGCATTCCCGATTACCCAGAAATGGCCGGCGCAGTACCCGGACTGGATTCAGCTCTACTCCCTGCCGACGCCCAACGGCGTCAAAGTGTCGATCATGCTCGAAGAAATCGGCTTGCCGTACGAGCCGCACCGCGTCGGCTTTGACACCCACGACCAGACGTCGCCGGAGTTTCTTTCGCTGAACCCGAACAACAAGATCCCCGCAATCCTCGATCCGCACGGCCCGGAAGACAAGCCGCTGCCGTTGTTCGAATCCGGCGCGATCCTGATCTATCTGGCCGACAAGAGTGGCCAGTTGCTCGCTCAGGAAGGTGCGTTGCGCTACGAGACCATTCAATGGCTGATGTGGCAGATGGGCGGCGTTGGCCCGATGTTCGGCCAGCTGGGTTTCTTCAACAAATTCGCTGGCAAGGATTACGAAGACAAGCGTCCGCGTGACCGCTATGTCGAGGAGAGCAAGCGCCTGCTCAACGTGCTCAACACGCGCCTCGATGGCCGCGACTGGATCATGGGCGAGCGTTACACCATCGCCGATATCGCCACGTTCCCGTGGGTGCGCAACCTGATCGGGTTCTATGAGGCCGGCGATCTGGTCGGCATCCAGAACTTCCCCAATGTCACGCGGGTGCTGGAGCGCTTTCTCGCCCGGCCGGCGGTCATCCGCGGCCTGACCATCCCGTCCTGACTCAACACATTCCCCTTGTAGGAGTGAGCCTGCTCGCGATAACGGTGTGTCAGATGTGAATTTATCAACTGACACACCGTTATCGCGAGCAGGCTCACTCCTACAGGAGATTTATGATGGTCCGCAGATTATTGCAGGCTCAGTAACGCTCTGTTGATTGATCCAGGTTTGTCCCTCGCCCGCCGCAAGGCATAAGCTTCACCCCCTACGACTTTCGTCTCATCCGCTGTTTTCAGGAAAGGCCCCATGTCCAGTCAGTTCCCCGAAGCACGTCCCCGCCGTCTGCGCCGCAATGCGAGCCTGCGCACTTTGTTCCAGGAAACCGAATTCAGTCTGAACGATCTGGTACTGCCGATCTTCGTTGAGGAAGACATCGACGATTTTGTGCCGATCACCAGCATGCCCGGCGTGCAGCGCATTCCCGAGCGCAAACTGGCCAGCGAGATCGAGCGCTATGCCCGCGCCGGTATCAAATCGGTGATGACCTTCGGCGTGTCCCATCACCTGGATAGCAATGGCAGCGATACCTGGCGCGAAGACGGCCTGGTCTCGCGCATGTCGCGCATCGCCAAGGACGCCGTGCCGGAGATGATCGTGATGTCCGACACCTGCTTCTGCGAGTACACCGATCACGGCCATTGTGGCGTGATGCACAACCACGAAGTCGACAACGACCAGACCCTGGTCAACCTCGGCAAACAAGCCGTCGCTGCGGCCCGCGCCGGCGCTGATGTGATTGCACCGTCGGCGGCGATGGACGGTCAGGTGCGGGCGATCCGCCAGGCGCTGGACGCCGCCGGGTTCACGCAGATTCCGATCATGGCCTACTCGACCAAATTCGCCTCGGCACTGTATGGGCCGTTCCGCGAGGCCGGTGGCAGTGCGTTGAAGGGCGACCGCAAAAGCTATCAGATGAACCCGATGAACCGCCGCGAAGCCCTGCGCGAATCGCTGCTGGATGAGCAGGAAGGCGCCGATGCGCTGATGGTCAAGCCGGCCGGTGCGTACCTGGACATCATCCGCGACATCCGTGAAGCGTCGAACCTGCCGCTGGCGGCGTATCAGGTCAGCGGCGAGTACGCGATGATCAAGTTCGGTGCCCAGGCCGGGGCGATCGATGAGGATCGCGTGGTGCGCGAGAGCCTGGGCGCGATCAAGCGGGCGGGTGCGGATTTGATCTTTACCTACTTTGCGATGGACCTGGCGCTGGCGGGAATCTAAACCCCAACACAAATCCAAACTGTAGGAGTGAGCCTGCTCGCGATAGCGGTGTGTCAGTCGAAAAATTCATGTCGGGTAAACCGCCATCGCGAGCAGGCTCACTCCTACATTTGGGGTCGTGGGTGTCAGTTGAAGTAGGGCCGAATCCCGTGATCGCGCAAGTAGCGCTCTATCACTTTCGGGTCGGCGCTGTTCTCGGCAATCGCCACATAAGTGTCCGGGCGAAGCAAGTAAAAGCCGTTGCGCCCCAGACCCGCCGTTTCAAACGCCGGGCGCCAGTCGAACACATGCAGCGGCAAATGGTGTTCATGGCACCAGGCAATCATCTCGTCACTGGTATCGCCGTACACATGCACTTGCCAGCACGGCTGTCTTAGCGGTTCATAGTTATCGCCTTCACCATCATGTGCCCACGGCAAGCGGTCGCCGCCGTGCACATGCCCGGCTTCGCCCTGGCTGAGCGGCATGCCGCGGTAGTTGAGGGTGACTTGCGAAACCGTACGGAAAAGGAACTCGCGGCTGGCCTCGAACGCGGCCATTTTCGGGATCAGAAACGGCGCCACACGCATGCGCAACATATCTGCCATGAGGCCCTCGGCGGTGACAAAACTGAAGACTTTGTCGGTCGTCGACACCAGTCGGCGGGCGAAGGCGATGCGTTCGGTTTCGTAGCTGTCGAGCAGCTTGGGCTCAGCGCCACCGCCGAGCACGGCGGCGAGTTTCCAGGCCAGATTGATCGCATCGCCGATGCCGGTGTTCATGCCCTGGCCACCGGCAGGGCTGTGCACATGGGCGGCGTCACCGAGCAGAAAGGCGCGGCCGCTGCGAAAATGCTCGGCCACGCGGTGATGCACGCGATAGGTGGAAAACCAGTGCACGTCTTCGATGTGCACTTTCAAGTGGTCGATGGCGCGGCTGCTGACGTCCGAGAATTGCAGGCTGTCAGCACGCTCGGCGCGTTCGTCACGCACGGTACCGATCAGCCGCGCACGACCTTCACCGGCCAAAGGAAACACTGCAAGAAAATCAGCTTCGTCGAGATCCAGATGCAGCTCCCCGTTCATCGCCGGGCCGCTCGCGCTCACATCAGCAACATAGAAAATCTGCTGATAGGTGCCGCCGGGAAAACCGCTATCAAGGGTTTTGCGCACCACCGAACGGGCGCCGTCGCAACCGGCCAGATAACAGGCCTGACAGACTTCCTGCTCGCCATCGGGCAGACGCAGATGTGCGGTGAGACCGTCGGCGTTCTCTACGAAGCTTTCCAGCGAAGTATTGCGTTCGACGTTGACGCCATAGTCTTCCAGACGCTCGAGCAACAGCCGTTCGTGCTCGTCCTGCGGGAAGATTTCGACGAAGGCGTAGGGCGTCAGGCCTTCGCCGATGCGCTTGAGCGGCAATTGCGCGACGGGTTTGCCGTTGACCCAGAAATTCGCCGCCGCGATTTGATGGCCGCGACGCACGATGGTGTCGGCCAGGTCCAGTTGGCGATACAGCTCCAGCGTGCGCGCCTGCACGGCCAGGGCGCGGGAGGTGGTGCCAGGCGCCGAGGTCTTGTCGATGATGCGCACGCGCACGCCGAGTTTGCTCAGCCACAGGCCCAGCACCAGCCCGGTCGGGCCGGCGCCGATGATCAGGACGTCGCTGCGGTTCATGGGGCTGCCCTCCTGTTGCTGTGCAACAAGTATGGATCAGATGTAGACGGTAGTCAGTTCCGGCCCCTTCGCGAGCAGGCTCGCTCCCACATTGGCACGCATTCCAATGTGGGAGCGAGCCTGCTCGCGAAGGGGCCCGATCCAGCACCGCAAAAACAAAAAGGCTCCGCAGCCATCACGCTGCGGAGCCTTTTTCACAGGATACGGTCGCTTAAAAGTCGATAGTCCCCGACAACTTCGCCACCCGCGGTTCGCCCTGGGTCAAATACCCACCCTGAGCCGACTCCCAGTAGCGCTTGTTCGCCAGGTTTTCCACGCCCAGACGCACGGTAACGTCCTTCTGCGACACCTTGAACGCGTACCGCGCGCCCGCATCGAAACGGTTCCAGGTCGGCAAGCTGAGGTTGTTCGCCGCGTCGGCATATTGCCCGCCGGTGCGCAGCATCCGCGCGTTCAGCGCTACGCCTTGCAGGCCGGGCACGTCCCAATCGGCACCAGCATTGAACTGGAAGGTCGGCACACCAATGGCGCGGTTGCCGTCGTTGGCGCCGTTGAGGGTGTTTTTCAGTTCGGTGTCCATCAGGGTCAGGCCGCTGATCAGGCGCAGGCCTTCGAGCGGCTCGCCGAACACGTTCATTTCTACGCCTTTGTTGATCTGTTCGCCTTCACGCACATAGGTGCAAGTGGTCGGACCGTTGATTTCGCAGTAGCCATCGCTTGGCTGCTCGATGCGGTACACGCCCAGACTGGCCCCGTAGGTGCCCATGTCGACTTTCACGCCCAGTTCGGTCTGCTTGGAGCGCGCCGGTGCGTAGACTTCGTTGCCATTGGTGACGCGAAAGCCGCCGGAGCTGGTCGGCGAGGTCGGACCCTGCGCCAGGCCTTCGATGTGGTTGGCATAGAGCGACACATGCTCCCACGGCTTGAACACGATGCCGTACACCGGCGTGGTGATCGCTTCGTCGTAGCTCGACTTGCGCCCGCCGCTGCCCCAACTGGCGTAGTTGTAGCCTTGCACGACCATCTGCTGACGACGCAGGCCGGCGGTGATTAGCAGGCGATCATCGAAGAAGCCGAGGGTGTCGGAGATCGCCACGCTGCGGTTGAAGGTTTTGCCGACGATGCCCGGGTCATTGAGGTCGCCCCCGGCAAAGTTGCCGACCGGCGCCGGGGTTTGTGCCGGGTGATCGATGTTGTTGGGGTAGCGGGTCAGGTCGAAATCATAGGCGCTGCGCTGCTCGGCCCAGATCCCGGTGAGGCCGAGATTGAGCTTGTGGCTGACAGGCCCTGTGTTGAATTTGCCGTTGAGCCCGGCCATGACGCTGGTGTTGTCCTCGTCATGGGGCACAAACGAGCCGGTGGTGAACGACGCACCGTTGTTGCCGACCAGCGTGGTCGAGTTGTAGCGGCCGACTTCGCGGGTGTGCTTGGCGCCACCGGCCGCGTAGGCCGTCCAGTTGTCGTTCAGATCGTATTCGGCGCGAAGCATGCCGAAGGTGTCTTCGATATCGGTGTAGCCCCACTTCGGCGCGTAGTTGGTGTCGGCCGACGGCGCGTCCGGCAGGTGCGTGGCGGTGCCGAGGTTGACCGAACTGCGGCCGCCGTTGACGCGTTCTTTCTGGTAAGCGAAGTCGCCGGAAAGGCGCAGCGCATCGCCGCGGTAATCGAGGCCGATGGCAAAGAGCTTCGAGCGCTGGTTTTCGTGGTCGATGGCGGTATCGCCTTCGCGTTGGGACAAGTTGATGCGCGCGCCAAACCGGTTGTCTTCACCGAAACGCTGGCCGATGTCCAGGTGCTGGCCGACGCGGCCTTCACTGCTGATGTCGGTGGTGAAGCGGCGCAGCGGTTCGTCGCCGGCACGTTTGGGTTGCAGGTTGACGCCGCCACCGATGCCCGAACCGGTCGGGGTCACGCCGTTGATAAAGGCGTTGGGGCCTTTGAACACTTCCACGCGCTCCAGGGCGTCGGTGGAAATGATCTGCCGTGGCAGCACGCCGTACAGGCCGTTATAGGAAATATCATCGCCGTTGAGCGGCAGGCCGCGAATCATGAAGACCTGCGCCTGGTTGGAGAACCCCGAGGCCTGACGCACCGATGCATCGTTGAGCAGCACGTCGGCGACGTCTTCGGCCTGTTGATCCTGGATCAATTGCTCGGTATACGACGCAGCGCTGAAGGGCACGTCCATCATGTCCTGATTGCCCAGCACGCCCAACTGGCCGCCGCGGGCGACCTGACCGCCAGCGTAGACCGGGGGCAGGGCATTGGGTGTCGGGGCCTGGGCGTTGATGTTGACGTCGTCCAGCACCAGCTCTTTGCGGTTTTCTTCAGCGGCGTGAGCGGTGAAGGGCAGGGAGCACAGCAGGGCAAGCAATGTCGGGCGCAAGGGGGCGCCGAGTCGAGCTGAAGCGGGCATGTCGATTACCTGGAGGCGCGCGGCCGGTTGGAAAAATAAGGACAGCGCGCAACTCCTTGCGCAAATACGACTCCAGGCGCGAATGATAGGTTTTCGCAGTAACGTTTTGCAATCAGATTGTGACCAGCCTGGAAGGCTCTATGGCGGGTTCTGTGGCAAGGGAGCTTGCTCCCGCTCGGGCGGGTTCTGTGGCGAGGGAGCTTGCTCCCGCTCGGGCTGCGAAGCGGCGCGAATCCTGTCATCGCGGTGCAGCAGATAACCGGGGGGCCGGGTTTGCGACGGCTGCGCCGCCGAGCGGGAGCAAGCTCCCTCGCCACAGGGATTGGAGCGGGAGCAAGCCCTCGCCACAGGGGGGCGTGCAAGCCGAGGGAACAGGCGTTCGACATCGCAGTCCTAGCCTGCGCCATC
The DNA here is from genome assembly GCF_014268545.1 of Pseudomonas sp. SWRI81. Lineage (NCBI taxonomy): Bacteria > Pseudomonadati > Pseudomonadota > Gammaproteobacteria > Pseudomonadales > Pseudomonadaceae > Pseudomonas > Pseudomonas sp. SWRI81. Next base: position 30,903 of record NZ_JABWQS010000047.1, read on the forward strand.
CGCTGAACGTATGGTGAGCGCGGCACAACGGACTGGAAGGAACAACATGCACACCCCAAGATTGATCATTGCCCTCGGCGCCTTGCTGCTGCTCGCTGGTTGCGCCAGCCAGCGCAGCCACGAACTGGCGCCACGTCCGCCCGCTGAAGTGAAGGCTGAAATCGTTCGTCTGCTGCTGGCGAAAACCGCCGACCGCCAGGGCTGGGCCACGGATATTTACGCCGCATTTGCCGCGCAGGGCATCAGCACTACCACGCAGAATATTTGCTCGGTACTGGCCGTGGCAGAACAGGAATCCACCTTCCAGGCCGATCCGGCGGTGCCCGGTCTGGGCAAGATCGCCCGCGACGAAATCAACCGTCGCGCGGCCAAGGTGCACATCCCCAGCCTGTTGGTCAGCGGCGCTTTGCAAGCGCGCTCGCCCAATGGCAAGACTTACAGCGAACGCCTGAACTCAGCACGTAGCGAAAAAGAGTTGAGCGCCATTTTCGACGACTTCATCGGCATGGTGCCGATGGGCCGTACGTTGTTCGGTGGCTTCAACCCGGTGCACACCGGCGGACCGATGCAGGTCAGCATTGAATTTGCCGAAGAACACGCCAAGGACTACCCGTACCCGGTGGACGGCACGATTCGCCGCGAAGTGTTCAGCCGTCGCGGTGGCATGTACTTCGGCATCGCCCATTTGCTCGGTTACCCGGTGAATTACCGCGAGCCGCTGTATCGCTTCGCCGATTTCAACGCCGGCTGGTACGCCAGCCGCAACGCCGCGTTTCAGAACGCGGTCAGCCGCGCTTCCGGCATTCCGTTGACCCTGGACGGCGATTTGATTCGCTACGATTCAATCATGCCCGGCAGCACCGAACTGGCAGTGCGCACCCTCGGCAAGTCACTGGGCATGCGCAACCCGACGATTCGCGATCAACTGGAGAAGGGCAAAACGCTGGAGTTCGAAGAGACCAAGCTCTATCAGCGCGTATTCGAACTGGCGGAGCGAGCCGAAGGCAAGCCGTTACCGCGCGCGGTATTGCCGGGAATCGTGCTGCAGAGCCCGAAAATCACCCGAAAACTCACGACAGCGTGGTTCGCCAAACGCGTGGACGAGCGCTACAAGCGGTGCATGGCCAAGGCCGGCTGATCCTGCGGACATAAAAAACCCGGCCGAGGGAGCCGGGTTTCTCTGGGGTGTTGCGCTTGCAGTCGTGCATCAGGCCACGCGGCGTTCGATCAGACGATCCGAGCCACCTTCGGCCACGCGGCGTTCGATCAGACGATCCGAACCACCTTCGGCCACGCGACGTTCGATCAGACGATCCGAACCACCTTCGGCCACGCGGCGTTCGATCAGACGATCCGAGCCACCTTCAGCCACGCGGCGTTCGATCAGACGATCCGAGCCACCTTCAGCCACGCGGCGCTCGACCAGACGATCCGAGCCACCTTCAGCCACGCGGCGTTCGATCAGACGATCCGAGCCACCTTCGGCCAGACGGCTTTCGATCAGCTTGTCCGAGCCGCCTTCGGCGACCAGTGTGTGCGCCGGGGTGGCGGCGAAAGCGTTTACTGCGAAAACCGAGAAGGCGATGCTGAGAAGAGTCTGGCGTTTCATGAGAGTGTGCTCCGGGGTGTTGTTGGTTGGTATGGAGCCGATGTTACGCCCGGATTTCTTTATGAGAACTTCATTGCCATGATGGTGAACATCGACGGCGATGATGGTTGCTGGCAACCGTGTATTAGAGCCTTAGAGGACTTTTACCGCGCGCCCGATCGCCTGAATCGGTCCGGTCGGTTTGCCGATTGGCGAGCCATTGGCGCCTTCCAGCGTCAGTTCGAACAATTGGTTCGGTTGCAGCGGCGGTAATTTGTCCAGCGGCACCGACAAGGCCTGCCCCGGTTTGACCAGCCCCAATGACACCGGTCCCGACCAGCCGTCAGCCTTGGTCCAGAATTCCAGCGCCTTGTCTGCCGGCACCTCGACCGCCCCCAGCGGAATCAACTGGATCTCGCGCGTATTGCTCGCCTGAATCACCCAACCCGGCGCCTTGTCCTGCGGCGCGACCAACACCACCAGATAACTCGGTTTCGGCGTGGTCTGGGTCAGCAGGATCGCGCCGAGAATCAAGGTCGCGGCCAGACCGGCAGCACTCAAACCGCGCCACAGCGGCAGCAGGTTCCACCACGAAGTCAGCGGTTCTTTAACCGTCAGCCGTTCGAGACTGCGCTCGATGCGCGGCCACAGCTGCGCCGACGGTTGCTGAGGTTCGGCCAGATCGGTCAACTCCAGCAGGCGCCGCTCCCACGCGTCGACCGCCGCACGCAGTTCGGGCTCATTGGGCAAACGGCGTTGCACCTCGACCCGCTGCTCGAACGACAACGTGCCGAGCACATATTCGCCGGCCAGTTCATCCCGTTCCTGCGCTGATTCGCTGGTCATCCCATGCACTCCCGCAAGGCGTTGAGGCTGCGCTTGATCCACGCTTTGACGGTGCCCAGCGGCGTGTCGAGGCGCGCGGAAATCTGCGCGTGGCTGTAACCGTCGACGTAGGCGTGAAGGATGCAAGTGCGTCGTTGCGGTTCCAGTTGCTCCAGACAGCGATGAATGCGCGCCGAATGAACATCGATGGCCTCATCAGGCGCCGCTGCTTCATGTTCTTCGCGCAGCGGCATTTCCCGAGCCTGATTGCGCAGCTGGTTCAAGGCCAGGTGCCGGGTCACGCTGAACATCCAGCCCCGCGCCGAACCGCGCGCGGGGTCGAACCCGGCGGCGCCGTTCCAGATCTTGATGAAGGTTTCCTGCACGATGTCCTCCGCCAGCGCCGTATCGCGCACCAGCCGCTTGGCGACACCGAGCAGCCGCGCGCCTTCCTGCACATACAAATCGCGCAGGGCCGCACGCTCGCCCCGGGCACAGGCTTTGAGGCGGGCTTCGTAATCGAACGTGGAATCGGGTAAGGGCATGGCGTGCAATTTAGCTCACATTCTTCAAAACCAACAGTTCCCCTTGTAGGAGTGAGCCTGCTCGCGATAGCGGTGTGTCAGCCGACATATTGTTCACGGACACACCATCATCGCGAGCAGGCTCACTCCTACAGGGGATTTGCTGTGTTGCCGAGGTCAGCTCGCCGCCCAGAAAATATAATCCGCCTGATATTTCACCACTTCCTGCTTGCCCTTGTTTGCCATCGTGCATTCACTGGCCGGGGCCACGCCGCCCTTGAGCGCGACGCGCTGGATGTAACTCACCCCGCTCATCGCACCTTTGCCCTCGGCCGGGTTGGCCTTGACCAACTGGTAGGGCAGGTTGCCGGGCGTCGACGGTGCCACGGCCAATTGCGTGCCGGTGACTTTCGAACCGTCTTTGGCCTGCCAGGTGGCGGGCGGGCCGAAGTAGGTGCCGATCTGCTTGCCGCTGCGATCATTGAGCACCGCTTTGGGGCCGACAAACGTCCACTCGGTCTGGCCGGCGGCATTGGGCTTGTCGCGGCATTCGTAAGTGATCTCGCCGACCCCGGTGGTTTCCAGCGCAACCTTGTGCCCGTCCGGCACCTTGATCGCGTCGGGATAACTGCTTTGCGCAAAAGTCGTCGAGGTCATGGCGAGCAAACCGGTGAGGCCAATCAGCTGGGTGATGTTCATCCGATGTTTCTCCGAAAAAGGCTAGATCACTGACAGCCCGGGAGTGGGCTGTTACAGGGACTACCCGTGGCGGAGGCGATTGGATGCAGGGCCGGGAAAATAAATTCCAGACACCACCGATCACCCTGTAGGAGTGAGCCTGCTCGCGATAGCGTCGTGTCAGCCAGCATTTATGTCACAGGCATACCGCTATCGCGAGCAGGCTCACTCCTACAAGGGGTTGTGTGTGGCTTGAGGCCCGAGGCGTTGAGCAGTTCCTGGGTGTAGGGGTGTTGTGGCGCAGCAAAAATCTCCCGCGACGAACCCTGCTCAACCACCTTGCCGTCCTTGATCACCAGCAAGTCATGCGCCAGCGCATGTACCACCGCCAAATCATGGCTGATGAACAGATAGGTCAGCCCATGCTTGATCTGCAATTGCCGCAGCAACTCCACCACCTGTTTCTGCACCGTGCGATCCAGCGCCGAAGTCGGTTCGTCGAGCAGGATCAGCGAAGGTTCCAGCACCAGCGCGCGGGCGATGGAAATGCGCTGGCGCTGGCCGCCGGAAAACTCGTGGGGATAACGATGACGGCTCTGCGGATCGAGACCGACTTCGCCGAGCACGCGGATCACCGCCGCCTCACGCTCGGCCTCGCTGCCGATGCCATGGGTCAGCAAACCTTCGGCGATGATCTGCTGCACCGACATGCGCGGGCTGAGGCTGCCGAACGGGTCCTGAAACACCACTTGAATCTGCCGCCGCAACGGGCGCATCAGACGCTGATTAAGCAGGCTCAATTGCTTGTTGCCGAAGCGGATATTGCCCTGCGATTCGACCAGCCGCAGGATCGCCTGACCCAGCGTCGACTTGCCCGAACCGGACTCGCCAACAATGCCCAGCGTCTTGCCGCGTTGCAGGGTGAAACTGACACCGTCCACGGCTTTGATGTAATCCTGTTGGCGGCTGAACAGGTTTTTCGGCAATGGAAACCACACCTTCAAATCATCGACTTCGAGCAGGTTGTGATCGTACTCACTGGGTACCGGCGCGCCGCTCGGTTCAGCCTCGATCAACAAGCGGCTGTAGGGGTGTTGCGGCGCTCGGAACAGCGTCTCGCAATCCGCCTGCTCGACAATCTCGCCCTGACGCATCACGCACACGCGCTGAGCGATTCGCCGCACCAGATTGAGGTCGTGGCTGATCAGCAACAGCGACATCCCAAGGCGTTGCTGCAGCTCGATCAGCAGTTCGAGAATTTTCTGCTGCACCGTCACGTCCAGCGCCGTGGTCGGCTCATCGGCAATCAACAGTTCCGGCTCGTTGGCCAACGCCATGGCGATCATCACCCGTTGCCGCTGACCGCCGGAGAGTTGATGAGGATAGGCTTTGAGTCGCTGCAACGGCTGGCGAATACCAACCAGTTCCAGCAACTCCAAGGTGCGCGCGCGGGCAGCGCGGCCCTTCAGGCCCTTGTGGATTTCCAGCACTTCGCTGACTTGTTTTTCCACCGTGTGCAGCGGATTCAGCGAGGTCATCGGCTCCTGGAAAATCATCGCAATGCGATTGCCACGCAAGCCGCGCATGTGCTGTTCGCTGGCGTGCAGCAAGTCGACCCCGTTGTAGCGGATTGCGCCGCTGCTGCTAACGCTGTTGCCTGGCAGCAGACGCAGGATCGAGTGCGCCGTCACCGACTTGCCCGAGCCGGACTCGCCGACCAGCGCCAGGCACTCGCCACGGCGAATGTCGAGGTTCAAACCGTGGACCACTGCCTGCCCGGCGAAGGCCACACGCAGGTCGCGAATTTCGATCAGATTGTCGTTCATCTCAGCTCCGGGGATCAGGATCGGGGATCGAATGCATCGCGGCAGGCCTCACCCATGAAAACCAGCAAGGACAGAATCAGCGCCAGGGAAAAAAACGCTGTCAGTCCCAGCCACGGCGCTTGCAGGTTACGCTTGGCCTGGCCGATCAACTCGCCCAGCGACGCGGTGCCGGCGGGCATGCCGAAGCCGAGAAAATCCAGCGCGGTCAGCGTGGCGATGGCGCCGGTGAGAATGAACGGCAGGTAGGTGAGGGTAGAGGTCATCGCGTTGGGCAGAATGTGCCGACGCATCAGTTCGCTGTCGCTCAGGCCCAGCGCCCGCGCGGCTTTTACGTACTCCAGATTGCGCCCACGGAGAAACTCGGCGCGCACCACATCGACCAGCGCCAGCCACGAGAACAGCGCCATGATCCCCAACAACCACCAAAAACTCGGCGAGACGAAGCCGGACAGAATGATCAGCAGGTACAGCACCGGCAGCCCCGACCAGATTTCCAGCACACGTTGCCCGAGCAAGTCGACCCAGCCACCGTAGTAACCCTGCAACGCCCCGGCAACGACGCCAATCAATGCGCTGATGGCGGTGAGGATCAGCGCAAACAGAATCGAAATCCGTGTGCCGAAAATCACCCGCGCCAACACATCCCGCGCCTGATCATCGGTGCCCAGCCAATTGCTCGATGACGGCGGACTCGGCGCCGGTTCAGTGAGGTCATAGTTGACCGTGTCGTAGCTGAACGGGATCGGCGGAAACAGCATCCAGCCGCCCTGATCCTCGATCAGCTTGTGCACGTAACTGCTGGCGTAGTCCGGCTGAAACGGCAGCTCGCCGCCGAAATCGGTTTCCAGGTAATCGCTGAGAATTGGAAAGTAGAAGGCGTCGTGGTAGCGGATCACCAGCGGCTTGTCGTTGGCGATCAGTTCACCGCCCAGGCAGATCAGGCACAGACCGATAAACAGCCGCAACGACCAGCGCCCACGGCGGTTGGCCTTGAATTGCGCCACGCGGCGCTGACCCAGTGGAGACAGTGTGAACATCAGGCAGTCCTCGCCGAGAAGTCGATGCGCGGGTCGAGCAGGGTGTAGCAGAGGTCGCCGATCAGCTTGATCAGCAGGCCGAACAGGGTGAACAGAAACAGCGCGCCGAACACCACCGGGTAATCGCGCGACACTGCTGCTTCGTAGCTCATGCGCCCGAGGCCATCGAGATTGAAGACGGTTTCAATCAGCAGGGAGCCGGCGAAAAACACCTCGATCAGCGCTGACGGTACCCCGGCCACCACCAACAGCATCGCGTTGCGGAACACATGGCCGTAAAGCACGCGGCGTTCGGTCAGGCCCTTGGCGCGCGCCGTGATTACGTACTGGCGGCTGATCTCGTTGAGAAAGCTGTTCTTGGTCAGGATCGTCAGCGTGGCAAAACCGCCGATCACCAGCGCTGTGACCGGCAACACCAAGTGCCAGAGGTAGTCGCCGACCTTGCCCAATGTGCTCAATGTGGCGAAATCGTCCGAGACCAGCCCCTGCACCGGAAACCAGTTGACGTAGCTGCCGCCGGCGAACACCACGATCAACAGGATCGCAAAGAGAAACGCTGGCAGGGCGTAGCCGATGATGATCGCCGTGCTGCTCCAGACGTCGAAGGCGCTGCCGTTCCTGATCGCTTTGCGAATGCCCAGCGGGATCGAAATCAGGTAGGTGATCAGCGTCGCCCACAAGCCCAGTGACAGCGACACCGGCAGCTTCTGCACGATCAGGTCAGTGACCTTGGCGCCGCGAAAGAAGCTGCTGCCCAGATCCAGCTGCGCGTAGTTTTTCAGCATCAGCCACAGGCGTTCGTGCAGCGGTTTGTCGAAGCCGTAATGGTGTTTTATTTCCTCGATCAGCGCCGGGTCCAGACCACGGCTGCTGCGCCCGGCGCCGCCAGTCGCGGCGACCTCGCCACCGCCGCCCATGCTGTGCCCGCCGAAGCCCTGCAGGCGGGCGATGGCTTGCTCCACCGGCCCGCCGGGCGCGGCTTGTACGATGAGAAAATTCACCACCAGAATGCACAACAGCGTCGGGATGATCAGCAGTAAACGGCGGCTCAGATAACGCAGCATGTCATTTGCCCCCCGCGAGTTGAGTGCTCATCTGCTGAGTCGTCAGCGGCTTGGCCGAGACTTCCCACCACGTGTTGAGGCCTTCGTCATAGGCCGGTTGCACGGCGGGCATGCCGAAGCGGTTCTGATACACCGTCGGCGTGCCTTTGGAGTAGTAGTTGGGAATCATGTAGTAACCCCATTGCAGCACCCGATCGAGCGCACGGGCGTAATGCACCATGGCCTCGCGGCTGTTGGCCTGGACCAGTCCGTCGATCAGTTGATCGACCGCCGGATCGGCCAGCACCATCGCGTTCGAACTGCCGATTTGCGTGGCACTTTGCGAGGCGTACAGGCTGTACAACTCGCGGCCCGGGGAAACGATCGGATCGCCGCTGCGCGGGAAAGCGCAGACGATCATGTCGTAGTCGCGGGCGTTGAGGCGGTTGATGTACTGCGCCGAGTCGATGCGACGCAAATTGAGCGTGATGCCGATCTGCGCGAGGGTGCGTTTGAACGGCAGCAGCATGCGATCGAAGCCACCCTGGCCGTCGAGGAAAGTGAACTCCAGCGGCTCGCCGGCGGCGTTGACCAGGTGATTGTTTTTCGCCGTCCAGCCAGCCTCGGCGAGCAGCTTCAGCGCTTGCAGTTGCTTGTCGCGGATGTAGCCGCTGCCATCGGTTTTCGGCGCCTCATACACCGTGGTGAACACTTCGTCGGGCACTTTGCCGCGCAGCGGTTCGAGGATCTTCAGTTCTTCGGCGTCGGGCAGGGCGCTGGCGGCCATTTCGCTCTTGGGCCAGAAGCTGTTCTGGCGCACGTAAAAGCCGCGCATCATCTGCTTGTTGGTCCACTCGAAATCCCACAGCAGGCTGATCGCCTGGCGCACCCGGCGATCCTGGAAGATCGGGTTCTGCAGGTTGAATACAAAGCCTTGGGCAGCGGTAGGTTTTTCCGGTGCCAGAATCGCTTTTTGCAAGCGCCCGTCGCGCAGGGCCGGGCTGTCGTAGCCAACGACGTAACCCGATGAGGAAAACTCACGGTTGTAATCGAACGCGCCAGCCTGCAACAACTGGCGGGCGACGTCGGTGTCGCCGTAGAAATTCACCGTCAGGCTGTCGAAGTTGTACAGGCCGCGACTGACCGGCAAGTCCTTGCCCCACCAGTCCGGGTCGCGCTGAAAACTGATGCTGCGCCCGGCGTCGACCTTGCTCACCCGATATGGGCCGCTGCCCAGCGGTGGCTCGAAACCGCCGCCATTGGCGAAGTCACGGGTTTTCCACCAGTGCTCGGGCAACACACGCATCGTCGCCAGATCCAGCGCCAGGGTGCGATTGAGGTTGTTCTTGAAGGTGAAGCGCACCTGCCGCGGCCCTTCGATCAAGACGTCTTGCACGTCGGCGTATTGCTGGCGATAACTCAGGCTGCCCTTGGTCATCAGCAGGTTGAAGGTGTAGCGCACGTCTGCGGCGGTGATCGGCGTGCCGTCGGCGAAGCGTGCCTTGGGGTTAAGGGTGAAACGCACCCACAAACCTTCGGCATCGCGCTCGATCTGCTGCGCGACCAGCGCGTAAACCGTATAGGGCTCATCCAGCGAACGGAACGCCAGTGGCGCGTACACCCAGTCATTGACCTGCACCACGGAAATGCCTTGATCGGCATACGGGGTGATGTAGTTGTACTGGCCGATTTCCATCGAAGCACGGCTGAGCGAACCGCCTTTGGGGGCGTCCGGATTGACGAAATCGAAATGCTTGAAACCGGCCGGATACTTCGGCGCCTCGCCATACACCGTCAGCGCATGACTGCCAGCGGCCAGCGCTGAGGTGCCGGCGCAGAGCAGCGCACTGCCGAGTAGCAGGCCAGCCATGTTGCGCATGAATCTCATGAAGTTTTTCCTCTAAGCCCGAAAACTCACTAGCAACGCTGAAAACTGTGGCGAGGGAGCTTGCTCCCGCTGGGCTGCGAAGCGGCCCCCAAAATCAGCTTGACCATGCAGATTCCTTGTGAGTGCTGCGCACTCAAGCGGGAGCAAGCTCCCTCGCCACAAAGGTTTGCATTCATCCGGTGTTGCGGTGTTTTGTGCCGTTAGAAGTGATACGTCATGCGCGCAAACAAGGTCCGGCCCAGCGGGTCGGTGTAGCGCGGGTCATAACCGCTCTGGAAGTTGTAGGCCTGGTTGGAAAAAGGCGGGTTGCGGTCGAACACGTTTTTCATCCCGGCATCGACATCCAGCACCTTGTTGAAGGTGTAGCCGGCCGACAGGTCCCACACCGAATACGACGCCACGCGCGCATGAGTTTCGCGGTCGTAGTCGTTGTAACCGGTGGTGAAACGGTTGGTCAGCGCTGCCCGCGCCGCGCCAAAGCTCCAGCTGCCGGTGAGGTTGTGCTTCCAGCGCGCAATCACGCCGTCACCCTGGAAATCGCCGACCTTGTCAGTGAACGGCCCCTTGATGGTGCTCTGGAAGTCGTACTCGTCGACATAGGTGCCCTGCAAGCCGAGGCCGAACTGACCGTACGGCGTGTTCGGGAAGCGATAGTCGAGCGACACGTCGACACCGTTGGTTTCGACGATGCCGAGGTTGGCGTTGCCGGTGACGATGTAGTTGAGCGTGCCGTCGGCGTTGCGCACGAAGCGATCCTGATACGAGCCGGCCTGATCGAACACGGTGGATTCCGGGAACGGCTGAATCTGGTTGGAGATGTGAATCCACCAGAAATCCAGACCTACCGAGAGGTTGCTGATCGGTTGATAGACGAAGCCCAGGGTCACGTTGCGCGCTTTCTCCGGGGCCAGATCCTCGTTGCCGCCAATCTGGTTGAGGAACTGCTGACCGCAATCGCGGCCACCGTTGCCGCCCGGTTGCACCACGCCGCCGGTACACAGCACCGGGTCGTTGTAGTAGCCCTGGGTGTAAGTGATGCTGCGCGGCGAATACAGCTCGTACAGCGACGGCGCACGGAAGCCTTCGCTGTAGGCGCCGCGCACCACCAGCTCTTTGAGCGGCTGATAACGGAACGAGTATTTGGGGTTGGTGGTGCTGCCGAAGTCGCTGTATTTGTCGTGGCGCACGGCGGCGGACAACTCGAGGCTGTCGAGCACCGGCACGTTGATTTCGGCATAGGCGGCTTTGACGCTACGGTCGCCTTCGACGCTGCCGGCCGGGTCGATGCCCAGGCTCTGGATGTCGCCGGCAAACGCCTCGAAGTCCTGATGGAATTTCTCTTTGCGGTACTCGCCGCCCAAGGCCAGACCGGCCGGGCCTGCGCCGAACCAGTCGCCAATCTCCCGGCTGACCCGGCCATCGAAACCCGCGACGCGGCCCACGGCGGTGGAGTAGGCGCCGTGGTACGCGGCGGCGTCGATGTACTGCTGACCCGCGGCAGTTTGCGGGCCGAACGGGTTGAGCAAGCCACTGGCCAGACCGTCGATTATCGCCTGATCGCTGACATAACCGCTGGTGACGCTGGAGACGATTTTATTCTGGTTATACGAGGCGCCGAGGTTGTAATCCCAGCCGCCGACCAGACCGTCGAAGCTCAACAGAAAACGCTGGCTGGTGTTCTGGTCTTTGGATTCGCGCGGACCTGCAGCAGTCTCGCGCCAGTTCACATCGACTGGTTGCGTTGGGTCGAGGGCGAAATCGGTCGGCGCCGGGGTGATGCCGTTGCCGGGGTAGTACGGCGATGAGGAATCCAGGCTCAGACCGGTCAGTGGTGCCGGGCCGACGGCGGTGGCGTTGTTGTTGCGCGACCAGAAATATTCGAGGTTGACGTTGTGGTCGTCGCCCAGCTTGCCGGTGGTCTTGCCGAAGAACGAGGTCTTTTCGGTCTGCGGCACCAGGTCGATGTATTCACGGGTGCTGAAGCGGCACAAACCGTCGCGGCCGATCAGGTTGGGACCGTTGCAATTGCTGTTGGCCAACGGGTTGGTGGCGTTGCCGTTCTGGCTGTAGTTGCCGGGGAACGCGGTGCCGGAGGTCTGATCGAGACCACGACCGGGCGAGTAGTCATTGGCGAACGAGCGGTCGTTGGCGTCGAGGTTCTGCTGCTTGTTGTAGTTGAACACGCCGAGGACGTTGAAGCGGTCTTCTTCCAGGTCGCCGTAGCCCCAACTCGCGCTCATGTCCTTGGTCGCACCGCCGCCGCTGTGGGTCGGGGTTTCGCCGCCGAGGGTCAACGCGCCATCGGTCAGGGATTTTTTGGTGATGAAGTTGATCACGCCGCCGATGGCGTCGGTGCCGTACAGGGCCGAGGCGCCGTCGCGCAGCACTTCGACACGCTCGATGGCGGCAAACGGGATCATGTTCAGATCCACCGCGCCGCCCGCCGAGTTGGTGCCCGACAAAGCGTTGTTGGCCAGGCGCCGACCGTTGAGCAGCACCAGCGTCTTGTTCGCGCCGATGCCGCGCATGTCGGCAAACGACGCACCGCCCGTGGCCGCACCGACCGAGCCGGCGCTGTTATTGATCGACTGGCTGCCGGTGATGCGCTGGACCAGCTCGGCGGTGGTGGTCACGCCCTGTTTGCGTAGCTCGTCGGCCTTGAGAATGGTGATCGGCACCGCCGTTTCCGCATCGACCCGGCGAATCGCCGAACCGGTCACTTCGACCCGTTGCAGTTGCGTGGTCGGCGCCGCCACGACAGCGGCTGCCGGCACGCTGCTGTTGTCGTCCTCGGCCGCTTGCACGGTCCCGGCGCCCATCCCCATGGCCACCAGATACAGCGGAACAAAACGGTGGCGAGACATCGTTGCCACCAAAGGTTTGAGCGTGAAGCGTGGAGTGTTCATCAGCATGGTTATTTCCGATTATCAGACGTTATCGAATTGGCCTTGTGAGCCGCTCATTGCTCCGCTTCCGGTGATACCGCGTGCGGAAAACCACTTTCTTCAAGCAAGCCGATCCCCTCCGAAGACGCGTGGCGTTTTTTCGGTCGGCCGGGTGCGACGGGATTCTTTTCAGCGGTGCCGGGCGCCTGCTTGCAACAGCCGCCCGGCACCGCACTCAGTGGGTGGTCATCACCGAAATCTTGCTGATGCCCGAGCGTTCGATAGACGCCATGGCCTTGGCCACCTGGCCGTAATTGACGGCAGCGTCGGCCTGCAATTGCACGCGCACCTCGGCGTCTTTGGCCTTGACCTCCCTGAGGCTGGCCTCGAGGGATTCCGGGGCCAGTTCGGTTTTGGCCAGATAGAACTTGCCGTCCTGATCAACGCTGACCACCACCGGGTCTTTCTTCTCGGCGGGGGCGACGGCGTCGGTTTTTGGCAGATTGACCTTGATCGCGTTGGTCATCAGCGGCGCGGTGACGATGAACACCACCAGCAGCACGAGCATCACATCGACCAGCGGCGTGACGTTCATTTCGCTGAGCACTTCATCGCTGTCTTGAGTGGAGAACGACATCAGCTGGCCTCCCGCACGGCGTTGGTGCTTTTGCTGGCGATGGCCTGGCGGCTGATGGAAAACGCACTGCGCGAGGCGAGGGCGTCGAAGTCGTGGGCGAAGTCATCCATGTCGGCCGAGGCGAGTTTCAGCCGGCGCAGGAAGAAGTTGTAAATCAGCACCGCCGGCACCGCGACGGCAATGCCCACGCCTGTAGCGATCAGCGCGTGACCGATGGGGCCGGCGACTGCTTCAAGGCTGGCCGAGCCGGTTTCGCCGATGCTTTGCAGGGCTTCCATGATTCCCCACACGGTGCCGAACAGACCAATGAACGGCGCGGTGCTGCCGATACTGGCGAGGATCGCCTGGCCGTTTTCCAGCGAACGGCGCTCCTTCTGGATCTGCTGGCGCAGGTTGCGTTCCAGCCTGTCGGAGCGGTTGATGGTGTGCGCCAGTTGCTGGGTGGTGCGCGGCGAGTCTTCGACCAGCAAGGCTTCGAAACCGCTGCTGGCGATGCGCGCCAGCGAGCCGGGATACTGGCTCGCGTGCTCGGCGGCGGTGAGCAGGTCGGGGGCACTCCAAAAGGCTTTGGTGAACTGCTTGTTCTGCGCTTTCTGGCGCAGGTACTGGGCCGACTTGACCAACAGAATCGCCCAACTGACCACAGAAAACAGCACCAGGCCCCAGAGCACACCGGGGACAATCATCGAAGACAGTGAATCGTTCATGGCTACACCTCGCTTGCTTTAATCAGTAATGAGTCGGTTGCGCCGTCATTGCGGCAATTTGAAATCGATGGTCTGGGTGGCGAAGCCGTCGATTGGCGTGTCGCCGCGCTTGGCCGGAATGAACTTCCAGTTCTTCACCGCCGCGACGGCCGCCTCATCCAGTTGCGGCTTGCCGCTGGACTTGGTCACCGTCACCGCACCGGCACGCCCGTTCGCCAGCACTTGAATGCGCAGCACCACGCTGCCTTCCCAGTTACGTCGCAGCGCCAGCGACGGGTATTCCGGCGGCGGGTTGCCGAGGCTGGCGAGGCCGGAAATCGCTGCCGATTCCTTGACCGGACCGGGCGCAGCAGCCGGCGCCGGCGGTGCACTCGGTGTGCTCGGCGCAGCAGGGGCGGCCGGTTGTGGCGGGGTGGGTGGCGCTTTCGGCGGCTCGACTTTTTTCACTGGTTTTGGCTTCTCGACCGGTTTCGGTTTCTCGATCGGCTTGGGTTTTTCCACCGGTTTAGGTGGCGGCTTGACCGCGTCCTCGTCCTCCACCGGCTGCTCGGGTTCCGGCGGCGGTGGAGGCGGGGGCGGCGGCGGTGGTTCCGGTGTCGGCGGGGCCGGTGGCGTCGGGCTGGTCAGCTCGACGGTCATTTCCGGAATCTCGGGCGGCGTAGGCAGCGGCTCCGGCCGCGCCTGATGAAAGAACCACCACGCGCCGCCGTGTATCAGCGCCGACACGGCTATCAGCAGCACCATCTGTGGTTTGTTCAACCCGCCGGGTCGTGAAGTGTTGGCTGTAAACGCCGGCCTGCCCGTTGGCGGCGGGACCGGCGCTTCCCGGAACGGTCCCGGCAGGGTTTTGTGCTTTACCGCATCGTTCATTAAAGCTCCCTCGGGTCAGATGAAGGGCAATAAAGTGCCGTCCGAACATATGGCGAATGTTCGAGTGATTGGGTGCAACTTTCTTCAAGGTGTGCGCGAGCCGATAGTTTGACTATCTGTTTATGCAGGCTCGGGCAAACTTACTGGCTCAGCGCCGTCTATTCTGATTGTTCATTACCCTTTCCTTGGCTGTTGTTGTGTCGGTGGAGACGTTCTGTATGTCTCTTGCCTGTTACACTTTGCAACGGATGTGCCAAAACTTGCAGCGCTGCGTAGGGCTAATTATCTTCGGGTTACCGATGTCGCATTTATATAAGTTCGGCGCTGAGCATGGCTTTCCTGTAGCGCACACGGGGCCTTCAGTCCTTGCAGAGGGCTTTTTTCGAGTGCGAGACAGGGTGAGCGCTGTATCGCGCCAATCAGCGGGATAGAGCGTCTGCTCTGCGATCAGGCTTAGCGCGCGATGGTGCGCGGCGGATCGATTTGGTGCGGGTCAATGTATTAGTGGCTCACAGGGCATGTTCCTTGTTTTTGTTTGAGCGAGTTGAATGCCAACAGCGAGCTGCGTCACAGTGGCGGGTTCATTTTTGGTGCAACGTTTAAACTTCGAAATTTATTGTTCGACAATCCGCTTTCAGGTTGTTAATGCAAAGTCATATTTAAAAACTAAATAGCACGCTGCGCTCGGCGAATATTGATCGCCAAGCACAATCGGTGTGCGTATGGGTTCAGGTAATAAAGGAGAAGTGCGCCAGCCCGATGATGTTCAGATGAACTCGAGCCTGGTGATGAATATGAGTTGTGTCGATTGGGCGGCGCAGCGTTTGAAGATTCACGCGGTGAACTCCTTGTTGCCAGCTCGGATACACGAACTTTTGGCTCGGTATCGCACCTTACAAGAACGCGGATAGCGTTCGATGAATGCTCTTGGTGCGGGATGGGCACCGCCAGCGCTGTTTTGCGAGGATTGAATTCGCAAGTCGGCAGTGCATGGGAAAAACGTGCCAAACGCGATACATCGGCAGAATTTTCTACATCAGGCCAGCCAGCCATCTACCCTGTTGCCATGGCCTTTTAGGGGGAACGGACATGTACCAGCTCTACGGGCATAAAAATTCCGGCGCAGCTGCCATCGAGGCAGCCTTGGAGTTGTGCCAGATTGCTTATCGGTTCATCGACACCGAAGCCAGCGCGGAGGCCGCCGAGGCGCTGGGCAAACTCAATCCGCTGAAACAGATCCCGACTTTGCAACTGCCCGACGGCAGTGCCCTGACCGAGAGCGCGGCGATCCTGATTCATCTGGGCCTGACGTTTCCCAAGTCCGGCCTGCTGCCGGCCAAGGCGCCTGATCGCGATCAGGCGATTCGCGGACTGGCCTATATCGTCAGCAATTGCTACGCGGCCATCGGCATCATCGACTACCCCGAGCGCTGGCTGATGACGGCGGACGAGAGCGCACGGCAGAACCTGATCGCCGGCACGCGTCAGCGTCTGCACTTCAGTTGGGAGGTGTTTGCCGACCAGTTTTCCGGCGAGCTGTACCTGGACGATGAAACGCCGGGCGCGCTGGATGTGCTGGCGGCAGTGGTGAGCCGTTGGGCCGGCAGCCGTGAACATCTGCGCCAGACCCGGCCGGGGTTTTATGCGTGGTTGCAGAGGATTGACCGCCACTCGGTGCTGGCGCCGGTGTTTGAGCGGCATTGGCCGTCTCAAGGCTGACATAGCACCCCCTGTAGGAGTGAGCCTGCTCGCGATAGCGGTCTGTCAGCTAGAAATACAGTTGGCTGACAGACCGCTATCG
>NZ_JABWQS010000048.1:0-43504 GCF_014268545.1 Pseudomonas sp. SWRI81
GCCAGTCGCCTCAACGCAGAACCTTACTGACCAACCGCCACACTCGCCGGCGCCCGCGGCGGCGTGACAATGCTTCCAAGATCAATATGTTTCCACTCAGGCCTGGCGCCCAACCGCGCGAAGTGGCTGGAGCGGTCCTTGTTCGCCGCCAAATTGGCGGTGTCAGTAATGGCCCTTTCGCTGGCAAGCCAGCTCCCACAGGGATTGCGGTTGTCCACAAATTTTTGTGTCAGCAGCGGACAATGTGGGAGCTGGCTTGCCAGCGAAGAGGCCAGTCGCCTCAACGCAGAACCTTACTGACCAACCGCCACACTCGCCGGCGCCCGCGGCGGCGTGACAATGCTTCCCAGATCAATATGTTTCCACTCAGGCCTGGCGCCCAACCGCGCATTGAACCGGTAGTTGAAGGTGAATTCATCCGCCGTCGGCATGCTCAGCGGTTTGCCGTACACCGCCTCGATATTCGCCAGGTCGTAGCCCATCAACTGCAGCAGCGTCGGGAAAATGTTGTAGTGGCTGGAGCGGTTCTTGTTCGCCGCCAAATGCGCCGACCAGTCCGGCGCCTGTAACCCGCGGCCCTGAATCACCACCAGCGGCACCAGCCCTTCCTCCTCCACCGGATCACCTCCGCAATGGGTGTTGAGGCCAGGGTTGCCGCGCTCATGCAGGTCCTGGCCGTGGTCGGAGGTATAGATCAGCAGCGCATTGTCCAGCGTGCCCTCGGCAAACACCCGGGCGAAGAACTCGCCGACATTCCACAGCAACGTGTTCTTATAGGCGTTGCGATACAGCACCCAGTCGTCCGGCTGACCGTTGAAACCGGTGCGTTCGCCGGTGTCGGCGACTTCGCTGAACTGCCCGCGTGGCAGCGTCGGCCGATAGGCCATGAAGGCGTCCGGGTATTTGTCATGCACCGGAAAATGCGCACCGACCTTATTGATCACCACCAGCTCGGGACGGTCGTCCTTGAGCAACGCGATCAGCTTCGCCGCAGCCGCCATGTCGCGGTCGCGCACGCGGGTCTGGTCGAATTGCACGAACTCGTCGATGTCGTTTTTCTCGCTCTGGGTCATCAGGTTCTGCAGGTTGCCCCCGGTGCGCTGGGCGTCGATGTACACCGTGCGCAAACCGGCCTTTTTCGCGTACTGCCAGATCGACGGCAGCGTGCTGTTGATGCGCCTGTAGTCGGCACGGGTGCCGCCGTAGCGCAAGGTGACATTGGTGTCGGCGCTGCAATTGGCAATGGACGCCGCGTATCCATAGTTGAAGATTTCGACGCCGGCCGGCGCTTGCTTGAGGTTGCTGTGCACGCCGAACGGCGCGTTGATGTCCAGGTAATTGCCAGAGACGCTTTCGTCGATGATCAGCACGATGTCGTGGCCGACGGCTGGCGCGGTCCGCGCGAGCGTCACCGGTTCCCGGGGGCCGACCGTGTTATGCAGCGCCTCGTAGGCGAACAGGTTCAGATAGGCCAGCGGCGTGTACATGACCGGCAGCCCGCGCGCGCCTTCACCCGCGCGTAGAAACAGCAACCCGCTGAGCGCCAACACAGCGACAACGGGCGCCGCGACCCGCAACACGTTGGGGAGGGCCAGCGCTCGCCGCGGCTTGAGCCCGATGCCAAACAGCAACAGCAAGCCATTGAGCACGGCGTGCAGGATCGCGCCCCGGTACTGGTACGCCGCTTCCTCAATAAAACCACCGGAATAGACCAGCGAGACAAAATCGCTGTACCTCAGGTAATCCGCGGTGACCCGTGTATAAACATCAAAAAAAACCGCCGAAGCAAACAGGGTTAATGCGAATGCATGTCGAACGAACGCCTGTCGTATATAGGCAGTCAGGTATAGCGCGACGATAAGCGCCAAAAACATCGCGCCAAAAAAAAGTACATTAAAACCCCACCCGATAGCATTTAACCGATCCAGGTAATAGTCGGAATAAAGCAACAGATAGATAACTAAAAGCAGTTCCTTGGCATATCTGAACATGTCGATACCGGCGGTGCGAAAAGGCGGGAAGTCAAAGGTTTGTCAGTCAGAAGCTGACACTAGCACCCGGCCATTAAATCGCAAGAATTGACTGATAGCCGGATAAACCGTCAAAAAAACCATGACTCAAAAATGACACACCAGCCGCGCTGAAAGCCTTCAATTACGCGGGTTTCGACCGTTTGTCGCTTAGATGAAATCTGAACAAATCTGCAAAAAAACAACAAACTCAATCGCAGCAATGACTTGATAGCCAATCGCCAAAAAACGCTTAAGTGTTATACCGGTGCAACATGTCATTTTGCTGACATGCTTTTCAAACCCTGCGCTATACCCCTTTAACAATCTCATTCCGTAGTTAACTTTTCTGGCTTTATTGAGGTGCGCAGATGGACGTGAGCGTATTTGGCACAGGCTATGTCGGACTTATACAAGCCGCCGCACTTGCCGATGTCGGCCATCGGGTTTTATGCATTGATATTGATCCGAACAAAATCAAACAACTGCAACAAGCAGTGCCGCCTATCAGTGAGCCGGGGCTGTCGGCAACGCTTGAAGAAAACATCAAGGCCGGACGTCTGTTGTTCAGTACCCAGGCCAGCGATGCAGTGGCCCACGCCGAGCTGATTTTCATCGCCGTCGGCACCCCGGCGGACGAAGATGGCTCTGCCGACCTCAGCCATGTGCTCAACGTGGCCCGGCAGATTGCCGGCCTGATGGAGGCCGATCGCACGCTGATCATCAAATCCACCGTGCCGGTGGGTACTGCCGACCAAGTCCTGGCCGCCGCCAACAGCGAATTGCTGCAACGCGGCAAAACCGGGCTGCAGGTGCGCGTCGTCTCGAACCCGGAATTTCTCAAGGAAGGCAGCGCCCTTGCCGACTGCATGCGCCCGGACCGGATCATTATCGGTACCCGTGACGATGAAGCCCGCGAGCAGCTGAGCGAGCTGTACGCGCCGTTCTGCCGCAACCGCGAAAAACTGATGTTCATGGACAACCGCAGCGCCGAGCTGACCAAGTACGCCGCCAACGCGATGCTCGCCACCCGCATCAGCTTCATGAACGAGCTGGCCAACCTCACCGAACTGCTGGGCGCCGACATCGAAGCGGTGCGCAAAGGCATCGGCTCCGACCCGCGCATCGGCTATCACTTCATCTATCCGGGCTGTGGCTTCGGTGGCTCGTGCTTTCCCAAGGATCTGCGCGCGCTGCTGCACACCGCCGAACACAACGGCATGCCGCTGAAACTGCTGCGCAGCGTCACCGACGTCAATGACCGTCAGCGGCACATTCTCTTCAGCAAGCTGCAAGCGCAGTTCCCGCAAGGCCTGGCCGGCAAATCCATCGCGGTCTGGGGCCTGGCCTTCAAACCCAACACCGATGACATGCGCGAAGCCCCCAGCCGGTATCTGATGGATGCGTTGTGGGCCGAAGGTGCCAGCGTGCAAGCCTACGATCCGGAAGCGATGTCCGAATGCCGGCGCCTCTATGGCTATCGCAACGACTTGCATCTGTGCGCGACCCGCGATGACACCCTCGAAGATGCCGACGCGCTGGTGATCTGCACCGAATGGAAGAACTTTCGCGTGGTGGATTTCGCACTGCTCGCCGAGAAGCTCCGTTCCAAGGTGATCATCGACGGTCGCAACCTCTACAACCCGGAACAAGTGGCGGCCGCCGGTCTGCACTACAGCGGCATCGGCCTGCGTCACATCGCTCCAGAAGGAGTACGGCCATGAAGATTCTGGTGACCGGTGCAGCCGGTTTCATTGGCGCCCATTGCGTCCTGCGTTTGCTGCGCGATGGGCATTCGGTGGTCGGCCTGGATAATTTCAACCACTACTACGACCCGCAGCTCAAGCATGACCGCGTGCAATGGGTGCGCGAACAGGTGGGTGACTTTCAGCTCGCCACGGTTGATCTGGCCCACGCTACAGCCATCGACGCACTGTTTGCCCGCGAACAACCACAAGTGGTGATCCATCTGGCCGCGCAGGCCGGGGTGCGTTATTCGCTGGACAATCCACGGGCGTATCTGGACAGCAACCTCAACGGTTTTCTGAACATCCTTGAGAGCTGCCGGCATCACCCGGTCGAACACCTGATCTACGCCTCGTCGAGTTCGGTGTACGGCGCCAACCAACACACGCCCTATTCGGTAAAGGATGGCGTCAACCATCCGCTGTCGCTGTACGCCGCGACCAAGAAAGCCAATGAGCTGATGGCGCACAGCTACAGCTATCTTTTCGGCATTCCCTGCACCGGCCTGCGCTTCTTCACCGTGTACGGGCCATGGGGCCGGCCCGACATGTCGCCAATCCAGTTCGCCCGGGCGATCAGCGAAGGCGAGCCGCTGAAGCTGTTCAATTACGGCGAGCACCAGCGCGATTTCACCTACATCGACGACATCATCGAAAGCATCGCGCGCCTCATCGATCAGGCACCGCAAGCCAATCCGCAATGGGATCGCGAGCAGCCCGACCCGGCCAGCAGCATGGCGCCGTGGCGCCTGTTCAACATTGGCGGACAGCAGCCGGTCGCGCTGAAAACCTACCTCGCGCTGATGGAAAAACATCTCGCTCAGAAAGCCATTGTCGAGCTGCTGCCGCTGCAACCGGGCGACGTGCTCAACACCTGCGCCGAGGCCAGCGACCTGGCCCAGGCCACCGGATTCCAGCCCCGGATTGAACTGGATGAGGGGCTGGGTCGTTTCATAGCCTGGTTCCGCGACTACTACCCCACTGCCCGCGCGCCGCTTGCGGCTGAATGAATGCGGAGGACGCCATGACTGGACATGAGAAAGGTGTACCGATCCAAGAGATGCGCCGCGACAAGCGAGTCGACCCCGAACATCGCATGCGCCTCGACGCAGCGATTCATCGCCAGGGTCGCGGCTGGTTAAGCGGCCGCGATGGCGGCCGTCCATGGCAACTGTCGCGGACCAATCGGGTGGTGGCCTGCCTCGGCGCGCTGGTGATTCTGCTGCTGTCCTCGCCGCTGCTGCTGGGCCTGGCATTGATCATCAAGCACACCAGCCCGGGGCCGGTGCTGTTTGTGCAGAAACGCACCGGCTATCGCGGCCGCAAGTTCGGCATGTTCAAGTTCCGCACCATGGTCTGCAACGCCGAAGAACTCAAGGAATCGCTGCGCCACCTGAATAAACACGGGGCGGACGCCATCGATTTCAAGATCGACAAGGACCCGCGTATCACCGGCATCGGCCATTTCTTAAGGCGCACCAGCCTCGATGAGCTGCCCAACCTGATCAACGTGGTCACCGGTGACATGCGTCTGGTCGGCCCTCGCCCGACCTCGTTCAACGCCTACCGCTACAAGGACAATCACCTCGCGCGTCTGGCGATCTACCCCGGCATGACAGGCCTGTGGCAGATCTCCGGGCGCAGCAACATCGACTTCGACCAGCGCGTTGAGTTGGACCTCAGCTACATCGCCGAGCAGAGCCTTCTGCTTGATCTGAAGATTCTGTTGAAAACCCCCTTCAAAGTATTCAGCGGCCACGGAGCAAGCTAATGGACGGTTCAACCAATAACAGCCTGAGCATCGCCAGCCCCAGCGAATCGAACCTGACCTCGACCGTGCTGGACCTCGATCTGCGGATCCTGTTCCTGACCGCTGCCAATCCCGGCGCGGGCACCACCACCAGCGCCCTGGCCCTGGCCAGTCAACTGGCACAAATGAGCAGCGGCCAGGTGCTGCTGGTCGACGCCAGCCAGTCGGCCAACAACCTCACCCAGCAGATGAACCTTGGCAAGGAGCGCGGCCTGCGCGACCTGTTGTTCAACCCGGACAACCCGCCGCTGTTGCAGGACTGCGTGGTGCAGGTGTCGAGCCTGCCCTTCCACGTGCTGCCCAACGGCCGGCCGATCCGCACCCTGGAGCACCTGACTGCCGAACGCCTGAGCCCGTTGCTCGACCAATTGGGCAGCCGCTACCGCTTCGTGGTGATCGACGGCGACGCGGTGTACTCCGCCGCCGACACGCTGGTCATCAGCACTCAGGTCGACGGCGTGGTGTTTGTCGTGCGCGCCGAAGATACCCGCTGGGAAGTCGCCCAGGCCGCCGTGCAACGCCTGACTCAGGCCGGCGCAAAAGTGGTCGGCAGCGTGTTCAACCGGCGCAAGTACTACATGCCCAAATGGCTTTACAAAAACCTGTAAGCAAACGCAAAGGATGACGCCATGAACGCCAGAATGCTTGTCCTGCTGTTGCTGCCGCTTGCAGGCTGCTCCAGCACTTCCGAGACCCGCAACATGCCGGTGAATATCCTCACCGCCGCACCGGCCAACGCCCAGGCGACTGACATGCCGAAGGTCGAACAGACCCTGCGCCCGAAAGACGTGCTGGATGTGATTTTCCATATCAGCACCAGCGGCTCGGACGCTTACCGCGTGCAGTCGGGCGACCAGATCGGCCTGAATTTCACCGCCGCCAGCCAGCTCAATGGCACGCAACTGGTGCTGCCCGACGGCACCATCGAACTGCCGGGCGCCAACACCTCAGTGAAAATCGCCGGCCTGACCAGCGAAGAGGCCCGTCAGGAAATCCAGCGCGCCTATCAGCGCAAGCAGCTGTTCCAGCCCAATCGCAATCAGCTCTCGGTGCAGATCCTCAGCCCGCTGAGCAACGAGCAGAACCTCAAAAGCGCGTTGAACCACCCGGCCACCGGCATGAGCCGCGAAATCACTGTCGGCACCGACGGCTACGCGAGTTTTCCGGAAATCGGCGCCGTGCCGCTGCAAGGCATGACCGTCAATCAACTGGAAACCTTCCTCAATCAGCGATACGCGCAACTGCCGGGACGGATGACCGTGGACGTGCTGCTCAAGTCCACCGCCGGCAACGAGATCTATGTGCTCGGCGAAGTCGCTCAACCAGGTTCGTACCCGATCCGCCGACCAGTGTCGGTGCTTGAGGCGCTGACGCTGGCGCGCGGCACCAACGTCAAGGCGCGCCTCGATTCGGTGGTGATCATGCGGCGCAACGGCAATCAGGTGCAGGCAATGAACTACGACGTCGAAAAAGCCTTGTCCGGCGAGGCGCCACAGATCGCCTATCTGCAGCCGGACGACATGCTCTACGTACCAAAAACCAAACTTGCCAGCGCCGGCGAACTCGCCCGGCAACTAGCGGATGTGGTGCTGTTCCAGGGCGTCGGTTTCAGCTTCGGCTACCGCGTCGACAACAAAGGCAGTGACAACTGACTCTCAGGTGAACGACATGAACCCAAAAGAAAATTACCTGCATGAGTTCTTCAGGATTTTCTTCGCCAACAAGCAAACGGTGAAGCGCATCTTCCTGACCTTTGCAGTGATCGCCCTGCTCCTGCCGTTGCTGCTCAAACAGAGCTTCGATATCACTGCGCAGGTGATCGTGCAGTCGAAAAAACTCTCTCAGGGCGATGCGACGACCTCGCTGACCCAGGACAACGCCACGTTCATTCCGCCATCGCTGGCGGACATGGAAACCGAAAGCAATATCCTCCGTTCGCCGGCGCTGATTCGCCAGACCGTCAGCGAACTGCGTGACAACGGTCAGTACAACCCGCCACCGGGGTTGCTCAGCAAGCTGGCCGGCGAACCGTTCAAGCGTTACGTCAGCACGCCACTGCGCGAATATGTGATCAATCCGTTGCGTGATGCGCTGGGCATGGAAACCGATCCTGTGCGTGACACGGCACTGGACGGCTTGACCCAGGACGCGATCGACAATCTGAAGATCGAAACCCTGCCGGGTTCCAATGTCATCTCGATCGTCTACAGCTTCCCTGATCCTGTTCAAGGCACGGCGTTTGTCGCCGCATTGCTACAAAACTATCTGGTTGATCGTCAGGCGTTGCAATCGATCGAGCTGCCGCAGTCGTTCTACGAGACCAAGAAGCATCAATATCAGGTGCGACTCGATGGTCTGGAGGGCGCGCGGCTGAGCCTGTTGGAAAAGGTCGGTTCGTCCGATCCGAAAGAGGAAATCACCTTTCGCCTCAATGCGATCAACACCGAAGAGCAGGCACTCAATCTGTATCGCGATCGCTTGCTGCAAAGCCAGCGCTGGCTCGATTACCTGAAATCCAGCCTGGCCGCCGCCAACACCAACAAACTCAATGACTACACCTTTCCGTTTACCTTCACCACTACGGTGGACAACATCGCGTTCGAGGACCGCGAGATCCGCCAGATGGGCGAGCAACTGACCACGCAGGTCAGCCGCTACATGAACGACCTGGCGGTATTCCAGCCGGGCAGCGAACCGATGTTGCTGGCCCGCGAGCAAATCGCGCGCACACGCCAGCAGTTCCTCAAGGTGGTCAATAACCGCATCCAGGAACGCACGATCGACCTGTCGGTGGTCAGCCAGGTCATCGAGCAGAAAACCGCGCGCATTGCCGAGTTCAAGAATCGCATCCATCAATTGCAGCAAACCCAGAGCAAGCTGCGCCAGATGGACACCGAAATCGGCGCGTTGCACGCAGCGTTTTCGACCTATGCACAACGCTTCGCTGAAAGCAGCACGACGCGCGCGCTGGACAATGACTTGTCCAATGCTCGTGTACTGAGTCCACCGTTTGAACCGACCGCCGCGGCTTTTCCCAAACCGCTGCTGATCATTCCGTTCGGGCTGTTCACTGGACTGTTGCTGGCAATTGCCTTCGTTTATGTGCGTGAGTTCTTCGATCACCGCTTCAAGCATCCGGCGCAAATCAGCCATGAACTGGGCCTGCCGGTACTGTTGGTGCTCAACGAAGAAACGCCGCAGATTGGCAATCCGCATAAACACTGGACCATGCCACGCCTGGTTCACTGGGTGCGCAATTGAACGCCGCGTCCACCCCGTGCGCCGCGCTGCCGATCATTCATTTGCTCAGCAGCGGCGGCTTCTACGGGGCCGAGCGGATGTTGCTGGATCATTGCCTGGCGACGTCGGGGCAGCACCAAGTGCTGTTTCTCGACGCCCCGGCAGAATTGATCGAGCGCTTTCGCAACGCCGGGGTGGACGCTCGCGGCTGTGCCGGGCTTGGTCGACTGCTGCGGCATTTGCATCGGCGCCGTGGTGATCGGCCGTTGCTCAACACACACAACTTCAAAGGGCTGTTGTTTGGCTGGATCGGCGCAACGCTGTTGCGCCTGCCGCTGGTAATCACCCAGCACGGTTTCACTCCGCGCAGTCGCAAGCAGAAGTTTTACACCTGGTTGAGCCTGCAACTGTGCCGCACGGCGTCAGTCAAGCGAGTGGTCTGCGTGGCGCAGAGCATTGCCACGCTGCACCTTAAGGCCAGCGTGCGGGCGGAGAAGTTGCAGGTCATTCCCAACGGTTTGCCAACAGCGCCGGCCCTCCAGCCGGCGGCAGACCGGCAACGCTGGCTGGCCGGTTACGTCGGTCGGTTGAGCAGCGAAAAAGGCCCGGATCTGTTTCTCGATGCGCTGATTGCCCTGTGTCACCAGCACCCGCAACTGGACGCGGTGATGCTCGGTGACGGCCCGGAACGTGAGGCGTTGCAGGCGCGCATCGACGCTGCCGGCTTACAGGAGCGGATTCGCTTGCCCGGCTATCAGACCGCGATGCAAGGCTGGTGGCAGCAACTTGATGCGCTGGTGATCAGCTCGCGCACCGAGGGCACACCGATGATTTTGCTCGAAGCGATGCAGGCCGGTGTGCCGGTGGTGGCGTTCGCGGTCGGTGGCATTCCCGACGTCTTGCAGGACCGCCACAACGGCCTGCTCGCGGCGCCGAACGACACCACCGCCCTCGCCCGCCAGCTCGACACCTTGCTGGCCGAACCGAAGCTGGCTGCGCAGTTGCGCGACAACGCCAGACGCACACAACAGGAGCGCTACGACCTCAAGGCTTTGGCCGAACGCTGGTCGCAGCTGTACATCCACACGGCACGGGAGGCACGCGCATGATTTTCCCGCTCTCGATCGTCAGTCTGCTGGCACTGGTCTGTCTGGCTTTGCTGGTCAGTCCTTATCCGTTCCTGGCCCCGGGGGCGGTGCTGGGGCTGCTGGGTTTCACGGTGCTCTATCGCAAACCGTCGTGGGGCCTGTTGGGCATTGCCGCACTGGTGCCGTTTGAAGGGTTCTTCAAAGACACTGCGTTTTCCGGGAGCAAATTGATCGGTGTTTCGCTGGCCCTGATTCTGGCGCTGCAACTGGCACTGCACCAGATTCCATCGCAGCGTCTGCGCAGCAATCTGTGGCGCTACCTGATCGGCTTCATGGCCCTGTACCTGCTGAGCCTGCTCGCCAGCGACAACCTGGGCATGTCGCAAACGCATCTGCGTGAGCTGAGCGTGGGCCTGATCCTGTTCGTGATCACCCTGCTGGTCGGTCGTGAATTGAATCTGGATCTGTTCGCCCGACTGGTCACTCTCAGCGTCAGCGCGACCTGCGCAATGGCGATGTTTTCCAGCCGATTCCAGGACAAGGGCCGCGCCGCCGGCCTGCTCGAAGACCCCAACGCGTTTGCCCTGCTGATCGCCTTCGCCGTGCCGCTAGGCCTGCTGCTGGTGATTCGCAGCCCGAACCTGCTGCACCGTTTGTTTTGGGCGGGCTGCTGCCTGTTGTTGCTCGGCGGCATGACCAAAACCGAGTCGCGCTCAGGGCTGGTGGTACTGGCCTTGAGTCTGGCCATCGGTGTCTGGCATTACCGTCAGCAGCTCACCCACATCCGCCCCCGGCATTTCGGCTTCGCCATGCTCGGTGCGGCGATCATCCTTCCCCTGGCGATCTACGCAATGCCGGCCGGTTATCTGGCCCGCATTCAGTCGCTGAGTATCTTGAGCGCCGGCGCCAAGGCCCAGGACGAATCCCTCGGCCGTCGCGCCTCGTACATTGTCGTCGGCAGCCAGATCATCAGCGAGCATCCGCTGCTCGGCTCCGGCCCCGGCACCTTCCCTTTGCACTACGCAACCACCGGTTATGCCAAGGCGTTTTCGGCCAACCGCAAGATCGGCGATCTGTATCGCCGGGCCCATAACACCTACCTGGAGATTTTCAGCGAACTGGGTATTCCCGCCGGGCTGCTGTTTGTTGGCCTGCTTGGACAGGGCTTCTTCAACCTGATCCGCGCACGAAGCGCGTGGTTGCAGCGGCGCGAATGGCAGCAGGCGGATTTGATTACCCATCTAGGAATGAGTTTTCTCTCATTGACGCTGTTCCTGATGTTCCTCAGCGCGCCGAACCTGAAGTACCTGTGGATCATGCTTGCGCTGACCTGGGTGCTGCGCCTGAAAGCCGAGCAGGCAGCGCTGACGGAGGCCAGGGCATGAGCCAGATCAGCATTGTCATTCCGATGTACAACGAGGCGCGGCACATCGGCCGCACCCTGCTGGCCGCTCGCAAAGCCGCGAACGCCGCCGACATGGACTGTGAATTGATCGTCGTCGACAACGGGTCCACGGACGACGGACCACAGATTGCCCGCGCATTCGGCGCTCGGGTGCTGGTGCTGCCCGGCCTGCTGATCGGCGCTTTGCGCAATCGCGGCGCAGCGATTGCCAGCCACGAATGGCTGGCCTTCATCGATGCCGATATCGAAATGCCCGAGGACTGGCTGCTCGCTTTGTTCGCGCTTGAGAGGGAGGCTCAGGGCGATGTGTTCGGCCTCGACCTGCACACCCCCGCCGCCGCCCCGTGGTACGCCAGCGCCTGGCAGCGACGCAACCTGCGGCCATCGCGCAACGTCAGCCGTAGCGTGCAATGGCTGCCCAGCGCCAACCTGTTGATGCGCAGGCGCTGGTTCGACGAGGTCGGTGGTTTCAACGAAACCCTGCGCACCGGTGAGGACAAGGAATACACCCTGCGTCTGCACAAACACGGCGCCCGCCTGCTGTCGGTCAACCGAAGCATCGCCCTGCACTGGGGTTATGAAATGACTTGGCGCGAATGGGTCGGCAAGGAACTGTGGCGTCAGGGCAGTCACCTGCAATTGCTGCGCACCCACGGTATGAGCCTGCGTCTGCTGCGTTTTCCGCTGCTGTCAGTGCTGGTGTGGTTGCTCGATGCGCTGGCCATCCTTGCGTTGCTCACGGGCTACGCCCATCAGGCATTGATGCTGCTGATGCTGGGCCTGCTGCCGAGTCTGTTGCTCAGCGTGCGGCAAAGCATTCGCCAGCATAACGTCAGCCTGACGCTGCAACTTTGGGGCCTGCACTGGGTGCGTCTGCACCTGGCCAGCGCGGCATTGATGCTCGGTCTGTGTCATTGGAACGCCAGGAGGCCTGCCCGTGGCTGAACTCATTTTTTGCCTGTGCCTGTTGCTGCCGATGTATGCCTACATCGGCTATCCGCTGCTGCTGACTTTGCTGGCGCCGCTGTTCCCGGCCTGGCGACATGACCCGGCGCCGCCGCTGAATGTCAGCATCGTCATCGCCGCGCACAACGAGGCACGACACATCGAGCACAAGTTGCGCACGCTGCTTGCCCAGGATTATCAAGCGGCCGCACTGCAAATCATTCTTGCCAGTGACGGTTCGACCGATGAGACCGTGGCCTGCGCGCACAAGATCGTCGACCCGCGCATTACTGTGCTCGACCTGCCGCGCCAGGGCAAAGCCGCCACGCTGAATGCCGGCGTCGCTGTGAGCACCGGGGACATTCTGGTCTTCACCGATGCCGACAACCAATGGTCGCGCGACACCCTCGGCCACTTGCTCGCGCCGTTGAGCGATCCGCAGGTCGGGGCCTGCGCCGGGCACATGGTGATCCCGGTCACCGGTGGCGGCCTGAGCATCGGCGACAGCCTCTATCGGCATTACGAAGGCTGGTTGCGCCGGGTCGAGAATCGCACCGGCTGCATGGTCTCCGCCGATGGCGCCCTGCTCGCCTTGCGCCGCGAGTTGTTCCAGAACGTGCCGGCCGAGGTCAACGACGATTTCTTTATCAGTACCTGCGCGCCGGTGGCGCACAAACGCATCGTCTACGTGCCCCAGGCCCAGGTGATCGACCAGGGCGTCGACGAAGCGGACAAGCAGTGGCGTCGCCGCCAGCGGGTCACGGTCGGTGGCCTGCAGAGCCTGGCGCAACGCAGTGAATTGCTCAATCCATTCAAGCACGGCCTGTATTCGATCGCGTTGATCAGCCACAAACTGATCCGTCGACTGGCGCCGATACTCCTGCTGCCGCTGCTGTTGAGCAATTTCTGGCTGTGGAACGAGCACGGTTTTTATCGCTTGAGCCTTATCGGGCAATTGACCGGTTACTCGATTGCCATCGCCGGCCTGCTGGATTCGCAACACCGTTTGCCCAAACCGTTTCGCCTCGCGGCATTCCTGCTGGTGACACTGGCCGGCATGAGCGCGGGCCTGTGGCAGTTCCTGCGCGGGCAGCGGTACGCACAATGGAATCCCGACCAGAATCGTTGAGAGGACGCATGCCATGGCGATCAAACAGCTGATAAAACGCACCAGCGGTTGGCTCTATCTCAACTCATCCGTGGGGCGCAACCAGTTGCACGGCGCAGGCGTGATCCTGATGCTGCACCGCGTGCTGGCCAATGACCGCGCCGCCAACCTGCCGCACCGCAATGAGCTGTGCGTCGGCCCGCAGGCGTTCGAACACCTGCTGATGTGGCTGCGCAAGCATTTCGATTGCGTGCCACTGATGGAACTGCTCCAGCCCAACGCCCTGCGCACCGAACGCCCGCAAGTGGCGCTGACCTTTGATGACGGCTGGCGGGACAACGCGGTGCACGCCTATCCGCTGCTGCAAAAACACCAAGTGCCGGCGAGCGTTTTTCTTTCTACTGATTTTATTGGCAGCCGGCAGCGCTTCTGGTGGGAAAGCGTTGGCGAAACGCTGTGGGGCAGTCATGGCGACAAGGCCCGGATGCACCTGATCGAATACCTGCGCATCACCGGTCACCCGCTGCCGGTGCTGCTCGACGATATCGACGTCGACCGGCGCAGCCTGGCGTTGCTGCATTATCTGCAAAGGTTCAAAAGCCTCGATCCGCAGGAACTTGAACGTCTGACCGATGAGTGCCCGCCGGAGTCGTTGCCGCAAGCGCTGGACTGGCATCAGGTGCGCGCCATGGAAGCATCCGGTCTGGTGCGTTTCGGCCCACACGGCGCCAGTCATTCGATCCTCACCGGACTGGATGACGTGCGTCTGCACGAAGAAATCAGCCGTAGCCGCGATGCCTTGCACAACAGCTGCAATCGTCCCTTGCCGGTGTATTGCTACCCCAACGGCGATAACGATGAGCGAGTGCGCGAGCAAGTCGCCAACCACGATTATCCGTTTGCCCTTGGCACGGCCACCGGACTTTATCGCGGCGCCGGCGACCCTCTGAACCTGCCGCGCTTCGGCGTCAGCCAACGCACCGCGCGCAATCCGGAGCTGCTGTCGTTACGGATCTTTCGCGGGGGACGGCCATGAGTCGCGGCAGCTACCTCAGGCATCTGGCGCTGAGCCTGGGCACCAAACTGGCGATGATCGCCTTGCGCCTGTTGCGCAATGTGTTGCTGGCGCGGATTCTCGGCCCGAGCGAACGCGGGTTGTTCGCCCTGCTCAGCACCCTGCCGGATCTGATCAGTGCGGCCACCAGCGGCGGTTTGAATTCGGCGGTCGGTTATCAAGCGGCCAATCAGCGGCCGATGGGTTTGTTGCTCGCTCAGGTGTTGGTGTTTGGCTGTCTGCTGGCCGGGCTGCTGACATTGCTGGTGGTCGCGCTGGCGCGAGAATTTGGCAGTAAACTCGATGTCACGATGCAGCTCGGTCTGCTGGCGTGGCTGTTGCTGCTGGCGGTACCGCTGACGGTTCTCAAAAGCGGCCTGCTGACCTTGCACAACGCGTCGGGCGGCGTGGTCGCGTTCAATGTCTTGCGTCTGATCGAATCGCTGGCGCCGTTGCTGCTGTTTGTTGCGCTGTTCTGGATGTGGAAAGAGGCGGCACTCGAAGCCGCGCTGATCAGTTGGCTGGCCGGTATCAGCCTGGTGGTGCTGGTGGGCTGGATGTGGCTCAAACGCGCACAACCGCTGCAACTGCAATGGGACCGTGCGAGCCAGAACGAGCTGCTGCGATTCAGTGCGCGCAGCCATCCGGACCTGCTGTTTCAACAGGTCATTCTGCGCTCCGACTACTTGTTTATCGGCGCCCTGCTGGGCAGCACCGCGCTCGGCCATTACGCCATGGCCAGCGCCGCCGCCGAACTGTTGCTGATCGTTCCGGAAGCGGTCACCACACCGCTGATGAAGCGCCTGCTGCAACAGGACAAAGGCATGGACAAGGTCACTCCGCTGGCGCTGCGCCTGACCGCCACGGTGATGCTCGGCGCCTGCGTCACCATGGCACTGATCGGCGAATGGCTGATCGTGACCCTGTTCGGCGTCGCCTACCAACCGGCTTATCCGGCGCTGCTAGCATTGCTGCCGGGGCTGCTGGGCCTGTGCTACGCAAGCATTCTGCGCCTGGACCTGATCGGCAAGAATCGCCCGGCGACCGTCTCGCTGATGATGGCCGTGGGCGCGTTGCTCAATCTGGGGCTGAACCTGCTGCTCATCCCGAGCTACGGCATCGTCGGTGCCGCGGCGGCGTCTTCGATTGCCTATCTGGCAGTGACCCTGGCGATGCTGGTGCTTTATTGCAGACTGAGCGGCGTGCCGTTCTGGCACACGCTGTTCATCCTGCCCGGTGACATCGCTCCGATGTGGCTGATGCTGCACCGCAGGAAAGCCGCATGAAGCGCCTGGCCTTGCTGCTCGGACTGGGCATGACGCTGCACGCCTTCGCGGCGCCCATGCAGTGGGGCGAGATCCGTGACGGCAGCCTGTATCTGCGAGCCGATCGCCCGGATACAGTCACCGTGCGCTGGGTTCCGGCGTGGCAGGCTGACGCCAATGAAGAGCATATCTATCTGCTCGACGGTCAGGGCCGTTTGCAGGGCGAACGGTCGATCAAAGCCAGTGAAACCCGCGGTTCGCAGCGCTGGCCCTTGGTGCCGGGGGCTGCCAGCTATCGCCTGGAGATTCCCGGCTACAGTTTCCGCAGTTACCGCGTCGAGCATGACGATAAGACCGTGGCGCTGTTCAGTCCCGCCAAAGTGCATTTCAGTGTCGAAACCCGCAATGGCGATGAGCTGTTTTTCAAGGTGGCACCGGGCGAACACGCGGTGCTGAACGGCAAATACCATGGCGGCGTCAACGCACTGCAAGCACAGCGCGTGGACGATGGACAACAGCTGTCGCTGGCCCTCACGCCCCACCGTGCCTATTGGCAATTCGATCAAGCAGCCTTGCCGGTCAGCGACCGCGAACAGACGTGGCGGTTGCGCCTGCTGGGCAGCGGCAAAGCGGCATTCTGGCTCGACGGCACGGCCAATCTGTTTGCGCAGAATCCGCAGCATTTGCAGCCGTTGCGCGAAGACCCGGGCCAGACCCGACTGGCCCTGCACGATAAAGTCCTCGGTCGCACGCCGGATCTGGGCATTGCCTTGCCCAATCTCATGCCGCCCGCGACCAGTCATGCTGCACTGGATGCCTTGAAACCGAGTGCGGCGAGTTATTACAGCTACGTTGACGTCACTTCGAAAAATGCCCGTTTCGAAGACCCGGTTCGCAAGCTCTATCAGACTCGCTTCGGCATCCGCCAGGACATCACCCTGCTCGCTGGCACCGGGCGTCGGGCCGATCTGCGCGCCGATGTGCAAAGCAGCAACGGCCTTGAAGCCTGGCTCGCCAGCACTCGGGCATTGGGTGGCCAAGGCACGCATTACATCGGCTTTGCCGACGAGCCGAACCTCAACTATTCCAGCTTCGAAGACTATCGAACGATTTTTCTCAGCATGGCCCGCCAAGTACGCAGCGATCCGGCCAATGCCAGGGCCGGCGTGCGCATCGCCATGCCCGCCAGCTCACGCTTGGTCAACGGGCCGTTCACCCGCAACGCGGCGGGCAAACGCGGGATCGACTGGGCCCGGCAGCTGCTCAACGAATCCGCCGATCAGGTCGACGCATTGGCCTGGCACGAATGGATGGTGCGCGACTTGCTCGCGACCCGGGTCTACCGCGACAGCGTGCGCCGTGCCGCCGAGGTGGTCGGTCTCGACAGTCACGGTCAACCGCGCAAGGACTTGCTGCTGGACCAGACCAACCTGTCCAGCGGCTCCAGCCTTAGCCCCTACGATCAGGAAACCCATTACGCCGCGCTGTGGTGGGCCTCGGTCGTCATCAATGCTTCTCAGGACGGCTTGTTGACCATGCTCAATTGGTTTCAGGCAGCCGATGAGCCGCCGTATTCCAAGGGCATGGTGCGGATTCTGGACAACGGCCGCGTCGAGCTGAAACCGGTGGGCCTTGCCCAGCAATTCATCGCTCGGCACTGGCTGCCGCACGTGCTGCAACTGGATAACGACGCTTTCGAAGTGGATGTGCTGGCGATGGCCAGCGGCGAGCAGCGCACGTTGCTCGGGGTGAACAAAGGCACACGCCTGCAACGCGTTGATCTGAGCGGCGCCACGTGCCCGCTCAACCACGGCGCCCTGCGTTTCTTCGGCGCCGACAATCGCAGCCGCGACGTACCGTTTGCCTGCGAAAACGGCCGCCTGCGTTTCCAATTGCCAGGGCAAACCCTGTTTGCCCTGGACTGGAGCGCTTCATGAACCGGCCTGCGCTGTTCTGCCCCGCGAACCGGTTGCTGTGCGTGGCACCCTCATCAGGAGAAAGAACCATGGAAGTTTTGCAAAAGCTCCGCGGACATATCCGTCGAAAAGGTCTGCGAGCGACCTTGGCGAAGATCCGCAGAATGTACCTTTTTGCCCATCAGGAACTGCTGTGGATGCAGCGCGACCTGGTCAGCCCGGTGCCGCCGCACAGCCTCAAACCTTACCCGCCACTGCGTGTGATGAAGATCACTGCAGACAACGCCAGCGCCTTTACTCGTTACTTCGGCGACCGCGTCGGCGTCATGGCCGAGCTGGCCGATGACGGGCACACCGGGCATATGCATGTCGACGAGCACGGTGATGCCGTGGCGTTTATCTGGGGCACGCCGCACGACTATTTTGATCGGCATTACTACGGCTGCCGGTTCCCGGTAAAACCCGGCGAGTTTTTCGAATTCGGTGGCGAACTGGCCCGCGCCTACTGGGGCACAGAGCTGTCGGTGGACCTGCAATTGCAATTGTGGAAAGCCATGGCCGCTCAGGGTTGCAGCACAGTGGTCGACGTCTGTGACTCGAGCAACATCCCGGCGCTCAAGCTGCACCTGCGCATGGGCTATACCGAACAACAGCGGATCATGAATATCTACACGCTGTTCGGCCGCTGGCGCTTCTATCGCGAAACCCGCTACAGCGGTTCACGCCTCGAAGCGCTGCGCAAACCCTCCCGTCCACCTGTCACAGCCACGGCGACCTGAACCTATGGCGATGCGATTCGAATGGCGCACGTCCCTGTGCACCGCCGACTTTCCGGCAACCGCGTACGAAGCGTTGCGCCTGCGCGTGACCGACCACACGCCGTTCAACAACCTTGGCTGGATGTGCGCGGCCGAGCAGGCCTTGGACGAGGATCAGCGCCTGCACATCCTGCTCGGTTGGGATGCAGAGGCATTGCGCCTGTGCCTGCCACTGGTGTCCAGCCGCGAACGCTTCGCTGGCCTGCCATTTCGCGTCTTGCATCACTTGGGTTATCCGCTGGCCGATCGCTTGGCCCTGCTGTCGCTGCTCGGCGGCGAGGACATGCGCGCTGCGCTGGTGCTGATCCGCCAGCGCCTGCCCCATGCGCTGCTGCAACTCAATGAACTGTCGGAGCCTGCCGGTGAAGAGAGTGCCCTCACCGAATGGATGGCGCGTAGCTCCACTGCTGAGCGGCGCCTGAGTTGCCGGGTGCCGGTGCATCTGATCAGCGAAGCCGACCATCAGGAAGTCTCTGGCGACCCGCGCTACAAACTGCGTCGGGCGCGTAAACGGATTGCCGCATGCGGCGCCCAGGTACGGCGAATCACCCCCGATGCGCTTACGATGCCTACGGTTTTAAAAGCACTGCAGGAAGTCGAGTCGGTCAGTTGGAAAGGTGACGAGGGCGTCGGGATTTTCGCCACCGAACGCAGCCGTCAGTGGATGGCGAGCGCTTTCACCGCCCTCGCCGCTCAAGGGCTGGTGCGGGTCGTGACGCTGGAGCTGGACGGTCGCTGCATCAGCTATCGGCTGGGCCTGCTCGAGCAGGGTCGACTCTACGACTACAACCTTGCGTTCCTGCCGCAGCATGCTGATCTGGGCAGCGGTCGGGTGCTGCTGGAGGAGTGGATTCGCTGGGGCCTGGACGAGCAATGGCGCTGGATCGATGCGTCGCGGGTCAGCCTGGATAATTCCAGCCATCAGCTGCACGAGCGCATGACCGGCCAGATCGAACAATGGCGCTGGAGCTTCTACTCATGGCGCCCCAGTGGCTTGCTGCTGGGCCTTGGGCTGCGTCTTTGGCACTGCGTCAAACCGGTCCTGCAAAAAAGGCGCGCACAGCGTGCCGGCAACCCGGCGGCGGCACATACATCCGAAACTCAACCGGCAACGTCATCCACCACACCTGGGCTAGGGCCTCGGAGAGCATCATGAACGTCATCGAAGAACTGCTTCTGCGCATCAAACAAAAAGGTCTGCGCCGCACCGTTGGCGCGCTGTGGAAACGCTACGTATTCGCTCACCGTGAATTGCTCTGGATGGAGCGCGATCTGGTCACGCCAATTGCCCCCAACAAACTGCGCCCCTGTGAAGGATTGCGCAGAGTCGACATCACCGAGGAAAACGCCAAGGCATTCAGCAAGTACTTTGGTGACCGCGTGCAGACCATGGCCGAGCTCGCCGCTGAAGGGCATACCGGGCACATGTACCTTGACCAGGACGATCACACCGTCGGGTTCGTCTGGGCCAGCACTCGCGACTATTTCGACCGCCACTTCTACCGCTGCACGTTCCCGGTCAAGTCCGGTGAATACTTCCAGTTCGGTGCCGAAATTGCCCGGCCCTATTTCGGCAGCACCTTGACCGTCGACGCACAGACCGCACTTTGGCAAGTCATGGACGCCCGGGGGTTCAAAAAAGTGGTGGATATCTGCGACAACGCCAATGTGCAGGCCTTGAAGATGCACATGCGCCTGGGCTATCAAGAGCAAGGGCGGATTACCCACGTTTACGACCTGTTCGGGCACTGGCGCTTCTTCCGCGAAACACGCTACAGCGATTCAAGGCTGGAGGCGCTGCGCAAGCCGGAAAGACCGGTAGCGACGGCGGCGGCGCAGGCTTGATTCGTCCTCTGGAAGTCTGGCGGTCGTGAGGCCGTCATCGCGAGCAGGCTCGCTCCCACACTGGATAGTCGCCTTACACCTATCCATTGTAGGAGTGAGCCTGCTCGCGATGAGGCCAGTAGCTGCACCGCAACTCTCACAATCGATTGGCTTCTTGCCTACAGCCACTGACGACACTTCCAACATCCAGTAAAGACTTGGCCGACTGTTTATCCGTATCCACTTGGATACAGTCAAGCACAGCATCGGAGGCGACAAATCCTCACAAAGCGCAGACATCCGACGCGCACAAAAAATGGCAAAGGAGGTTTAACCATGAGCCAGACTTTGACGAATTTCGACATGGTCGCGCTGCTGGACAGTGACGAAGCCATCAGCGAATACCTGTCTCAGGTGCTAGCAGACGGAGACAGCGAAGAGTTCCTTCGCGCGATCGGCTACGTGCTCAGATCGGAAAGTCCTTCTCGCCCACTTCGCCTCCATTTCAAAGTGGTGTCTTGCGAGGCGTATCGCAACTCAAGCTGTCGACCCATATCTGCACTGATTGATGATCAATGACGCGCCCGGCGTCCACGTCAGCCAAGGCTTCATGCGTCAAACGGCTGCGCTCTTCCTCTTGATCAATCCAGGCGCTCGATGCCTGCTTCACAATACAGCTGTGCGAGCGTTCCAGACGTTCGGCTATCAGATCGACCTTCTCGGCCAGTTGCACCGGTACATGGGCGGTCACGGATCGGGGTTTCGTTGCCGTGGCCATGTCAGTTGACTCCTCGATATTGCGGACAGCGGGTGATTGAGCAGCATGAGTCTAGAACAGACGCGGGGTGGCGGTTGTTGCAATGTTGTAAGTCCGCCACACGGCGCGAATCAGCGAGTCCTACAGAAAAAGGAAGGCACACGGGAAACCCCAACCGTTTTCCTACATCTCCCGTCGGTTGGCCGTCGGAAGCGCTCAGACTAGGATTTGTCGAACTACAGATATTCATGGAGCTCGACCAAGATGCAATTCATCCAGACAACGACGACAGCAATCCCTGTACCGAATAGACTGCCAGGCATTGATCCCGGAGGCACTATGGACAGCAAAATCTTCCCCGCTGATTCAGAGTTTGAAAGCGAAGAACAGGCAGCCAGCCATGATCGCTGGCTGCGAGCCAAAGTGCAGGCGTCAAGAGATGACCCACGTCCGAGCTTCGCGCATGACGAAGTGATGGCGCAAATGCATGCGTTGATCGAGTCCATGCGAAAAAAGGCCGATGCAGATTAAATGGCGGCCCGAAGCCAAGGCCGATCTATCGAACATCCTCAGATACATTGGCGAGAGAAACTTTGCAGCCGCAGTGAGTCTCTCGAAATCCATTGAAGAATCCACAACCTCACTCTCTGTTCATCCCCGTCTCTACCGTAAAGGTCGATCTCCCGGCACTCGGGAAATCGTTGTACATCCTAATTACGTGGTGATTTATGAGGTGACGGACCGAATCGAGATTCTGAGCGTTTTGCATACTCGACAGGAATATCCATAACGGCGTCGCTGGAAAAAACGGTGTGATGTTCGCTCGTTCGATAACACACCGCTTGCCTGAGAAGCCGCACGATCAAAGATTCACGTGACTCTGATTAAGCCGTTCACGCAGAAACTCCACCAGCGCCTGCACCGGCCTTGAGGCCTGACGATGCTGCGGATAAACCGCCGACAAAGTCAGCGGTTCCGGACGCAAATCATCCAGCACTGGCACCAGCCGTCCGTCTTTCAGCGCCGCGCCGACGATGAATGTCGGCAGATAGGTAATCCCCATCCCTTGCACCGCCGCGTCCCGCAGCAATTCGCCGTTATTCACGCGCATGCGTCCGGTGACGTTGACCAGCACCGGTTTGCCCGGCCCTTCGTTAAAGCGCCATTGCACCGAGCGCCCATGGCCGTAAGGCAGGCAGTCGTGGCTGTGCAAGTCTTCAGGCTTGAGCGGTGTACCGCGTTCGGCGAGGTACGCCGGGCTGGCGCAATAGACCCGCTCGATGCTGGCGAGGCGCCGAGCGATCAGCGTCGAGTCTTCCAGCACTCCGATGCGCAGGGCCAGGTCGTAGCCCTCGCCAAGCAGGTCGACCGGTCGATCGCTCAGGTCCACCTCGACGGTGACCTCGCGATAACGCTGCAGAAACAGCGGCAACAGGCACCCCAGATGCGCGACGGCAAACGACAGCGGCGCGCTCAGGCGAATTGTCCCGCGTGGCTCGGCGGTCTCGCCGGCGATGCCCTGCTCGACCTGTTCCACCTCGCCAAGCAAACGCAGCGCCGATTCGTAATAGCTCTGCCCCAGCGGCGTGACGTCGAGGCGACGTGTCGAGCGAT
The DNA here is from genome assembly GCF_014268545.1 of Pseudomonas sp. SWRI81. Lineage (NCBI taxonomy): Bacteria > Pseudomonadati > Pseudomonadota > Gammaproteobacteria > Pseudomonadales > Pseudomonadaceae > Pseudomonas > Pseudomonas sp. SWRI81. The sequence continues at coordinate 22,599 of NZ_JABWQS010000048.1, forward strand.
TCAATAAACGCACACCGAGGCGTTCTTCCAGTTGCATCAAGCGACGGCTGACGAATTGCTTGGACAGACCCAACTGGTCGGCAGCGGCGGTGAAACTGCCGGAGTCCATGACTTGGCAAAAAATACGCATGTCTTCGAACGGGTTCATTGTCGCTCTCTGGTGGACAGTTAAACGCTTTATAGCCGCTTTTTCGCTTTTCAGCAGCCCATTAATCTGTGCTCACGGTTTGAAAACAGCCCTGCACAGGTAGGAGCTGCCGGAGGCTGCCATCTGATCGTTCCCACGCTCTGCGTCGACTCATCTGAACTGAGGCGACGCCCTGTGGCGAGGGAGCTTGCTCCCGCTTGAGGGCGCAGCACTCACAAAATCTTCGCGGCATGGATGATTTTGGGGCTGCTGCGCAACCCGGCGGGAGCAAGCTCCCTCGCCACAAATGCCCTTCGCCAATACTTATGTAACGCCGGAGATTGTCATGACCTTTTTCCTCACCCACCTGCTGTCCTGGAGCGCCGTCCTGCTCCTGCTTGACGCCGCACTCTGGCATTTCTCGCCCTTCACCCATCGCGCACCGCGAGTCGGCGTGCGTCTGGTGTTGTTTCTGGCATTCAGCGCGCTGGTGATCAACGCCGGTGTCAGCCCATTGCAGGCCCCGCTGTTCGCCGATGATCGCGTGGCACAACTGGGGGCGACGGCGCTGGGGATTCTCTGGTGGCTGTACGCCGCAAGGGTGCTGACCGAAGTGATCGGCCTGGCACTGATGCGCCGCATCGGTCACAGCGGTCGTCTGTTGCAGGACGTGATTGGCGCGTTGGTGTTTCTGGTCGCCATCGTCGCGGCGGCCGGTTATGTGCTGGAACTGCCGGTCAAAGGGCTGCTGGCAACGTCCGGGGTGGTCGCGATCGTTGTCGGTCTGGCGCTGCAAAGCACCTTGGCCGATGTGTTTTCCGGCATCGTCCTCAACACCACCAAGCCCTATCAGGTAGACGATCTGGTGATGATCGACGGCGTCGAAGGCAAGGTCTTCGATATCGATTGGCGCGCCACCCACCTGCTGACCAGCGCCGGGACCATGGCCGTGGTACCGAACTCGGTGGCAGCCAAGGCGAAGATCGTCAACCTCAGCCGGCCGAGCAACATGCACGGTGTGTCGATCAGCATCCAGGTGCCGAACCACATTCGCCCGCGTCGGGTGCTCGATGCGCTTGATCGGACCTTGCAGGGCAGCAGTTCGTTGTTGCTCAGCCCCGCGCCGAAAGCGGTGCTCAAAGACGCCGGCGAAACCATGTCCGAGTACGTTGCCAGCGGTTTTATCGCCGAGCTGGGCAAGAAAAGCGAAGTGCGCAATCAGCTGTTCGACCTCGCCCACCGTCATCTCGAAGCAGCGGGGATTTCGCGGCATCCCGACGGCGTCACCGAACCGTCGAGCCGCGCCCGCGCGTTGCTGGATGAAGTGAAGATTTTCCGTTCGTTGAGCAGTGAAGAACGCGATCGCCTCGCCGAATCGATGGTTGCGCAGCAGTACACGGCGGGCCAGGTGGTGCTGGGTCTGGACGAGGTGCCGGATAGCCTGTTCGTGATTGCCACGGGTGTGGTCAGCGCGACGGTGCCGGACGGTAATGACCAGACCGAGGCCGGGCGCATGGGCCCGAGCGAAGTCATGGGTGAGCAAAGCATTCTTGCCGATACACCGTCGCAGGCGACGTTCACGGCGCTGACGTCGAGCATCATCTATCGCCTCGACAAACAGTTGACCCGTGAGTGCATGGACAAGCGCAGCGAAGTCGGCCGGGCCTTGAACAAATTGCAGGCGGTGCGTCAGCAGAACAGTCGCCTCGCGTTGATGGCCAAACCGGTGGCGGTGAAAAAAGGTGGGTTTTTGGGGTGGTTGCAGAAGCGCTGACCCACCGTTGCAAACGCCAAAAACCCGTGGCGAGGGAGCTTGCTCCCGCTTGAGTGCGCAGCACTCACAAAATCTTCGCGGCATGGAGGATTTTGGGGCTGCTGCGCAACCCGGCGGGAGCAAGCTCCCTCGCCACAGGGGATCGTTGGTTGCCCCTCGTTCAGTTGCACTGAGAATGCCCGCAAACGAGCGGGCACTTTCAGTTCAACTTATTACTTGGCGGTGAACTTGGTATAGCTGTTGATCAGGTTGCGATAGTTAGGCAGACGCTCGGACAGCAGATGCGCCAGACCTTCCATGTCGTTGCGCCAGTCGCCCTGCAGCTCGCACGCCACGGCGAACCAGTTCATCAAATGTGCACCGGCAGCCGACATGCGCGCCCACGCCGCTTGCTGCACGGTAGTGTTGAACGTGCCCGACGAGTCAGTCACCACAAACACTTCGAAGCCTTCAGCAATCGCCGACAGGGTCGGGAATGCCACGCAGACATCAGTCACTACGCCAGCGATGATCAGTTGCTTGCGGCCGGTGGCCTTGATCGCTTTGACGAAGTCTTCGTTGTCCCAGGCATTGATCTGGCCTGGACGCTGAATGAACGGTGCGTCCGGGAATTGCTCGAGCAGCTCAGGCACGATCGGGCCGTTTGGACCGGCATCGAAGCTGGTGGTCAGAATGGTTGGCAGCTTGAAGAACCTGGCGATGTCGCCCAGTGCCAGCACGTTGTTCTTGAACTCGTTCGGCGAGAAATCCTGCACCAGCGAGATCAGACCGGTCTGGTGATCGACCAGCAGTACGACGGCATCATCTTTGTTCAAACGCTTGTAAGGAACGCTCATGGCAAAACTCCTGGAGGGATGGTTGTTGCGGGAAGCGCCGGCCCCGCTGGCCGACGCTTTTTTCAAACTCAAAACGCGAAGCAGGAACAGCCGAACGCGCCCCAGAAACCAGCGAAGTCGCTGACCGGCGCGTTCGACATCCGCGCCTTTTCATGGCTGTGGGTATGCACGGCACACGGCCCGCTGCACTGGTGAACCTGCGCCTGTAGCGGCGAGTTCGGGCGCCAGTGGCCCGGGACCTTGACCACCGGCGACCAATCCGGCAGCACCGGAATCGAGCGCGGACCGAGGTCTTCGAAGTCACCCGCGGCGTAAACGATCTTGCCGCCCACCACAGTCATGACCGATTCGATCCACTTGATCGTTTCTTCCTCAACGCTGAAGAAGTCCGCGCTCAGCGCCGCCATATCTGCCAGTTGGCCGACACGAATCTGGCCTTTCTTGCCCTGCTCCGAGGAGAACCAGGCGCTGCCGTGGGTGAACAACTCCAGCGCGGTGGCGCGTGGCAAACCTTCTTCATACAGGGCCAGACCGCCGACGGTGCGGCCGCTGACCATCCAGTACAGCGACGTCCACGGGTTGTAGCTGGAGACGCGGGTGGCGTCGGTGCCGGCGCCGACCGGCACGCCTTCGGCAAGCATGCGCTTGATCGGCGGCGTGGCTTCGGCGGCTTGCTTGCCGTAACGATCGACGAAGTATTCGCCCTGGAACGCCATGCGGTCCTGAATCGCGATGCCGCCGCCCAGCGCTTTCACCCGCTCGATGTTTTGCGGGGTGATGGTTTCGGCATGGTCGAAGAACCATGGCAAGCCGTTGAACGGAATGTCACGGTTGACCTTCTCGAACACGTCGAGCATGCGGCTGATCGATTCGTTGTACGTGGCGTGCAGACGGAACGGCCAGCGTTGCTCGACCAAGTGACGTACCACCGGCTCCAGCTCTTGTTCCATGGTCTGCGGCAGATCCGGGCGCGGTTCGAGGAAGTCTTCGAAGTCGGCGGCGGAGAACACCAGCATCTCGCCCGCACCGTTGTGGCGCAAGAAGTCGTCGCCCTGGTGCAACTTGACGCTGCCGGTCCAGTTCTGGAAATCGGTCAGCTCTTCTTTTGGCTTCTGGGTGAACAGGTTGTAGGCGATGCGTACGGTCAACTGGTCGTCTTTGGCCAGTTGCTCGATCACTTGGTAATCGTCCGGGTAGTTCTGGAAACCACCGCCGGCATCGATCGCACTGGTCAGGCCGAGGCGATTGAGTTCGCGCATGAACTGGCGGGTCGAGTTGACCTGGTATTCCAGCGGCAGCTTCGGCCCCTTGGCCAGGGTCGAGTAGAGAATCATCGCGTTCGGCCGCGCAACCAGCATGCCGGTCGGGTTGCCGTTACTGTCGCGAACGATCTCACCGCCCGGCGGGTTCGGCGTGTCGCGGGTGTAGCCGGCCACGCGCAAAGCAGCGCGGTTGAGCAAGGCGCGGTCATACAGGTGCAGGATGAACACCGGGGTGTCCGGCGCGGCCTGGTTGATTTCCTCAAGGGTCGGCATGCGTTTTTCGGCGAACTGGAATTCGTTCCAGCCACCGACCACGCGCACCCACTGCGGCGTCGGTGTGCGATCGGCCTGATCCTTGAGCATGCGCAGTGCATCGGCCAGCGACGGCACGCCTTCCCAGCGCAGTTCGAGGTTGTAGTTCAAGCCGCCACGAATCAGGTGCAAGTGCGAGTCGTTGAGGCCGGGAATGACGCAGCGTCCCTTCATGTCGACCACTTGCGTGGCGCTGCCTTTGAGGGCCATGGCCTCGGCATCGTTACCGACGGCGACGAAGCGCCCGTCCTTGATCGCCACGGCGCTGGCCAGTGGTTTTTCGCGATCTACGGTATGAAATTGGCCATTGAATAAAATCAGATCGGCGCTCATCGCAGTTCCTCAAGCAAAAGTTAAAGTCAGCAAACCTCACGCTCAACGCGGCGAGGTTTCTTGGGAATCGAGGTGTTCATGGGCCTGGCTGGCTTCCAGCCATGGGGTGAACAAACGCGTGACTGGCGGCATCACTACGTAGACCACCGAAAGCACGATGGTCAGGGTGATCAGGAACGTCGCGACCACGTAGTTGGACAGCAGCGGATGCAGCGCGAGCAGCGGGCCCCAGATCAGCGGCACCAGCAAGGTATGCGGCAAAATCACCAGCAGGGTGACGACAGCCTGCTTCCAGCGCGGCGGTGGCGAGCCGGCTTCGGCCAGCGGGGTGAACCAGAATTCATTGACCGGCGCGACTTCGGTCTGATCACCATCCGCCAGCATCGGCGCGGCTTCGGCGACCAGTGCCTGACGCTCAGACGATTGCAGCCAGCCTTGCATCGCTTCGGTGGAGCTGAAGCGCAGCACGCAGGTGTAAAAATCCAGACGCCCGCGCTTGCCGCGCACCACGTCCACGCCCAGATGCCCTTCGCGCTGGCCGGCCACGCGCACGATATTGCGCAACCACGCTTCATAGGCCAACTCGAAACCGGCCTTGACCGAGTGTTTGATGATCAACGTGACAGTCTCATCGGCCCCCGGTGCTTGTTGATTCAGGACTTCAGGCATAACGCAGCACTCCGGGCAAACGAACAGGAATCGCCAGCCGTCCGGGCCCGGCGATCAATACAGTGGTGAAGAGGATCAACAGCAGCCAGCCGAACTGCCCTTCGGCCACACTCCATTGCGGATGCACAACCAGCAACGCAACCAGCAGCACAAAGAGAATAGGCAAGCAGGCCAGACGCGCCAGAACCCCGGCAACGATCATCAGCGGACAGAGGACTTCGGCGAAAATTGCCAGGATCAGGGTGAGGTGCGCACCGAGGTGAAACGGGTCTTCGATCAGTTGCAGTTGCGCCGTGAAGTCCAGCAGCTTGGGCAAGCCGTGCACCCACAACAGAAACAACCCGCCGCTGACCCGCAGGAACAGCAACCCGACGTCGCGCGCCTGTTCATCCCTCGAAGCAATCATGACCCGACCCTTTGAATGTCATTGACGGGAATCATGCCAAGGCCGCGGCGCGAGAAATTGGATGGGTGTGCTTAGTTGATTGCAGGCCACCGACAGTCTGCAGATGGCCGCAAAAACAGGTAGAAGCGGCAGGCCTCAATCGGCAGACAGCCACAAAACAGTGGGAGCGGGCTTGCCCGCGAAGGCGTCAGGTCAGTGCCAAATGCCTTGAATGACACACCGCTTTCGCGAGCAGGCTCACTCCTACACGGGATCGATGTAGGGACTTAGATCGTCGGGATATCCAGCGGCGCGGCCATGAACTGGCTGATCCGCGAGCGCAGCCATTTTTCTGCCGGGTCGTTGTCGTGCACCCCGCTCCAGGCCATCGACAATTGCGCGGCATCGATCGGGAACGGTGGATCTTCGGCGCGCAAGGCGCAGCCTTCAACCAGGGCGCAAGCGGCGTAATCCGGAACGGTGGCAATCATCTCGGTGCCAGCGAGCAAGGCGCGCAAGCCGCTGAACTGCGGCACGCCCAGCACGACGCGGCGGCAGCGGCCGATCTTCGCCAGGTCCATGTCGATATTGCCGCTCAGGTCGCCTGAGAACGACACCATCGCATGCGGACGCTCGCAGTATTCGTCCAGCGTCAGCGGCCCCGGACGGTCGTCGCCGCGCAAAACCTTGCAGGGAATGTCGCGCAGCTTTTTGCGCTTGGCATTGGCCGGCAGATCCGTGGTGTAGCTGACGCCCACGGAAATTTCCCCCGAGGCCAACAGCGCCGGCATCAACAGATAGTTGGCGCGGCGCACCACCACGACGATTCCCGGCGCCTCCTGCTGAAGCTGACGCAACAACGGCGGAAACAGACCGAACTCGGCGTCATCCGACAAACCGATGCGGAACACGTCGCAACTGCTCGCCGGTTCGAATTCCTTGGCCCGGCTGACCGCACCGGAAATCACGTCCATCGCCGGTTGCAGCTCCTTGAGAATCGCCAGCGCCCGCGCGGTCGGTTCCATGCCGCGACCGTTGCGCAGCAGCAACGGATCATCGAACAGATCGCGTAACCGCCCCAGCGCCGCACTCACCGCAGGCTGGCCCATGAACAGTTTTTCAGCGACGCGGGTCAGGTTCTTTTCGAACATCAGCGCTTCGAAAATCACCAGCAGGTTCATGTCGACGCGGCGCAGATCGTTACGGTTCATGGGCGAGGTTTCCTTATCGGTGTCAGCGGTTTCAGGCAGGCGGGACGCTGTGCACTTTACTCGATCAACGGCACCTTGGCCGCGCGTTTGTAAGGGCCATATTCCACCGGCACCCATTGGAAGTGCTTGCCTTCGGCGGCGATATGACCAATCCCCGGAAACGGCAAGTGCGCCGCCGTCACCCACGTCTTGCTCGTCGCGGCCGCGCTGAACACGGCCTGACGACTGTTGATCGCCTGCTGACTGTTGACGTCAAAACCGATCGACACCTCCGGATGGAGGAACTGCACGGCGAGGTTGTGCACCAGATCGCCCATGAACATGATGCTCTGCTGCTGCGAGGTAAAACGATAGGTCGTGCTGCCCGGCGTGTGTCCGGCCTCAAGCGTCGCCTCGACCAGCCCCGGCAGCGGCGACTGCCCCGCAGCGAACGTCTTGAAGCGCCCGGCGGCAACGTAGGGTGCCGTGGAGTCCTGGGCAATCTGGAAGAACGCTTTGGCACCCGCCGGCGCCTTGGCCAACGCCGCCGCATCGAGCCAGTAATCGGCCTCGGCCTGGGCGGCGTACACCGTAGCGTTGGCAAACAGCGGCTGCTTTTGCGCATCGACCAGGCCGCAAACGTGATCGAGGTGCAGGTGCGTCAGCAGAATCGTGTCGACCTGCTCAGGCTTGTAACCGGCGGCCTGCATGTTGGCCGAAAGCTGCCCCGCCGTGGCGCCAATGCACTGCCCCGCACCGGTGTCGACCAGAATCAGTTGCTTGCCGGTATTGACCAGGAAGGCGTTGAACGCCGTTTGCACGCCCGGCGTTTCAATCGAACGGCGTGCGAGCAGCGCACGAATCTGGCTCTGGCTCATGCCCTGCAAGAGCTTTGGCGACAAGTCGTTATAGCCATCGAACAACGCGGTGACTTCGTAATCGCCCACGGCCAGGCGGAAATAACCCGGTGCCTGAGTGCCGACCTGCGGCGCCTGTGCCATGGCGCTGGATGTAGCCAGAACGACCGCCAAGGCCGCCGCTGCGTTAAACATGCCTTTCATTGGATCTCCCCTTGATCTGGCCGACAGCGGCCACCCTCGCTGTGATCGTGCCGCAACTCGGCGGGCGCAGACTTGCAGGGATGTGCTGAGTTCAGGCCTCGGCGATGGAATTAACAACGATTAACTCGTCAGCCTTACGCCCTCGCCCAACAATGAAGCCCTCTGCGCAGCGTTGCTTTTTTGACCTGAGGGAATGCGCTGACCGTGCCTTCCCCACCGACACGGACCTTGGCCATGGCTTATTTGCAGCAAACCGTCGCCCTCGCCCCTGCCTGCGAACCGCATAAAAGTGCGAGTGGCGGACTCAGTCCGCAGCGCGAACGCCACGTCAAACAACTGATCCTCGATCGCCTGGGCGAGAGCCTGGAAGTGGCGGAGCTGGCCCGCGCCTGCTCACTGTCACGCAGCCATTTCTCCCGCGCGTTCAAGTGCAGCACCGGCCTCTCGCCACAGGACTGGATTCGCACCCAGCGCCTGGCGCGGGCCAAGCTGTTGATCCAGCACACCGACCTGAGCCTGACCCAGATCAGCCTGGAGTGCGGCTTCTGCGATCAGGCGCATTTCTGCCACATGTTCACCCGCAGCGAAGGCATCAATCCGTTTGCCTGGCGCTGTCGGGTCATGGGCAAGCTGAAAAGCAACGCTGCGCAGCCTGCGGTGTTTTGACTGCTGCCGTTACGCCACCCGTTGCACTGATGCTCAAACCTGAGGATTATGCCCGGACACCCCGGATCAGACGGCCTGCGCTTGCGCCAGGCACTGGTTCGACCTGTCCGTCGCATCACCGCAGGAGCGCGCTGTTGAGTTTTCCCCCGAATCAGGCCATCGCTTTTGGCCCCTATCGGATACATCCCGGGCAACGATTGCTGCTTGAAGGCCAACAGCCTTTGCGCCTGGGACGGCGGGCGATGGACATCCTCCTGATTTTGCTGGCGCATGCCGGCGAAGTGGTCAGCAAACAGCAATTGATGGCCGGGGTCTGGCCCGACAGTGTGGTCGAAGACATCAACCTGCGCGTGCACATGGCGGCGCTGCGCAAGGCCCTCGGCGACGGGCAGAACGGGCAGCGCTACATCGTCACCGTGGCGCAGCGCGGCTACAGCTTTGTCGCCCCGATTGTGCTCGACAACATCGAGCAAAAGCCTGCGGTTGCCGTCGCCAGACACAACCTGCCGCTGCGGCGTACGCGGATGATCGGCCGCCAAGCCGTGGTCGATCACTTGATTGCGCAGTTGCCGCGCCAACGCTGCATCACCCTGGTCGGCCCCGGCGGGATCGGCAAAACCACGGTGGCCCTGCGTGTGGCGGAACAATTGCTCGGGCATTATCGCGACGGCATCCGCCTGGTGGATTTGGCGCCCATCGCCGATCCCGGGCTGATCGGCTCGCATCTGGCGACGCTGCTCGATCTGTCCGCGCCTGACGGCGATGCGCAAGCTTGTCTGGTCAATGGCCTGCGGGAACGGCAAATGTTGCTGGTAATCGACAACTGCGAGCACCTGATCGATGCGGTCGCGTCGCTCAGCGAGGAGATTCTGCGCGGCGCGCCCAAGGTGCATCTCCTCGCGACCAGCCGTGAGAGTCTGCGCGCTGAGGGCGAGTTCGTGCAGCGCCTGGAATCGCTCGATTGCCCATCCTTGCTGACCCCGATGGATCCGGCCCAGGCGCTGGGCTTTGCAGCGCTGCAATTGTTTGTCGAACGAGCGACGGCAGCCCGGGAAAGCTTTCAACTGAGCCACGCCGAACTGCCGCAAGCGATCGAGATCTGCCAGCGCCTGGACGGTATTCCGCTGGCCCTGGAACTTGCCGCCGCGCAGGTCAGCGAACTGGGCATGGACGGCCTGCTCAAGCAGTTGCGCGAAGGTTTGCCGCCGCTGTCGGCCGGACAACACAGTAGCGCCGAACGCCACTTGACCTTGCGCGCCACGATGGACTGGAGTTTCAACCTGCTCAACCCCTGCGAGCAAACCTGTTTGCGCCGACTGGGAATTTTCCGCGGCAGCTTCACCCTCGCCTCTGCAGCCGCGGTGGTGATTGGCCAACAGATCGATCCCGGCGCCGTGTTCACGGCTGTCACGCAGTTGGTGGCCAAATCTCTGCTTGGCGTAGAAGTGGGCGACGAAGATGTTTTCTATCGCTTGCTCGACACCACGCGCCATTACGCCCTGGAAAAACTCGAACAGGCCGACGAGCTCAGCGCAACCCGCCAGCGTCACGCCGAACGCTGCCTGACCTTGATGCAGCAGGCGCAAGCGGATTGGGACAACACCCCGACCGTGTTGTGGATGGAGCGCTATGCCCGGGGCCTGGAGGATTTACGCGCGGCGCTGGACTGGAGCCTCAACGGACCGGGGCCGGATGAGCTGGGCATTCAACTGGCAGCCGCTTCGGCACCGTTGTGGCAGGAGTTGTCATTGCTGCGCGATTACAGCCGTTATGTCCGCCGGGCGCTGAGTCTGCTCGAGGAAACAGCAGAGCCCTGCCCTCGCCTGCAAATCGGGTTGAAACTGGCGCTCGGCAGCGCCAGCTACCACACTTGGGGCGGCACACCACAAACCATCGAGGCCTTCGTCGACGCCTGCCAGTTGGCCGAGACACACGGCGATCTCGCTGGGCAGCTGCGTGCAGTGTCAGGGCACATGGCGGTCAATCTGAGTTGCGGGCACTACCGCGCGGCATTGGCGCAAAGCGAGCAATTCGACCGCATTGGCGTGCACGGCGAACCGCTGCTATCACTGAGCACACATCGCTTGCGCGTGCTGGCCCTGCATTATGCCGGCGACCAGCCCCAGGCTCGTGTGCATGCCGAGCAAGTGCTGCAGCGCATGGCGCACAGCGGCCACCTCAATCGCTTCACCCACGGCTTTGGCGTGCAGTACGACCAGAGCGTCGCCTCGTTGACGGTGCTCGCGCGGGTGTTGTGGCTGCAAGGTTTGCCCGAGCAAGCGTGGCGCACCGCACGGCAGGCGCTGGACATTGCCGTGCAAATCAACCATGGCACCTCGATTTGCTACACCCTGGCGTTGGCCAGCTGTTTGATTGCGCATTACAACGGTGACCGGCAGAACGCCCGGGCCCTGTTGCAGTTGTTGCTGGAACAGTCGCAGAAGCATTCGGTGCTGTTGTTCAACAATTGGGGCCGGCATTACGCGCAGGTGATCGACCCTGATAACGCCACGCCTGTGTCAGCGCAAAGCAGCGGTTTGATCCGGGAAGTCATGGTTACGCTGGATGAGCGTTTTGTCGATGACGCACTGGTGGAACGGGCGCGCAACGGCGATGCGGGATGGAGTTCGGCGGAGATACTGCGGGCTCGGGCGGTTGCACTAATAAAGGCCTCCGAAAGACCCCTTCGCGAGCAGGCTCGCTCCCACAAGGGTTTTATGTCGGGCGCAGATTCCGTCTGTGGGAGCGAGCCTGCTCGCGAAGAATCCCTGACAGACACCGCCCAAACCCGGGAAGCCGAACAAACCCTGCAACACGCTCTGAGCGTGGCCAAAATCCAGGGCGCACTGGCGTGGGAGTTACGCAGTGCCACAGACCTCGCTCACTTATGGCAACGCCAGTCCCGCCATCGCGAGGCACTCGATTTATTAACCCCGATTTATCAGCGCTTCACCGAAGGCTATGCCACTGCGGACTTACGCAAGGTGCGCCTGCTACTCGACAGCCTCCACGACGAGCGCCCGGCCTGAAGCGCTGCGCCTACGGCTGAGATAGCGCGCATGGCGCTGCTGCAGATCGAGCTTCTCGTCGCTGCACTCAAGCTGATCACGAGCGTAGCGGCGCACGGTATTGAGCATCCAATAGCGCACCGTCGCACGGATGGGTTGCTGAATAAGCAACGATTTGCGCGCCAGGCCTTCGATTATCGCGGTCAGCCTGGAGCCGGCCAGGTCCGCGCAACTGATCACACTCAGTGCGGCTTCCAGCGTAAAGCCCGTGTTGAACACTGAGAGACGCAGGAGCACACGCTGTTCCATTGCGGTCAGATACTGATAGCTCCAATCGATGGCAGCAGCCATCGATTGATGGCGCGGCACCGCGGTGCGCCGGCCTTGGCCAAGCAACTGCAGACCGTTTTCAACCTGTGCCTGTAAGCCAATCAAGCCCAGCGCGTCGATCTGCGACGCCGCAAGTTCGATCGCCAGTGGCAGGCCGTCAAGTTGACGGCAGATCTCGCGTACGCCGGGCAAATCCTGTTTACGCAAACTGAAGCCATGTTGCCGCGCCCGCGCACGGCTGACGAACAACTGCACCGCCGGATAGCCCATGGCTTCTTCAACGGTTTCCAGTGTCGAGCACTTGGGAATCGCCAGCAGCGGCACGCAATGAACAGTCTCTGATTCAACGCCCAAGGCTTCCCGGCTGGTGGTCAGGATGGCCAGACGAGGCGCAGCTTGCAGGAGGGTTTCGACCAGCGCCGCACAGCCACCGCGAACGTGGTCGCAGTTATCCAGCACCAGCAAGGCGTGGCGACCGTTCAGAGTGCAAAGGTCAGTCGCGAGCCTGTGCAGCAGGTGGTCGAGCAGCGGCGCGCGCTCCTCGAGATCGGCAAGGTCGACCCACCACACGCCATCGCGAAAGTACTGCAGCAGCAATTCCGCTACGCGCAATGCCACGGCAGTTTTTCCGACACCCGGCGCACCGGTAATCGTCATCAACCGGCACACAGGCATCTGACGAACCAGACTACCGATCAGTGCGTCGCGCCCGCTGACTGGCGTCAGTCGTGCCGGCAGATTGTGTTGATGCGTTAGCGCGGCGACAGGTGCCAGCGGCGCTTCACCTTCGTCCGACGTCACCGGGGCGATAAAGCTGTAACCGCGTTGCGGGACGTTGGCGATGTAACGCTGACCATTACCGCCGTCGCCCAGTGCACGCCGCAGCGCTGCGATGTGCACCCGCAGGTTGATCTCTTCGACCACCGAGGTTGGCCACACCCGCGCGATCAGTTGCTCTTTGCTGACCACCTGCCCCGCACGCTCGACCAGCACCTGCAAAATATCCAGCGCACGCCCGCCCATGCGCAATGGCCGGTCGCCCTGAAGAATCAGGCGCTGGCGCACATGAAAGGTATACGGGCCAAAACGCAGCACCGGCGCCGGGTTCAAATCGTTGTGAGTATTCATGGCAGTCATCTTGGCATGCTCCGATGACGCTACAACCACCACGCCGGGCGCAGCACGGACATCCCACTGCGCCAGACGGACACAACCGCTCTAGCTGAACTGTTCCCGATACTGTGCCGGGGTCAGACCCAGCTTTTCGGCAAATAGTGAGCGCATGTGTCGAACACTGCCGAAACCACTTTTATAGGCCACGGTTTTCAGCGGCAGGTCACTGGTTTCCAGCAGGTTGCGCGCGCAGTCGACCCGCGCGTTCTGCAGAAACGCCATCGGTGTCATGTTGATGTCGCGGATAAACAGGCGGGCAAAGTGCCGTGCGCTCATGTTCGCCAGCCCTGCCATGCGCTCGACCGTGAAGGCTTCGTCCAGATGCTCCAGGACGTAGTTCTGCACTCGCGTGATCGCGGTTTCCTGCGGTGAAACGGCGGCCATCAAGGGGCTGAACTGTGCCTGCCCGCCTTGGCGTTTCATCACCACCAACAAGACTTTGGCCACGTCCTGGGCGATTTTCTTGCCATGATCGCGGGCGACCACGGCCAGCGCCAGATCAATCCCGGCAGTGACGCCGCCCGAGGTAATCAGGTTGCGGTCCTCGACGTAGATCTGATCGGTGGCCACCGTGGCTTGCGGAAAAGCCTTGATCAATCGCTCAGTGTAATTCCAGTGGGTAGTCACCCGATAACCGTCAATCAATCCGGCATGACCGAGGATAAAGGCGCCGGTACAGATTGAACCAAACCGTTCGGCGCGCGGCACGGCGCCTTTCAGCCAGGCGAACAAAGGCGGAAATCTTTGGTTGTAGGCACCGGGCCCGCCCGGAACGAGCAGCAGGTCATAACGTGCCGCGGCGTCGTCGATGTGCAGGTCGGCTTGCACCTGCACCCCGTTGGACGCTCGTAACGGCCCGCGCTCGGTGCCAAGGGTGGTCAGTTGATAATGCCATTCTGGCTTGAGGTAACGATTGGCAACCGAAAACACTTCCAGCGGCCCGGCCATGTCGAGCATGAGGAAATCAGGGAACAGCACCATTGCCACAGTTTTCATGGGAGGCATCACATTCGAAGGTCAATACGCAGGCTGCAAACGCGCCATTATGGCCAACAGTGGCGTGATCAGTGCAAAAGAATGCGTGAACCATAGCGCAAAACTGTCAACCTGATCATGACAGTCTTTCAATTTTCACCTACTTATTGCGCATTTCGATAAACAGTAACCTTCTCCTCACTCGGACGAATTCACGTCCCGCCAGGAGATTTCATCATGCTGACTCTTCGCAAAGCCTCCGACCGTGGTCTCGCCAATCATGGCTGGTTGAAGTCGTTCCACACCTTTTCCTTCGCCAGTTATCGCAACCCGCGTGAGCAGGGTTTCTCCGACCTGCTGGTGATCAATGATGACCGCGTCGCCGCTGGCAAAGGTTTTGGGCAACACCCGCACCGTGACATGGAAATTTTTTCCTACGTGCTGGAAGGTGCACTGGAACACAAGGACACCCTCGGCACCGGCTCGGTGATCCGCCCCGGCGATGTGCAGTTGATGAGCGCCGGCAGCGGCGTGGCGCACAGCGAGTTCAACCACTCGGCCACCAAGCCGGTGCACTTTCTGCAAATCTGGATCGTACCGGACGTCAGCGGCGCCAAACCGCGTTACCAGCAGGAGCATTTCAGCGCGCAGAAAAAACGCGGTCGCCTGCAGTTGATCATCTCCCCGGATGGCGGCGATGGCTCCTTGAAAGTTCGCCAGGATGCACGGGTCTATGCCGGGTTATTCGATGGCAAGGAAAGTGCCACGCTGGAACTGCCAGCCAACCGTTACGCCTACGTTCATGTGGCGCGCGGGAGCGTAGAGTTGAATGGCCAGTTATTGCAGGAAGGCGACGGTGTGCGGGTTCGTAAGGAACAACGGCTCGCCCTGAGCAACGGTGTCGACGCCGAAGTGCTGGTGTTTGACCTGCGTCCTCAGGAATTGCCGGAAATGCCATGAGGCAACGTTTTGTTGCCAGCAAAAACGGCCTTCCTTTGAAGGCCGTATTTTATTGCGGTTGCACCGTCGACGGCCGCTCGACTGGTTTGGGTGTCGCGACCTCTTTGCCAATCTGAATCGCTGCCAGCGTTGTCTGTATGGTCGTCAAAACGGCCGCCTGGTTAGCGAAATGCGCACCAACCAGCAAGGAGGCTACGCCGAGAAAGTGAACAGTGGTGGCAGCCCAGTAATTAGCCTTTACGGTCGACGCTTGTCTAATCGCTTCCCGTGAGTCATCGGCAATTTTCTGCACCCCCGCCCACATCAAGTCGTAGCGCTTGTCTCGTTCCTGTTGAGTCTTTTCTCGTTCGAGGTAGGCCTTGTCCCGCTCCGCCTGAGCAGCCAGGAATCCGCGAATATCGGCGCGCATTTCTGCCACACGACCATCCATCCTCGTCTCGATGGTTTCTATCTTCGCATCGAATTCTTCACGACTTATAGCGCCCATGGTTTGCTTATCCCGACCTGTGCCCGACATGCCCCTGACTGCATATTGATTGACTTCCCTGATTTCCAATTCGACACCTTTCGCGGCTACCGAGACCTTCCCTGGCTCATCATTTCAGTGCGGGTTCGAGGCCCTCACCGAACTGCAGTCACAATAGAATCCAACGTCACGGCCGACAAGCCGGCACATTCTGCCTCGTACGTAGGCCGTTTCGTCAGATGTTGTAGCCCCGAAAAAACGCTGAATCGACTATTGGTTTTCCAGCGCAAACGCCTCGACGATCTGTTCGATCACCGCGCGAACCCGTGCCGTATGGCGCAAATCCGCATGGGTGACCAGCCACACTTCATACGGCAACGGTCGGGTAAGCTCCGGCCAGAGCCTGACCAGACCGTCGCGCTCGCCCATGTACAGCGGAATTTCACCGATCCCCAAACCGGCTGCAATCGAGCGGCGAACCAGCAGACTGGAACTGAGGCTGGCGACGATACGCCCACGGTTAAAGGGTTCGGACACCAGCGTGAAATCTTTTTTGCTCTGCAGATACGGTTGATAGACCACCAGATCATGGCCCTCGAACGCCGTGCCCGGTTGCGGTTCGCCGTGGCGGTCGACATAGGCCTGCGCAGCGAAAAGTCCTACAGGCCAACGCGCAATCCGTCGGGCGATAAGATCCGGGTTATCCGGTCGCGTGTTGCGCACGGCAATGTCCGCTTCGCGCTTGGCCAGGCTGAGAATCTGCGTGGAGGCATCCAACTGCACCTGCACATCCGGGTGCAGCTCGTGCAGACGGGCGATCGCCGGAATCAGGAAGTCAATCGCCAGCGAGTCGGTGCTACTCACCCGCACGTTACCGGTCAGGCGGTCGTCCAGGCCGTGGATCTGGCGTTCCAGCTCAAGCGCCGAATGCTCCATTTTCTGCACGCTTTTGAGCGCCGCTTCACCGAGGGCGGTCAATGCGTAGCCGTCCGATGTGCGCAGAAACAACGTCGCGCTCAGGGACTTCTCCAGCGCGGTGATACGCCGGCCCACCGTCGCCTGATCCACGCCCAGAACCCGCGCCGCTCCGCGCAATGTCGATTCTCGGCAAACCGCGAGAAACACCCGCGCGTCATCCCAATTCATAGCGCCTCCAGATGATGCACTTTTGCATCGACGCGCCGCTTAATCGCTGCGCGAACGCAGCAACGATAGTCGATATGCTGGTCGCCATAAACCTTCCACGAGATCGCTAGCATGCGTACATCATCAACCTCCGGCATCTGGCTGCCGATCTTTGCCGGACTTTGCGCCAGCCTCGTCAGTATCGGTCTGGCGCGCTTCGCCTATACGCCCTTGATTCCTGCGCTGATTCAAGCCCAGTGGTTTTCTGCCGGCGACGTCGTGTATCTCGGTGCGGCGAATCTGGTCGGCTATCTGATTGGCGCCCTGCTCGGCCGGCCGCTGGCCCAGCGCTGGGGTAACCGCAATGCCCTGCGCCTGATGATGCTGGCCGTTACGGCGGCGTTTTTCGCCTGTGCCTGGCCGTTGTCGGTAAGCTGGTTTTTTGGCTGGCGCTTGCTTTCGGGCGTCGCTGGCGGCGCAATCATGGTGCTGGTTGCCGCGACCGTGCTGCCCCATGTGCCGGCGTCACGCAAAGGTCTGGCCAGTGGTGCGATATTTCTCGGCATCGGCCTGGGTATTGCCGGTTCGGGAACCATCGTGCCGCCGTTGCTGAGCCTGGGTTTGCAGGCGACCTGGCTGGGCCTGGGTGCTTTGGCGCTGCTACTGACCGCATTGAGCTGGTTCGGATGGCCTGCCGATAGCGCACACCCGATGGCGGCGAGCGCCGATTCGACCACTGAGCCGACACCGCCAGGGGTTTATCTGCTGTTTGGCCAATACGCGTTCATGGCCGCCGGTCTGGTGCCCGCCATGGTGTTCCTCGTCGATTACGTCGCCCGCGGGTTGGGTGCGGGTGCTCATGTCGGCGCCATGGTCTGGGTGATGTACGGTCTGGGCGCCATCGTCGGGCCGGTGAGTTACGGATTTCTCGCCGATCAGCTTGGCGCACGCATCGGTATCCGCGTGGTGCTGGTGGTGCAGGCGATTACCCTCGGTCTGTTGTCGATCGCCGATTCCTTTCTGGCGCTGGCGTTGCTCGCCGTAATCCTCGGTTCGTTCCCGCCGGGAATCGTGCCCCTGGCCCTGGCCCGGGTGCACGAACTGGTGCCGACCCACCACCGCCAGCAGATTGCGTGGAGTCGCGCCACGGTATCGTTCGCGACATTCCAGGCGCTCGCCGGGTTCGCCTATTCGGCGCTGTTCAATGCCACCGGCGGCCATCACGCGTTGCTGTTCGTGATCGCCGGCGGCGCCATCGTCGTCGCCCTGCTGCTGGAGCAAGCACTGCGCTGGCTGCCCTCTTCCATCGAAACACGCTGCGGTGCGAACTGAACGGAATCATTACGTGGTGCTTGCGCTCCCATCTACACGACCTTAATCAGAGGAATCGACATGTCCCTGCCCAATGAAATGAGCCGTATCGAAATCACCCAACCCGGCGGTCCCGAAGTTCTGCAAGCCAAGCGTGTGGCGCTGCCTGTCGCGGCTCAAGGGCAGGTACTGATTCGCGTACACGCCGCCGGCATCAACCGTCCGGATGCCTTGCAGCGCGCCGGCCTCTACCCGATGAAGCCTGACATGGACCCGATTCCAGGCCTGGAGGTGGCTGGCGAGGTGGTTGCGCTGGGTGCCGATGTCACTGGTTTTGCCGTCGGTGACCGGGTTTGCGCACTGACCAATGGCGGCGGCTATGCCGAATATTGCGCAGTGCCGGCGGGCCAGACCTTAGCGATCCCCGATGGGATGGACTGGGTACAGGCGGCGGCCATTCCGGAAACCTTCTTTACCGTCTGGGCCAATCTGTTCGGCCTCGGCGGTGCCAGCCGTGGCCAGCGCGCGCTGATTCATGGCGGCACCAGCGGCATCGGCACGACCGCACTGATGCTCTGCCGCGAATTCGGCATTGAGGCCTTCGCCACTGCCGGCAGCCCTGACAAATGTGCAGCGATCAGCCAGCTCGGAGGGCAGCCGATCAATTATCGCGAAGAAGATTTTGCCGCCGTGATCGCTGCAAAAACGGCGGATCAAGGTGTGAATGTGATTCTCGACATCATGGGTGGCTCCTACCTCAACGGCAACGTCAGCGCGCTGGCGATGGACGGACGCCTGGTGATGCTCGGGTTCCTCGGCGGCGCTCGGGCCAAGGACATTGATTTGCTGGCGATCCTTGGCAAACGCGCCGTGGTCACCGGTTCGCTGCTGCGCGCCCGCACCGCAGCTGAAAAAGCCGCGATCGCCGACCAACTGCGCGAGCAGGTCTGGCCGGTGCTGGCCGCCGGGCGCTGCCTGCCGATCATCGATAAGGTTTACCCTCTCGTTGAAGCGGCTCAAGCCCATGCACGCATGGAGGCCGGCGACCATATCGGCAAGATCGTGCTGCAAGTGGCGTGATTGATTGCAGCATCTTGTAATCGTTGCGCGTGTACGGTGGTCGAAAATAATCACGCGCAGACCAAGGCATCTGGTAAAAAGCGTTCTTTGTCTGCGCCGTGGTGAAACGTTTAATGTTCCTGTCCTTCATGACTCATTTGAGACGTCGCCGCCTGACGTTCGCCTTCATGGCCGCGCTGGTGATTGGCGTGCCGACGAGTTGTGCCGTGCTGGAACATACCGAACGCAAGCTGCTGTTTCGCATTGAGCCAGGCACCGCCGGCTGGTACCGCGGCTTGCCCGGCAGCGTTCAGGAACTCGATCTGCAACCCAAGAGCTTCAAGGCCGGCCAGAACATTCATGCCTGGTGGTGGCCGGCAGAACGCGCGAACGCCCCGGCGATCCTCTATCTGCACGGCGTACGCTGGAACCTCACCGGGCAATTGTTCCGTATCGAACAACTGCGTGCGGCGGGCTATTCGGTATTGGCCATCGACTATCGCGGCTTCGGCCAGAGCAAAGGCGATCTGCCGTCGGAAAGCAGCGTCTACGAAGATGCTCGCGTGGCCTGGGAACGCTTCAAACTGCTGCAGCCGGACCCGAACAAACGCCTGATTTACGGCCATTCCCTGGGCGGCGCGGTGGCGATCGATCTGGCGGCAGAGTTGGGGCAGAACGCCGTCCGCAGCCATACGCCTTTGCCGGTGCGCGGACTGGTCATCGAGTCGACCTTCACTTCCCTGGCCGATGTCGCCGCCGCCGTCGCCAACACCTCACTTCCCGTGCGCTGGCTGCTGTCGCAGAAATTCGATTCCATCGACAAGATCGCCGACATTCATATGCCATTGCTGGTGGTGCATGGCATGGCCGATGCGTTTGTGCCTTCGCGCTTCAGCGAACAATTGTTCAACGCCGCACAACACCCCAAACGCCTGTTGTTGGTGTCGGGCGCCACGCACAACAACAGCATGGCGCTCGGCGGGCAGAATTACCGCAAGGCGCTTGACGCCCTGATGCAGAGCCAGCCGGTACCTCGCATCGCAGGGCCTGCGAGGCTGAAAAGCTCAAACGAGTCGTGACCGGGCATCGGCGTACTCGCACCCCGCTTCTGGTTCACGAAAAAGACTGAATGTGCCAACCCGCGTTAACGCTGGGCCAACTCATGGCGTACGCATTGCTCGTAATAGGTCTGCTTCACCGCTGCCGGTTTGAGTTTCGAGCTGCTGTTGTACGTCTGTTCAGTGATGCCCATCGCCGTCATGCGCATCCAGGGTTGCTGAAACTTGCGCACCTGCAACTGCTTGCGCGCACCGTACAGCGAGACTCCGGACAGCTTCGATCGCTGCGCACCGGCGGCGATATCCGAACCCCATGTGCAGGCAAATCGATGACTCTTGCTCAATTCTCTTGCCTGCACTCCCGAGGCAAGAATAGCCAGGGAAAGCGTCGCAACGGTGATGACAATCGTCCGCATATAGCCAACCTAACCTTCTGAAAAAAGGCGATTTTGCCGAGGAAGCGAAACGGCGGGGGCCAGCAGTTTGCCTCCTGTGGAAACCGGCCTAAGCGGTGCTAATCAACATGGGAGCGGGCTTGCTCGCGAAAGCGCTGGGTCGGGCGACAGGGTTGTTGAATATGTCGCCGCCTTCGCGAGCAGGCTCGCTCCCACAGGTTCCGGGCATGGGGGCAGGATTTTCGGCGTGGCGCATAGCCAATGTGGGAGCGGGCTTGCTCGAGAAAGCGCTGGGTCAGGCGACAGGGTTGTTGAATGTGTCGCCGCCTTCGCGAACAGGCTCGCTCCCACAGGTTCCGGGCATGGGGGCAGGATTTTCGGCGTGGCGCATAGCCAATGTGGGAGCGGGCTTGCTCGAGAAAGCGCTGGGT
>NZ_JABWQS010000049.1:0-41273 GCF_014268545.1 Pseudomonas sp. SWRI81
TTACAGCAGTCAGATGCGAACTGTTCGTCCCACCACCCCTTCAAGTCTAACCATACAAGCGAGCTTGCTCGCGAAGGGGGCCTCATGGGCGATAGAGGTGAGCATGCCCGGCGCGATACAGCGATGACTCGCTGAATACCTCACTGCCTAACACTCGCCCGACCAGAATCAGCGCCGTGCGTCGAAAACCCTTGGCCTCGACTTTCCCGGCGATATCCGCCAGCGTCCCCACCACCCAATCCTGATCCGGCCACGTCGCCCGGTGAATCACCGCAATCGGGCAGTCCGCGCCGTAATGCGGCAGCAGCTCGGCGAGGATTTTCTCCAGATGCTTGACCCCCAGATGAATCGCCATGGTCGCCCCATGCTGCGCGAGGCTGCCGAGTGCTTCGCCCGGCGGCATGGTGGTCTTGTCGGCATAACGGGTCAGAATCACGCTTTGCGAAACGTCCGGCAGGGTCAGTTCGGCACCGAGCAAGGCTGCACACGCCGCTGTCGCCGTGACACCCGGGACGATCTCAAAGGCGATATTCAACTCACGCAAATAGCGAATCTGCTCGCCGATCGCGCCATAAAGGCTCGGATCACCGGAGTGCACCCGTGCCACATCCTGACCTTTGGCGTCGGCGGCCTTGATCAGGTCGATGATTTGTTCCAGGTGCAGTTCAGCGCTGTTGACGACCGTTTCGGCGCGATGGCCTTCAAGCACCGCCGCCGGCACCAGCGAACCTGCATAAATGATCACCGGGCAGTCGCGGATCAGCCGTTGGCCTTTGACGGTGATCAGTTCCGGGTCGCCGGGGCCGGCGCCGATGAAGTAGACGGTCATGATTGATCCTGTGAAAAACGCAGTGATGAGCACGCAGATGAACAATGCTCATGATCGAAAGCGGGGATTATCGAGGTTTTAGGCAGCGCCGGCCAACGCCAGGGTGGCCTGAGCGTATTTTTGCCGGGCAATCAGCAGTTTCGCCGGGCCCTGAATCAGCCGTTCGGCAAGCGCCAGTGCGGCGCTTTCCGCGACCCCGTAACAGCCGGTTCGCTCGTAGGCAATCTGAGAGTGATGGCTGAGGCGCGGCTGGTAAGCGGCCAGTTCGGCGCTGCTGAAATATTGCAGGGGCAATTCCAGTTGCCTGGCAAGTTCCAGCAGACCCGGTTCGTCGCGCTTCAAATCGATACTGGCCAGCGCCTTGACCGCTCGCAGTTCGATGCGATGCGCCTGTAACGCTTGATCAAGTAGCGCGCGCAGCGTGGCGGCCGTGCAGCCACGCTGGCAGCCCAGGCCGACCACCAGGGTCGGCGCCGTGCTGGCGTCATTCATGCCGGATTTTTGCGGCGGAACAACCAGGCGCTGATCAGGCCCAGGGCCAGCCAGAACGCGACGTTGGTCAACTGCGAGGCAATCTTGAACTGAGTTTCCAATGCTTGTGGGGCAAGCATCGAATGCACCTGCGGTTGCGGCGCGCCGATCACGTGGGGCACCAGCAGGATGGCGACGCCGAAGATCTTCATCAGCCAGTTGTGGCTGAACGCAAGCAAGGCCAGGCCGACAGCGGTGGAGGCGGCCGTACCGATCCACCAGAGCTGCCGTGAAGCCAGGTCCGCCGCGGCAGTGCCCGGCAGTTCTGGCGGCAGGCCCAGGGTCGGTGCCAGCACGAACGTCGCGTAACCGGCCAGGCCCCAGAGCAGGCCCTGCGAGGTTTTCGTCGGCGCACGCAGCGTGTACAGGCCGGCAAGCATCAGGGCGAAACCGACGGCGACGACCAGATTGCCGCCCGTGGTCGACACCACACGTTGCCAGCCGTTTTCCGGCTCCCAGGCTTCGCTGTCATGGCTATGAGCAGCAGCCCCGGCGGCGTGTTCGTGAGCTTCGGCCACCGGCTCGGCTTGCTCGTAGGTTTCCGCCTGCAAAATCAGCGGCGACACCCAGAAGCTTTGCAGCAGGGTGAGCAGCAGGGCGGCCAGCAGGCCGCTGAAGCCTGCGGTTTGGGCAATGCGCTTGATCATCTCGGCAGGTCTCAGTGGCACGGGAACGCGGCGCTGTGGCGGGTATCGTGGGCGGCGTTGTGCACCGCTTCGATGTGCGAGAACCCGGCGAAATAGACGAGGCCGGCGCCGAGGATCGACGCCAGGAGCGCGGCGATCAGGCGTTGCGACAGGGTGCTGGTGCTGGAGATGGTGTCCGTGGTGTTGCCGGTGCTGCTGATAATCGACATGGCGCTTCCCTCTGAAGTGTCAGCGGGTGAACAGAGCGCATGCAGACTCCCCGCGAGTCAGGCCCGCAGAGGCTCGAACAGCGCCCGCCCACCGCGGGTTTGTCTGGTGCAGTGACGCCGAGGCGCACTGTGTGTTGCGGGCCGGTCTCCGGGCTCACGAGGGGTTGGCATTGAAGCCGACCTGCAAGCATCACCTTCCCATGCCGGGGCACAGTGGATCTGACGCTTCGCTCGCTTACCGTTGCGGGGGCAGCACCGGACTGACATGGCTTGAAAGTAAAGCACATGATTCACCGGTTTCCCGTTTCACCCTGTGAAGGGCACCCGTAACAAGTTGTGTAGGAGAGCATGGGCGGGGATCGCCGTCAATCGACGACTAGCGCAGGGCGAGCAGCACGTACACCGCCAAAGCAATCAGAAACGCATAGTAAGACTTCAGTCGCGTCAGGCTCAGCAGCCAGGCCAGCGCCACCGGCACAATCCACGGCATGGCCGCCGCCTGTTGTGTCGCCAGCGGATACAGCGCCCCGGCCAGCAGGCTGACCAGCATCGCCACCGAGGTGTATTTGCCAAGCCGGTCGATGAAGGTGCGGGCACCGCCGGACAGCCGTTCGACATTGACCGCCAGCGGCAACAAGCGGCACACCGCCGACACCAGCGCGCAGATCGCAACGTACAGCCAGAAGGTACTAGGGTCGGTCATAGGCGTAACTCGTCAGGACCGTGACCGCCAACACCAACAGCAGGCTGATTTCGCCCAGCCAGAGCAAACTCGCGGCAGCGGCCAGACCGGCAATCCATTGTCCATGGAAGCTGTGACGGTCGCGCGCCATTTTGCCCAGCGATGCGCTGAGAAAGATCGCAATCACTACGCTGGCATGGTCCATCAAGGCGTCGTCGGCCAGGCGGGCGAAGCAGTAACCGACCACGGTGCCGAGCAGGGCGGCGGCGTACAACAACAAGCACACGGTGTTGGCGTACGGGCGGCTGATCGGCTGCTGTTCCTTGCGGATCGACATCAGCGTGAAGGCCGCGTTAGCCATCACCGCCAAGGCCGGGACGAACGTTTTGATCGGGCCGTCGAGGCTCGATTTCAGGCTCAGCGTGAACACGAGAAAGCGCAAGTTAATGCTCAGTGCCGACACCAGCACGCCGAAAGCATTGAGCAGATGCGCCGGGGTTTCCAGCAGGGTCAGTTGCAACGGCGAGGCCATCACCGTGCCGCTGAACACCACCATGGCCGGCAAGTCCAGGCCATGGCGGCGCCCGAGCATGCCGATCAGGCTGAAGGTCAGCAGCAGCGAAAAGACGAACGGCAGCGCATCGCGAATGCCGGTCGCAATCTCGTTGTGCGCTGCCGGTTTTGCCAGCGCGGACTCAGCCGGCATGGGTGCTGCGGCGCGCGTCGGCGAGCAGCTTCTCCACGCCGTTTTTATAGGCCAGGGCTTTCTCCAGGTAATACTCGGTGGAAAAGCGCGGAATGAACTCTTCCACCACCGCCACACCGCGATAGCCATTGGCTGCAAAGCGATTGAGCACATCGCTCAGGCGCAGGTTGCCTTCGCCGATCGGCAGGTGCTGGTGGTGGGTGTCGTTGAGGTCGGCGATGTGCAAATGGCGGGTCACCGGCGCGAGAGCGGCGATGGCGGCGAACAGCTCGTCGCCATACGGCAGCAGTGAACACAGGTGCGTCACATCGATGGTCACGAAGCAGCCGGTTTGCTGGTGGAAACGCAGGTGTTCCTCGACCGTGAAAACCGGGAATTTCGGCCGCTGACCGCCCATGTTTTCCAGGCACAGGTCAATGCCCGTCGTATTGCAACGCGCCTTGACTTGATTGATCGCGGCGATCAGGTTGGCGAGCAGTTCGCGGTTGTCCAGTTGATCCTTGTAGCCGGGGTGGAAGGTGACGCTGGTGGCGCCGGCCTGACGGGAAAAGTCCACGGCGGCGCTCAGGCAGTCCACGGCCTGCGCACGTTCGGCCAGATCCGCGGAACACAGGTTGTACTCGCGGCCCCACCAGCCGGCATGCACCGTCAGCGTGATGCCGTTCTGCTCGGTGAAGCTGCGGATTTGTCGGGCGAGGTTCGCACGTTGTTCGGTGCTGAGCGACCAGAACACCTTTTCGGCGTCTTCGCCGATTTCGAATTCCACGGCCTTGAAGTAGCGGGCCAGATCGGTGATCGAACCGAAAATGTCCGCCGGATTGTCGTAGACGTTGGTGGAAAAAGAGATCAGCGGGAAATCAGCGCTGATCGGCCCATCGATGCGGTACAGCGTCTCTTGTGTGGTCATTGCGCCTGTCCTTGCGTAGTGAAAGGTGGGTGGGAAATCGCGGCGTTGAACAGCACCGGGTCGTCCGCCTCGCGACAGGCCAGCAACACGTAGCCGTGACGGTCGGCGGAGCGGCGGATCGGGCGGCCGAACTTGTCGTGGTTGAGGCTCGCGCGCAGGGCGAAGGGTTGCTCCAGCAGACGTGCCTGTAGCGGTTGCGGGTCAGTGGCGGGGTCCGCTTCGATGTAGCGGATCGCCATTTTCACGTAGGGCTTTTCCGGCGCCGGCAGCGCGATGCCGGTCATGGCGGCGAGGGTGCTGGCGGCCAGGTGCACGCCGGTGGTTTTCCAGACCATTTCCCAGATCTGGTCGCCGCCGAAGCGGGTCTGGGTTTCGATGAACTGCAGGCGTGAACCGTCGAGCTTGACCTCGGTATGCGCCGGTCCCCAGCGATTGCCCATGCGTTCGAGCAGCCACAGCACGGCTTCTTCGATTTGTACACGCGTGGCGTTGTCGAGCCCGGCCGGAAAGTCATGCCCGGTTTCGACGTAACCCGGCGCGCCGCTGGTGTGCTTGCGCGTGATACCAAGGATTTGATGGCGGCCGTCCAGGCTCAGCGACTCGACGCTGTATTCATCGCCACCGGCGAACGCCTCGATCAGATTGTCGCCTTGAAGCTGTAGGTGCTCGGCGTCCTCCGGTTGGTTGATGGCATAAACGCCCTGGCTGCCCGAGCCGTTGACGGGTTTGACGATGGCCGGACCATGACGCAGAACGAAGGCGCGAACCTCCTCGACACGGGTCACCGCCGCCGCCGGCAGCTCGTAGCGGCTGCCCTGAAGCAACTGGCGAAAGCGCAGCTTGTCGCGGCTGACTTCGACGCTGCGCAGGCTGTTGTGCGTAATGCCCAGCCGTTCGCCGAGCTGTGAGGCGGGCAACAGGCCCAGCTCCGAGAACGACACCACGGCAGCGAATGGCCGCTGCCGGTGCAAGCGCTCAAGCGTTTCGCTATAGGCCGAGAGATCGGCGATGTCTGGTGTCAGCACCAGCGTTGCATGCTCGCGCTGGTACTCAGAGACCTCGCCGGGTGGTTGAACGAGGGTAAAACGCAGTTGCCGCGCAGTGTCCCAATCCAGCCCCGAATCGCGCCCGCCGATGAGCAAGACGTGCTTGCCACTCGCCGCCGTCGAGGTTTCGCCGTAGACATCGAGGTCAGCGACGGCCAGCAAGGATTCACGCAGGCTCGCGGTGTCGGGCTGCTTGAACTCGATGTACAGATAGTTCTGAAAACCGTGGCTGACCGGGCCGATGCTGTCGCCCGGATCGACGTAGGCGTACCAGCGCTGGAAGCCCGGCAGGGGGGTGATGCGGTCGGCGTTGTGCAGGCCGTCATAGAAGCGGTCTGCACGGGCGAAGGGGGTGGCGATGCCGAACGGCGCGGGCGTCTGGCGGGGCTGGGGCAGCGTTTGCGCGCTGAGTGCCCGGTGATAACAGACGTCCAGCGACAACCCCCACGCCTGGCGAATGACATGGATCCGGCTGCCGCCCGGGCGCGCGCCAACCTCAAGAACTCGCGGCCCGTTGGCGGTGAGAATGAATTCGACATGGGCAAACGTACCCGCCAGTTCCAGCGCTTTCACCGCGTCATGGGCCAGGCGCTGGCAGCGCGCTTGCAACGCGGTATCGGTGGCCAGCGTCGACGGGGTGTATCGGGCGAAGTGGTGAAAGTCAGCGCGACCGATATCGACACCGGCGATCACGTCGACAATCGGAAAACTGTGGATCGTGCCGTCTGCCGCGATAGCGCAATCAATGGAATGGTTGGAGCCCTGAAGGAACTCCTCCAGCAGCAACTGATCGGTTTCACGCTGTTTGCCCGCGACGTAACGTTGCAGCGCGGGCCATTCATGGCGGGCGTAGTCCAGAAGTTCCTGTGGATTGTGGAGGCAGCGCACAAACAGGCTGCTGTAGAGGTTCGCCGGTTTCAGAATGAACGGGTAGGGCAGTTCCGTCGGGCGCGCGAGCAACTCGTCGATGCGGACCTCGCGCGACAGCACGTGCAGATCGGGATTGCCCGACTGCTGGAAGCGTTGGCGTTGCAGCACCTTGTCCAAGGTGTTTTCCACGTTCCGGTGCAAATGCGCCAGGGCCGGCAGCGCCGCGCACAGTCGGGCGGTGATGGCGACATAGCCTTCGCGAAAATTCAGCACGCTGGTGAACCGGTGCTCGTCGAGCAGGCGCTGCGTCAGGTCAATCAGTTCCGCGCTCAGCCCTTTGGAAAAATCGTACAGGGCCACGGGCGAAATCCGGCTCGCGTCGGCGATCTTGCTGGTCTTGCGGCTGTCGGCGATCAACAGCGGCGTAATGCCTTCGGCGAGCAGGCCTTCGTATTCGCCGTCGCGGATGTTGCCGATGATCAGGCAGGCTGGCGCGCTCATTGGCAAGTCTCCTGGTCGAAGCTGTAGTGGATCCGGTTCAGGCGTTGACAGATGTGGTTCAGGCGGACGCGGTCCACGCCGTTCGCGCCACCGCTGAGGACGTTGCGGATGATGTGCGCCAAGGCATCCAGGTCCTCGCCGGTGATACCGAGTCGGGTAATTTCCTGCAGGCCGAAGCGCAGGCAGTCGCGGCCGTTGACCTGTTTGTTGTTGACCCGAATGCCCAGTTCGTTGAGCCGTTGCGCCGCTTGCCGGGCCTGTTCACCTTCGAGCAACAGCAGGTGCGTGTCGGTGGGGTGCAGCGTCCAGCCGGGAATGCCGACCAGTGCGTCGTGCAACTGGCGGGTGTTGGCGCACATGCGCTGGGCGTAGGCCTGGCCGTACTGGCGGGTTTCCACAAGGGTGACGAATAATTGCAGCAGGCCGGGCAGGTTGGGCGAGGACACCAGCCCGCCGCTGAGGGTCTGCTCGATCCGCCGGGCGAGGTCGGCACGCCGCGACACGATCAGCGCCCGGTGCGGACCGGCGAGGGATTTGTGCGTGTTGCCCTGAAGAATGTCGGCCCCGTCGTCCAGTGGATTGGGGAAGGCCTGACCGGCGATCAGCCCCAGAGTGTGCGAGGCGTCGTAGATAATCAGCGTGCGTTGCAGGCCGCAGCGATCGAGCAAGGCGCGCAACGGCTGAAGGGCGATCGCCCGGGTGGTCAGGCCGTGGTCGAGCAGCACAGCAACAGGGGGCGCCGCGAGGGTTTGAAGCTGTTGCTGGAAATCCTCGAGATCGATTTGCCCGCCAGCGGTCAGTCTGCAAAACACGCTGTGCCTGCCGATTTTTTGCACCAGTGGGCCAGTAGCAAAATGTCCGCCGCTGGCGGGTGCCAGCGACACAATGGCGTCGCCCGGTTCGCTCAGGGCGGCCAGCACGCTCAGTGTGCAGTGCACGCCGGACAACACGCGATACTCGACGAAAGGGGCGTTGAACATCGCCTGCACGGCCTGGGTCGCCAATGCCTTCAATGTTTCGACTTCGGGAAAATGCTCGATCTGCATGCCGTTGAATTCAGCGGCGTAGCGTTGGCCTTCGATGGCTTGAGCGTTGA
Organism: Pseudomonas sp. SWRI81; assembly: GCF_014268545.1. NCBI lineage: Bacteria > Pseudomonadati > Pseudomonadota > Gammaproteobacteria > Pseudomonadales > Pseudomonadaceae > Pseudomonas > Pseudomonas sp. SWRI81. The sequence goes on from NZ_JABWQS010000049.1 coordinate 8,025, forward strand.
ACAAGTAACGCTCGTAATGCCGGTTCTGGCCGAGTGTGCGCGCAGTATTGGACAAGATATTTTCATTGGCCGTCAGCGACAAGGTACAAGTTCGTCGCGCTCCGGCCTGTTGGAACTGTTCAATAATAAAATCATGTGCGCCGGGGGTGCCGACTGAAAGTGCATGGCTTGAATGATTCATTAATAGTCCGCCAGGTCGAAGTCGATAATCAACATGTCGCGGCTGCCGCGATCCGAATGCATGCCTGATGTTTGCAGCGGTGAAACTTCGTGCAGAAGTATTCGGTCATTCAAAACAACGGTTTCCATGTAGTCCGTCAAAGTTGCACTGAATACACAGTCGCCTTCTTCCGCAAATATCCGGCTTTCTCCCCCCGTGACTTGCTGGCGTTGGATCAGGTGTTGAAAGACAAAATCGTGCCCGTCGCGATGCCGGCCTTCGGGGGTGGCGTGGCCGGCATTGCGTTCATCGCAGAGGATGCGGAATTGATGGCAGGTCACCAGCCAGTCACGCGGGCCGACGGTCAACTCCATCAGTGCCAGGTCGGCGGCGAGCAAAGTTCGCAGGACCGCGGAGTCGATGAATGCCGCTTCGCTGCGCGTATAAGTGCGCTGTACCCCGCCCAGCAGCGGGTTGTGGGCCTGGGCCTGAAAAAAATGGCAGTCGGGCAGCGGCGTCCATTGGTGTGCCCGATGACGATATTCGAACTTGCAGATGCGCCGCTCGCGGACACCGTTTTGCGCGTGCAAATATCCGTCGCGAGGCAAACGCTCCCAGGTCGCATTGAATGCCCGGCAATCTCCGCGCCCCAGCCTCGCAACCTGCGCCGCCGGATACTGGTCACTGTGCACGTAGTGGTGATGACTCAGTCGTCCGGCAAGTTCCTTCAATACAGCATCGCCTGAATGCCGTAATGCATGGCCGGCACTCATGCTGTTGCTACACAAGTTTGAGGGGTCGGAATAAACAGAATGGAATACTGATAATAATCAGGCATGCAAGAATTCCTTTCTTGTGGGGGCGCAGTCCATATGAGGCCCATGGTTCATATCCTGTTTTGATTTATCAACGGTGTTTTTGTAAAGAAATGTAATTGAGTTGTTCAGGCGGTCTATTTCAAGTGTGTCCGCCGAGTTGCACTTAGTTGGTGGCCGATTGATATGTCAGAGATGACTTACAGATTTTGTGTTAGTTGAGATCTGTTCTCGATTCATATATGAAAGTTTAATGTCCATATAGCGATAATATTGCAAAGATTGACCCGCCTGCCGCGCATGCGTAGCCTTGCGCTTTCGAGGTTCTTCGGCGCGTGCCGAAGCTAAGAAGGGAACGCGGTCAAAGCCGCGGCTGCCCCCGCAACTGTGAACGGTGCTGTTCGCTGCCACGCCACTGCCGGCCCCTTGCAAGGAGCCAGCGGGAAGGCGCAGCGAATACCAGGCCCAAGGCCTGAACACCGTCAGCCAGGAGACCTGCCTCGTCACAGATTTCTGACTTTCAACCGGGCGGGGTGATCCGGTGGCGAATTCTCCAGGCGCGCGCGTGCGTTGCCGGTTCTCGTCCCGTATGCCCGCCGCTTGCCAAAGGGCATATCGATGAAAACACTGGCCAAACTCCCCGTCACCATCGTCACCGGCTTCCTCGGTTCGGGCAAAACCACCTTGCTGCGGCACATGCTCGACAATGCTCAGGGCCGTCGTATCGCGGTGATCGTCAATGAGTTCGGCGAGTTGGGCATCGACGGTGAAATCCTCAAGCAATGCACCATCGGCTGCACCGAAGAAGAAGCCAGCGGCCGCGTCTACGAACTGGCCAACGGCTGCTTGTGCTGCACCGTTCAGGAAGAATTCTTCCCGGTGATGCGCGAACTGGTGGCGCGTCGTGGCGACCTCGATCACATCCTCATCGAAACCTCCGGCCTGGCCCTGCCAAAACCCTTGGTGCAAGCGTTCCAATGGCCGGAAATCCGCAGTGCCTGCACCGTTGACGCGGTGATTACCGTGGTCGACAGCCCGGCCGTGGCCGCCGGCACCTTCGCCGCGTTCCCGGATCAGGTCGACGCCCAGCGCAAACTCGACCCGAACCTGGACCACGAATCGCCGCTGCACGAATTGTTCGCCGATCAACTGGCCAGCGCCGATCTCGTCATCCTCAACAAAGCCGACCAGACCAGCCCTGAAGACCTTGCGCGTGTACGCCTGGAAGTCGCCGAAGAACTGCCGCCTGCGGTAAAAATCGTCGAAGCGAGCAACGGACGCCTGCCACTGGACGTGCTGATCGGCCTCGGCGCCGGCTCCGAAGAACACATCGACAGCCGCCACAGCCATCACGATCACCACCACGACGGCGATGACGATCACGACGACCACGATCACGACGCCTTCGACTCGATCTCCATCGAACTGCCGCAAGCTGACGAAAGCTTGCTGCTCGACGCGCTGACCCAATTGGTCGTGCAGCACGGCATCCTGCGCGTCAAGGGCTTTGCGGCGATCCCGAACAAGCCGATGCGCCTGTTGATTCAAGGCGTCGGGACGCGTTTCGACAAGCACTTCGATCGCCAGTGGGGCGCCGAGGAAGCCCGGGTGACGCGTCTGGTGTTGATCGGTCAGCAACTCGACGCCGTGCAACTCGAAGCGCAACTGCGCGCCGCGCTCAGCGTTTAATCCATGCACCTGCTCAGGACCCAGCCCGGCGGTTTCGTTTCGGATGACAACATCGCCGACCTTGGACAAACCCCCGCCGACCTGGTGATCCTGTGCAGCGGCGATTCGAGCCTGGCACTGCTCGCCGAAGCGGCCCGGCAACTGCCCGATGACTACCCGAGCCTGCGCCTGGCCAACCCGATGCAGGTGCAGAACCATGCGTCGGTCGACCTGTACGTCGACGAGGTGCTGCGCCACGCCAAGGTGATTGTGATTTCGCTGCACGGCGGCATCGCCTATTGGCGCTATGGTGTCGAGCGTCTGGTTGAACTGTCCGAGCGCGGCGTGCAGGTGATTCTGGTGCCGGGCGACGACCGGCCCGACCCTGAGCTCAGCGACCTGAGTACCGTCGACGCAGTGGATCGTGATCGCCTCTGGCAGTTCTTGCGTCAGGGCGGCATGGGCAATGCGCTGGATTTCTTCCGTTGTCTGGCCAGCCGTTGGCTCGCCCGCGATTACCCTTGGGCCGAACCGCAAGCGTTGCCGCGCACGGCGATTTACCACCCCGACAAAACGTCCGCCGCGCTGAGCGACTGGCAAGCCAAATGGCTACCTGGAAAACCGGTCGCGGCGGTGCTGTTCTACCGCTCGCACCTGCAAGCGGCCAATACCGCATTTATCGATGTTTTCTGCCAGCGCTTGCAAGCCGCGGGGCTCAATCCGCTGCCGATCGCCGTCGCCAGTCTGAAAGAGCCGGGCTGCCTGGCAGTGGTCGAAGACTGGCTGGACGACGTCGAGGCGCGGCTGATCCTCAACACCACCGGTTTCGCCCAGTCCAGCCCGGAGGCGCCGCACCTGCGGCCGTTTCGCCGCAACATCCCGGTGATTCAGGCGATTTGCGCGCAGGACAACGAGCCGGGCTGGCGCGACAGCGAGCAGGGCCTGGGGCCGCGCGATCTGGCCATGCACATTGCCTTGCCGGAACTGGACGGGCGCATCATCAGCCGGCCGATCAGTTTCAAGGACCTGGCCTGGCGCAGCGAGCGTAGCCAGTCGGATGTGGTCTGCTATCGCGCGCAGCCGGAGCGCATGGATTTTGTCGCCGAACTGGCGCGGCGCTGGATCGATCTGGCACAAGCGCCGAACGGCGAAAAACGCGTCGCGCTGATCCTCGCCAATTACCCGACTCGCGACGGCCGCATCGGCAACGGCGTCGGCCTCGATACGCCGGCGGCGGCGCTGAATATCCTGCGTGCGTTGCGGGACGAGGGCTACCCGATCACCGCTGAATTGCCCGATAGCGGCACCGCGTTGATTCAGCAGTTGCTCGGTGGTGTCAGCAACGATCTCGACAGCCTCGACCTGCGTCCGTGCCAGCAAAGTCTGGCGATGGACGATTACCTGACGATGTTCAACGCACTACCGCCGGCCAATCGCGCTGCGGTGGTCGTGCGCTGGGGCGCGCCACAAGACGATCCGATGTGTCGTGACGGACGCATGATGATTGCCGGTTTGCGCTTGGGCCTGACCTTTGTCGGCATTCAACCGGCGCGCGGTTATCAGGTCGATCCGAGCGCCGTGTATCACGACCCGGATCTGGTGCCGCCCCACGGTTATCTGGCGTTCTATTTCTGGTTGCGCAGCGCCTATGACGCGCACGCGCTGATCCATGTCGGCAAGCATGGCAACCTCGAATGGCTGCCGGGCAAAGGCGTCGGCCTCTCGGAACAGTGCTGGCCGGATGCGCTGCTCGGACCTTTGCCCAACATCTATCCGTTTATCGTCAATGACCCGGGCGAGGGCGCCCAGGCCAAGCGGCGTACGCAGGCGGTGATCATCGACCACCTGATGCCGCCGCTGACCCGCGCCGAAACCTATGGGCCGTTGCGCAATCTGGAATTGCTCGCCGACGAATATTACGAAGCGCAGTTGCTTGACCCGCGCCGCGCCCGTGAGCTGCAACGCGACATTCTGCAACTGGTGCGTGACACGCAAATCGACCGTGAGCTGCAACTGGATGCAGGACTGGACAGCGACGCTGACGCGGCGATCTGGTTGCCCCGTCTTGACACCTATTTGTGCGACTTGAAGGAATCGCAGATTCGCGATGGTCTGCATATTTTCGGCGAGTCGCCGCGCGGACGGTTGCGCATCGACACCTTGCTCGCGCTGTTGCGCATACCGCGTGGCGATGGCAAGGGCGCGCAGTCGAGTTTGTTGCGCGCGCTGGCCAAGGCGTTTGCACTGGGTTTTGATCCGCTCGATTGCGCATTGGCCGATCCGTGGACCGGTCCGCGCCCCATTGAGTTGCAAACCCTCAGCGATGAAATCTGGCGTAGCGCCGGCGACACTCGCGAACGGCTTGAATTGTTCGCCACCCAGCTTATCGCCCAGACACTGCACGACCCCTGTGGGAGCGGGCTTGCTCGCGAAAGCGGTGTATCAGTTGACTCAATATTGGCTGACACTCCGCTATCGCGAGCAGGCTCACTCCTACAGGGACCGGGTTGGGCTGAGGTTAATGCAATCCTCGACCACCTGCGTGACATCGTCGCCCCACGCCTGGATGCCTGCGGCCCCGCCGAAATGCGCGGTCTGCTCGACGCCCTGAGCGGTCGTTTCGTCCCGGCCGGCCCCAGCGGCGCGCCCAGTCGCGGTCGTCTCGACGTGCTGCCCACCGGGCGCAATTTTTATTCGGTCGACGTGCGCAACCTGCCGACCACCACCGCGTGGCGCATCGGTTTTCAGTCCGCCACGCTGATTCTTGAGCGGCATTTGCAGGACCACGGCGACCACTTGCGCCAGCTCGGGCTGTCAGTCTGGGGCACCGCCACCATGCGTACCGGCGGCGATGACATCGCCCAGGCCATGGCGTTGATGGGCGTGCGTCCGGTCTGGGCCACGGGCAGTCAGCGCGTGGATGATTTCGAGATTCTGCCGCTGAGCCTGCTCGATCGCCCACGGGTCGATGTCACGCTGCGCGTCTCCGGGTTTTTCCGCGATGCGTTTGCTAATTTGATCCGCCTGTTCGACGCCGCTGTGCAAGCGGTTGCCGCACTCGATGAGCCGGACGACTTGAACCCGCTGGCCGCCAGGGTGCGCGCCGAACGTGAAGCCTTATTGCAATCGGGCGTCGACGAGGACACCGCACGGCGTCAGGCCGGCTGGCGAATTTTCGGCGCCAAACCCGGTGCCTACGGCGCGGGCGTGCAGGGCGCCATCGACGGCCGTTTGTGGCAGACCCGCGAGGACCTTGCCGAGGTCTATCTGAACTGGGGCGCTTACGCCTACGGCGGCTCCGACGAAGGCACTGCCGCCCGCGAGCAGTTCGGCCAGCGCCTGAGCCAGGTACAAGCGGTGCTGCAAAATCAGGACAATCGCGAGCACGACTTGCTCGATTCCAACGACTATTACCAGTTTCAGGGCGGCATGCTCGCGGCGGTAGAAACCCTGCGCGGCGAGGCGGCGAGCAGTTATCACGGCGATCACAGCCAGCCGGATCTGCCGAAAATCCGCACCTTGAAGGAGGAGCTGAACCGGGTGATTCGCTCGCGGGCGGCGAACCCGAAATGGATCGACGGGGTCAAGCGTCACGGCTATAAAGGCGCGTTCGAACTGGCCGCGACTGTCGACAACCTGTTTGCATTTGATGCGACCACGCAACTGATCGACGATCATCAGTACGCGTTGCTGGCGGATGCGTATTTGCTGGACCCGGCCACCCGGGATTTTGTTCGTGAACACAATCCGCATGCGCTGCGGGATATGACTGAGCGCATGCTCGAAGCGCAGCAACGCGGGATGTGGCAGGCGCCGGGGGCTTACAAAGAAGCGCTGGAAAACCTCCTGCTGGATATAGAAGAAGACACCTGACCCACTGCAATCCCCTGTAGGAGTGAGCCTGCTCGCGATAGCGTCACATCAGCTTACAACGAGTTAACTGACACACCGCCATCGCGAGCAGGCTCGCTCCTACAGTTGAAGCAATTCACCGACCATGACCGAGTAATGACAATGACCGACATCCCGCATTTCCCCCTGTCCGCCGTGGTCGGTGCCGATGAGCTGAAACTCGCCCTGTGTCTGACTGCCATCGATCCAAAAATCGGCGGTGTGTTGATCGAGGGACCGCGCGGCATGGCCAAGTCGACGCTGGCCCGGGGTCTGGCCGATCTGCTGGCCAGCGGGCAGTTCGTCACCTTGCCGCTGGGCGCAACCGAAGAGCGCCTGGTCGGCACCCTCGACCTCGACGCCGCTTTGAGCGAGGGCCGAGCGCAGTTTTCCCCCGGCGTGCTGGCCAAGGCTGACGGCGGCGTGTTGTACGTTGATGAGGTCAACCTGCTGCCCGATCACTTGGTCGACCTGCTGCTCGACGTCGCCGCCAGCGGCACCAACCTGATCGAGCGTGACGGCATCTCCCATCGGCATTCGGCGAAGTTCATGCTGATCGGCACGATGAACCCGGAAGAGGGCGAACTACGCCCACAACTGCTGGACCGTTTCGGCTTGAACGTTGCGCTCAGTGGCCACACGGCGCCCACCGAGCGTGGCCAGATCATCCGCCGCCGGCTGGATTTCGATCACGATCCGCAAGCGTTCTGCGCGCAGTGGGAAAGCGAACAACAAGCCTTGCGCGCGCGCTGCGAAACCGCCCGCAAGCGGTTGACAGACATACCTCTGGACGATGCGGCATTGGCGCTGATTACCGAGCGCTGTTTCGCCGCTGGCGTCGATGGCTTGCGCGCCGATCTGGTGTGGTTGCGCGCTGCGCGCGCGCACGCAGCATGGCGTGGGGCTGACGTCATAGGCGCGGACGATATCGACGCCGTCGCCGAGTTCGCCCTGCGCCATCGGCGTCGCGAGCACGCGGCGTCGAGTCCTCAGCCACCGGCACCGTCACCGGCCGAAACGCCCGCCGCGCCGAGCGAAGGGCAGGGGCTATGGGGCGACATGCCGGCGCCCGCACTGGCCACCGGAGCGCGCCGCGAAGTGCCGAGCTGGCCACCGGCAAAAAAGCCCTAGGCATTCGCCCCCGATCCGACGTGGGGGCGGATGCCAGACCCCGCGCCGGTCGGCTGAGCAACGGCCGCCAGGGTAAACGTCATGCTGCTGTGAGCGGCCGGGTCAACTGGCCGGGCACACTGCTCAACGGGCGACCGCAGACGCGCGACGATCTGCTGCTGCACATGCGGACCCGTTCGGCGCAGGAGCTGTGGCTGGTGATTGTCGACGCCTCGGCTTCGACCCGTCGCCATCAGGCCTTGAACGACGCCAAAGGCTTGCTCGCGCAATTGTTCGACGATGCCTATCGGCAGCGGGCGCGGCTGGCCTTGTTGACCGCCAGTGGTGCGACACCGAAATGGCAAGTGCAAGGCCTGAAAGCCTCCAGTGGCTTGCGCGTCTGGCTCGACGGCCTGGGCGCCGGCGGCGGCACGCCGTTGCTCGCGGCGTTGGGGCAGGCGCAGCAATGGCTGGCGATGCGGCGCAAGCGCTTTCCCGCCGAACTGCAGCGTTGCCTGATCGTGACCGATGGCCGCTTGAAAGCGCTGTCGGGATTGCCTGTACTGGCGTGCCCGGGATTGCTGATCGACATCGAACGTGGGCCGATTCGCCTGGGCCGGGCGCAGGATCTGGCAACCGCGCTGCAAGCGCAATATCAGCATATCGATGAGCTGGATTTACCCTGATAACCCCCGCGCCGCTTAAACCCCGTGGGAGCGAGCCTGCTCACTGAACATTCTCGACTTCCACTGCTTATACAGATTTTGAAATGATTTGCCGCTGGGGAAAATGTGCCTTGAGCTTGTACGCTCCAAGGCCATTTTTCATTCAGGATTTGCATGAACACCCTCTCGGAGCCTCCCAGTCAGCACTCTTCAGCGCGCCTTCGCGCGGTCTTGATCCATTCGCAGCATCCGGTTTTCCGACCCCCGACTATGGTTGATAACGCGGCTCTTGAGCCTTCGCGTTGCGCTTTGCCGTGTCTGGCATTCTGAATTCACTGAAGAGAGATCGAGACGTTTTATGGAATGGTTAGCGGATCCCACGGCCTGGCTGGGCTTGTTGACTCTGATCGTGCTGGAACTGGTGCTGGGTATCGACAACCTGGTGTTCATCGCAATTCTGGCAGACAAACTGCCGCCGCATCAGCGTGACCGCGCGCGCATTATCGGCCTGTCACTGGCGCTGATCATGCGCCTGGGCCTGCTGGCGAGCATTTCCTGGCTGGTCACGCTCACGCAGCCGTTGTTCGAGGTGTTCGACAAGAGCTTCTCCGGCCGCGACCTGATCATGCTGTTCGGCGGTGTGTTTCTGTTGTTCAAGGCCACCATGGAATTGCACGAACGCCTTGAAGGTCATGTCGGCGAGCGTTCGAGCAACACCGCTTATGCGCTGTTCTGGCCGATCGTGGCGCAGATCGTGGTGCTCGACGCCGTGTTCTCGCTCGACGCCGTGATCACCGCGGTGGGCATGGTCGACGAGCTGGCGGTGATGATGATCGCGGTGATCGTCTCCATTGGCCTGATGATCGTTGCCAGCAAGCCGCTGACCCGTTTCGTCAATGCGCACCCGACGGTGATCATGCTGTGCCTGGGCTTTTTGATGATGATCGGTTTTGCCCTGACGGCCGAAGGCCTGGGCTTCCACATCCCGAAAGGCTATCTGTATGCCGCCATCGGTTTTTCGATTCTGATCGAAGTGTTCAACCAGATCGCCCGGGCGCGGCGCAAGCGTTCGATGCAGGGCATGCGTCCGCTGCGTGAGCGCACCGCGCACGCGGTGATGCGCTTGCTCGGTGGTCGCAAGCTGGCGGTGGAGGAGGTCGGCGAGGAAATCTCCGACCTGCTCGACAACGGTGAGGCGCCGGTGGCCGAGCTGTTCGACCGCCGCGAACGGGTGATGATCAGCGGCGTGTTGCAACTGGCCGAACGGCCGATTCGCAACCTGATGACCGTGCGCGCCGACGTCGATGCGATTGATCTGGCTGCTGATGCCGAGGCGATTCGCACGAAGCTGATGCATTCGTCCTACTCGCGGCTGCCGTTGATTCGTGACGGCGCCGTGGACGAGCCGTTGGGTTTTGTGCACAAGAAGGAACTGCTCAAGGAATACCTGGCCGGTAACGAGCCGAACCTCGAACACTTGGCGCGCAAGACCATCAACCTGCTCGACAGCTACTCGATTCTCAATGCTCTGGAGCAGATGCGCGCGGCCTCGACCCACATTGCTTTTGTGGTCAACGAGTTCGGTGATTTTGTCGGCGTGCTGACCATGACCGATATCCTCGAATCGATTGCCGGCGAATTACCCGATGCCAGCGAAATCGAAGGTCCGGACGTGGTCGAAGAACGCGGCGGGTTCCTCGTCAGCGGCGCGCTGCCCTTGGCCCGCGTGCGCCAACGCACCGGCTTCGGCGCCGAGCCGACCGAGGACTATCAAACCATGGCCGGGTTGGTGATGAGTCTGCTGGATCGTTTGCCCATGACCGGCGACAGACTCGAGTACGAAGGCTGGCAACTGACCGTCAAAGCGGTTGAAGAACGGCGGGTGACGCGAGTATTGCTGGAGCGTGACGCTGCTTGAGGTCTGAGTGGATTTGTCCATGACCCAGCGCTTCGCGAGCAGGCTCACTCCTACAATGGGTTTTGTGGGTTGCCTTGAGTCCCGCGAACGCCCCAGGCCCTGTGGGAGTGAGCTTGCTCACGAAGGCGGCGGGTCAGGTAATTCATTTGTAGCTGACTGACCGCTTTCGCGAGCAGGCTCACTCCTACATGGGTTTTGTGGATTGCCTTGAATCCTGGTCATGCCGCGAAACCCTGTGGGAGTGGGCTTGCTCACGAAGGGGCGTGTCAGGCGGCGAATCCGTTCGAACGCTGCGTTTGCTACTGGAATGTAAAGCGATCCTTCCCCGTATGCTTTGACTCATACAGCGCTGCATCCGCCTTGACCAGGGCCTGATTCAACGAATCACCCCAACTGTCAGACCAAGGACCAGCAGCAGGGTCAGCACATCGAAATGGCTGACCTTGCGCGTAAACGCGAGAATCGCCGTCAATAGCGCAAAACCGGCGAGAAACACCACCGAGCGCCATGTGAAGCCCTGGCCGCCAAGAAAGCTCACGATCAGATCAAACAGCAGCCACATGAAAATGCTGACCGCGTAAATCAACAGGCTGAACGGTTTGAGTCGCTCGAACTCACGTTGAAGAAATTCCGCTCTCAACTCGGTCGAGGCGGTTTGCTTCAACGCTTGCGCTTCAATGGTCTCGAACATGCTCTTCCTGCTGTCTGCGCCAATCCTGGCAACCACCCGAACGTGAGGGCGGGAGCGCAACGTATTCGCTCAACAGCAAAGCAGGCAGATAACGGCTTGTCCAATCCCGCTCGGGCGGTGTTCCGGCGCGCAGGTCAGCGCAAAACCCGGTGACGCGAGCGCGAGACGGTGCGCAAGGCACGAAGCGTCTGACGCAACCAAACCAGGTCATGCCTGCGTTTGCGTGGCGCCGCCGGGGCCTTGGTCTTGCCGACGTGCCAGGCGAAATCCCTGGCGAGGGTTTCCTCGGTGCCGATGCCTTTGAGCGTTTTGACCAACCTGCCGTCCTTGTAGAGCAGCACCGTAGGTGTGCCTGTCACGCGCGGGTGCCTGGGTGACTGGCTGGTGTTGAGCATGTAGATATTGGCGCGCAGTCGGTAAGGCTCGGCAATCTGCCGAAAGATCGGCCCGGCCCATTCGCAGGCGGGGCAGTGTTCGTTGGCGAAATAGAAGATGACCGGGCGCCAGGTTTTCAGGGCTTTGCGATAAATCGGTGCCAGGTTGGAACAGGACGTCATCGTGCTCACTGTCATCTCCTTTTTTTCAGTGTTCATCCGAGGAACCTGATGACGGTACAAGCGAAGCGTCAAGCGCGTCTACTGTCAGAGTTGACAGGTGTGCGAAAGCATTTTTGAGTATTGAATCAATAGCTCGCTTCCAAAGCACATTGATCCGCAGTGAGGCATGGAGGCGTCAACTCAGTACAGGAGTTACAGAGATGAGCGCAGAAAACTTAATTCTCAACGGTGACTTTTCTCAGGGCGAAACGCATTGGAGAATCTATCTGCCTCCAGGTACAGGCGCATCCGCCGAGATCCGTGATGGTTATTGCCAGGTGCAGAACGACGCATCGGTAGATCAGAGCGTGCTGCTGGAAGTCGGTAAATATCGCTTGGCCTTTGAGGGGCTTTTTCCCGATACCACTGGTAGCTACGTAAATCTGGCGCTGGAATTGTCAGGTTACCGTCAGCAAATAGCTGTCCGGGGCGGGGATGATTATTCGCCCTACGCGCTATCTTTCACAGTCACCGACGTAGATTCGAACGGAAAGGATATTTTTACCTTGGGACTTGTTGGGAAGCTGACCGGTGGTAAGTATCGCAACGTCACGTTGAGCCTTGCAGCCAATAACTAAAAACCAGTGGAAAAACCACTTCGATGAACACTTCGCCGGAACGCTCGGGTTTGCCGGCGAAGCCACCTGATCAATCCGCACCGGCCTTGCTCGATGTTTGATGCGTGCACTTAATGTGTCACCAAGACCCCGCGATGTAGCCAAATGTAGCGCAGGCTTGCCCAAGCCTCATCACTCACGGCAATCCCCGTTTTCCGTATATACCTGATTTAAAAGCCCATTATTTTCTCGAGACGCCCAACTGATGCTATGGCACACTTTCTGCTGTGTATTCCGTAGTAACAAACCGTGTTCCGGTATAGCGGAATAACCACCACCTGGAGTGCTCGCCATGCATCACCGTCCTTCGTTGTTCAAAGCGTGTGTTTTCGTACTTGCCGCTGCTTCCTCGGTCATGGGCCTGGCCCAGGCCGCCGACAGCAAGCTCGACAGTGTTCTGGCCCGTGGCAAATTGATCGTCGGCACTGGCAGCACCAATGCGCCGTGGCACTTTCAGGGCACGGACGGCAAGTTGCAGGGTTTTGATATCGACATCGCCAGGATGGTGGCAAAAGGGTTGTTCAACGACCCGAGCAAAGTCGAGTTTGTGGTGCAGTCGTCCGATGCGCGCATTCCCAATCTGCTGACCGACAAGGTCGACATGAGTTGCCAGTTCATCACCGTCACTGCCAGCCGCGCACAGCAAGTCGCCTTCACGCTGCCGTACTACCGCGAAGGTGTTGGTCTGCTGTTGCCGAACAACAGCAAGTACAAGGAAATCGAAGACCTGCAAGCGGCGGGCGATGACGTTACCGTTGCGGTGCTGCAGAACGTATACGCCGAAGAACTGGTGCACCAGGCACTGCCCAAAGCCAAGGTCGATCAGTACGACAGCGTCGATCTGATGTACCAGGCAGTGAACTCTGGCCGCGCCGATGCCGCCGCCACTGATCAGTCGTCGGTCAAATACCTGATGGTGCAGAACCCTGGCCGCTACCGTAGCCCGACTTACGCGTGGAGTCCGCAGACCTACGCCTGCGCCGTCAAACGAGGCGATCAGGATTGGCTGAACTTCGTCAACACCGCGCTGCATGAGGCCATGACCGGCGTTGAGTTCCCGGCTTACGCGGCGTCCTTCAAGCAATGGTTTGGCGTCGATCTGCCGTCGCCTGCCATCGGTTTCCCTGTCGAATTCAAATGATCCCGTGAGAGTGGGGCGAGTCACATCGCCCCGCTCAAGGTACTGCTGACCATGAATTATCAGTTGAACTTTGCCGCCGTGTGGCGCGATTTCGACACCTTGCTGGCGGGGCTCGGTCTGGGCCTGCAACTGGCACTGTTGTCGATCGCCATCGGTTGCGTGATCGGCCTGCTGATGGCGTTTGCCTTGCTGTCGAAGCATCGCGCCTTGCGGGTGCTGGCCTCGGTGTACGTCACGGTGATTCGTAACACGCCGATTCTGGTGTTGATTCTGTTGATCTACTTCGCCTTGCCAGGTCTGGGTATCCGGCTGGACAAGATTCCTTCGTTCATCATCACGCTGTCGTTATACGCCGGGGCGTACCTGACCGAAGTGTTCCGTGGCGGCTTGCTGAGCATTCCCAAGGGACAGCGCGAAGCGGGGCTGGCCATTGGACTCGGTGAATGGCAGGTCAAGGCCTACATCACCGTGCCGGTGATGCTGCGCAATGTTCTGCCGGCGCTGTCGAACAACTTCATCTCGCTGTTCAAGGACACCTCGCTGGCCGCCGCGATTGCGGTGCCGGAGCTGACCTACTACGCGCGCAAGATCAACGTCGAGAGCTACCGGGTGATCGAAACCTGGCTGGTGACCACTGCGTTGTATGTCGCGGCCTGTTACCTCATTGCCATGGCGCTGCGTTTTCTCGAGCAGCGTCTGGCGATCCGCCGATAGGAGGCTGCGATGTACGAATCTCCCAGTTGGTTGCATGAATTATGGGTGGCGCGCGAGCCGCTGTGGCAGGGCTTTGTGACCAGTGTGCAGGTTTCGGCGCTGGCCATTGTGCTCGGCACGATGCTCGGTGTGGTCGCCGGCCTGGTGCTGACTTACGGTAAGTTCTGGATGCGCGCGCCGTTTCGCGTTTACGTTGATCTGATTCGCGGCACACCGGTGTTTGTGCTGGTGCTGGCTTGTTTCTATATGGCCCCGGCGCTGGGCTGGCAGATCGGTGCGTTTCAGGCCGGTGCGCTGGGCTTGACGCTGTTCTGCGGCTCGCACGTTGCGGAAATTGTTCGTGGCGCGTTGCAAGCCTTGCCGCGCGGGCAGATGGAAGCGAGCCAGGCCATCGGTCTGACTTTCTACCAGTCCCTCGGCTACGTCCTGTTGCCCCAGGCATTGCGGCAAATTCTGCCGACCTGGGTCAACTCATCCACCGAAATCGTCAAGGCCTCGACCTTGCTCTCGGTGATCGGTGTCGCTGAGTTGTTGCTCAGCAGCCAACAGGTCATCGCACGGAACTTCATGACCCTGGAGTTCTACCTGTTCGCCGGATTTCTGTTCTTCGTCATCAACTACGGCATCGAATTACTCGGCCGGCACATTGAAAAGCGGGTGGCCCTGCCATGACTCAAGCTCAAGTTTCCCCACAGCATCAGGCGTTGCTGGATATCCGCGGCCTGCACAAACAGTACGGCGCGGTGGAAGTGCTCAAGGGCGTCGACCTGAGTATGCAGCGCGGTAACGTCGTCACGCTGATCGGCTCCAGCGGTTCGGGCAAGACCACGCTGCTGCGCTGCGTGAACATGCTCGAAGAATTCCAGGGCGGGCAGATCCTGCTCGATGGCGAGTCCATCGGTTATGACGAGGTCAACGGCAAACGCGTGCGTCATGCGGAGAAAGTCATCGCCCGCCATCGCGCCATGACCGGGATGGCTTTTCAGCAATTCAATCTATTCCCGCACCTGACGGCGTTGCAGAACGTCACCCTGGGCCTGCTCAAGGTGAAGAAAATGCACAAGGACGAAGCTGTCGTGCTCGCGGAAAAATGGCTGGAACGGGTGGGCCTGCTGGAACGGCGCAATCACTTTCCCGGTCAGTTGTCCGGCGGTCAGCAACAGCGCGTGGCGATTGCCCGGGCGATCGCGATGAACCCGAGTCTGATGCTGTTCGACGAAGTCACGTCGGCCCTGGATCCGGAACTGGTCGGCGAAGTACTCAACGTCATCAAGGGTCTGGCCGAAGACGGCATGACCATGTTGCTGGTCACCCACGAGATGCGTTTTGCGTTCGAGGTCTCGGACAAGATCGTTTTCATGAATCAGGGGCGAATCGAAGAGCAGGGGCCTCCCAAGGAACTGTTTGAACGCCCGCAATCGCCGCGTCTGGCTGAGTTTCTCAAAAGCACGCGGTTTTGAATCTGCACTTTTGCAATCAGGAGAAATACCCATGAGCATTACGCGTTACGGCACCGGCAGCACTGCCGCCGGCGGCCAGCCTCGTCCATTCGCCCGCGCTGTTGAAGCAGATGGCTGGCTGCACGTGTCCGGTCAGGTGCCCGCAGTGGATGGCGAGATCATCGTTGGCGGTATCGTCGAACAGACCCACCAGACCATGAAGAACCTGATCGCGATTCTCGAAGAGGCCGGTTATGGCCTGGAAGATGTCGTGCGTGCCGGGGTGTGGCTGGACGATCCGCGGGATTTTTCCAGCTTCAACAAGGTGTTCGCCGAGTATTTCAAACCCGAACACGCCCCGGCGCGGGCCTGTGTGCAGGCGAGCATGATGGTCGATTGCAAGGTTGAGATCGACTGCATTGCCTACAAAAAGAAGATGTGAACGGAGGTGACGCTATCGCGAGCAGGCTCACTCCTACAGGAGAACGCATTTCAACTGTAAGAGTGAGCCTGCTCGCGATGGTGGTCTAACTGTCGACACGGGACTCTCGGTAAACTCCCGGCACTTTTATTGGGAACTGAAGAAATGACCGAAGACACCATCAAACGCCGGGCACGCGGTCTGGACCGGGCGTTCGATATCCTCGATTTTCTCAAGGAAATCGGCCAGCCCTTGCGCCCCAACGACATCGCCAACGGCATCGGCAGCCCGAAATCCACGGTCTACGAACTGGTCGCCTCGTTGCTGGAGCGGCGGATTCTCGAGCCGGTGGGCAAGGACGGCCATGTCTATCTGGGCCGGCAGTTGTACTTCCTGGGGCAGGCGCATTTGCGTCATTTCGACCTTAGCCGTGAGGCCGATCATGCCTTGCAGGAGATCGTCAGCCAGACCCGCGAAACCGCGCAGATGTGTCTGCTTAACGGTCGCAAATACACGGTGGCGTTGATGAAGGAGGGCGAGCGGCATTTTCGCATCTCTTCCGACATTGGCGAAAACGCGCCGATTCCGTGGACGGCGTCGGGCCGTTTGCTGCTGGCGCATTTGAGCGATCAGCAGATCATCGACCTGATCGATGAGGACGATTACATCCTGCCCGACGGCGAGCGCTTGCCGCTGGAACGTTTTCTGGCGGAGATCCGTCAGGCCGGCAGCGATGGCTTTTTCTCCTTCGACAGTGTTGCCGACACCTTCACCCATTGCTTCGCCGCGCCCGTCAAAGATGCGCAGGGCGTGGCCATCTGCACCCTGTGCATCGTCGCCCCGCGCGCCGATGCGAAGAACAATTACAACGACTATCGCCGGGTGCTGATTGACAGCGCCAATAGCCTCGCCCGGCGTATCAACGAATAACCGCGGCTGCCTGCGGCCGCGACTGTGAGGATTCGACCATGACCACTGCCATCAACTCTGCAGTAGAAAAAGGTGACGCCGCCATCGGCGCGCAGTTGACGCGTGACGTCAGCCTGCCCGCGCTGGTGCTGCACCGCGATGCGCTGGAGCACAATATTCGCTGGATGCAGACGTTTGTCAGTGGCAGCGGCGCGCAACTGGCGCCCCACGGCAAAACCAGCATGACGCCGGCGCTGTTCAAGCGTCAGCTCGACGCCGGTGCGTGGGGCATTACCCTCGCCAGCGCCACCCAGACCCGCGCCGCTTACGCCCATGGCGTGCGCCGCGTGTTGATGGCCAATCAGCTGGTCGGTACACCAAACATGGCTCTGATTGCCGACCTGCTGGCCGATGCGGACTTCGATTTCTATTGCATGGTCGATCACCCGGACAACGTCGCCGACCTTGGCGCGTATTTCGCTTCGCGTGGGGTCAGGCTCAACGTGATGATCGAGTACGGCGTGGTCGGCGGGCGTTGCGGTTGCCGCAGCGAGCAGGAAGTCATTGAGCTGGCAAAAGCTATCGACGCACAACCGGCGCTGGCACTGACCGGCATTGAAGGTTACGAAGGGGTGATCCATGGCGATCAGGCTGTCAGCGGAATCCGTGCGTTTGCTGCCTCGCTGGTGCGTCTTGCCGTGCAGTTGCAGGACAGCGGCGCTTTCGCCATCGCCAAGCCGATCATCACCGCGTCGGGCTCGGCGTGGTACGACTTGATCGCTGAATCCTTCGAAGAGCAGAACGCCAGCGGACGCTTCCTCAGCGTGTTGCGCCCGGGCAGTTACGTGGCACACGACCACGGCATCTACAAAGAAGCGCAGTGCTGCGTGCTCGATCGGCGTAGCGATCTGCACGAGGGTTTGCGCCCGGCGCTGGAGGTCTGGGCCCATGTGCAATCGTTGCCGGAGCCGGGTTTTGCCGTGATTGCCCTGGGCAAGCGTGACGTGGCATTCGATGCCGGTTTGCCGGTGCCGTTGCTGCGCTACAAGGCGGGTGTTGTACCTGCAATGGGCGATGACATCGGTGCGTGCAAGGTCACGGCAGTGATGGACCAGCACGCGTTCATGACGATCGCGCCGGGGGTGGAATTGCGCGTGGGTGACATCATCTCCTTCGGAACGTCCCACCCGTGCCTGACCTTCGACAAATGGCGGGTGGGCTTGTTGGTGGATGAGCAGTTGTCGGTGGTCGAGCGCATGGAGACTTGTTTCTAAAGCCTGAGATTGCGTCGCGGCGGCTATTCGCGAGCAGGCTCGCTCCGACAGAAAACGCATTTCAAATGTAGGAGCGAGCCTGCTCGCGAAGGCGTCCGCCCTGACACCATTGAATCAACAGAGACACCACCAAGAATGAACACCTTAAGCCCCCTGGGCCCGAACACCCCACGCATCGCCCTGATCGGTGAATGCATGATCGAGTTGCAGCAGCGCGCCGACGGCAGCCTGCAGCAAAGCTTCGGTGGCGACACCTTGAACACGGCGGTCTACCTGTCCCGCGCCATGGGCGACAAGGCGCAGGTCGACTACGTGACTGCGCTGGGCGACGACAGCTTCAGCGACGCCATGTGCCGGCAGTGGGTCGAGGAAGGCATCGGCCTCCAACAAGTGCAGCGCCTGCCGGGTCGTTTGCCCGGCCTGTACTGCATCCAGACTGACGCCAGCGGCGAGCGCCGCTTCCTCTATTGGCGCAATGAAGCGGCGGTACGCGATTGCTTCACCACGCCTGCCGCCGAACCGATTCTGGCCGCGTTGCCGGATTACGACGTGCTGTATTTCAGCGGCATCACCTTGGCCGTGCTTGGCGCCCAGGGCCGGGAGCGGCTGATCCAGGTGCTGATCGAAGCCCGGCAGCGCGATGCGCGGATCGTCTTCGACAACAACTATCGTCCACGTTTGTGGGCCTCACCCGAAGAGGCGCGCGCGGCCTATCGCAGCGTCTTGCCTCATATCGATCTTGCGTTACTGACGGTGGACGACGAGCAGGCGCTGTTCGGGTTCAGCGATTGCGCGGCACTGTTCGAGGCTTACGCGCAGATCGGCACGCCGGAGGTGGTACTCAAGCGTGGCGCCGAGGCGTGTTTGATTCAATGTGAGGGCGAAGCGTTTGAAGTGCCGGCGCAAAAAGTTGCCAAAGTTGTCGACACTACGGCAGCGGGGGATTCGTTCAGTGCGGCGTATCTGGCCAGTCGTTTGCTCGGCGGCAACCCGGCGGAGGCGGCGCAAGCGGGACATGAACTGGCCAGTCGGGTGATTCAAGTACATGGCGCGCTGATCCCCCAGTAAACAGTGCATGGCCGCTTGCTGCGCAATCGGTTCGCGGGCAAGCCCGCTCCCACAGGGTTGCGGGTGTTACTCAATTTCCAGGCAACCCACAAAACCCCTTGTGGGAGCGGGCTTGCTCGCGAAAGCGGAGTGTCAGCCACAGAAAAATTGCCTGACCTGACGCCTTCGTGAGCAAGCCCACTCCCACAAGACTTCCGGTGGCATTCAGATTCGCGGCAACCCACAAGATTTCGGGTCTACTCAGATTCCAGGCAACCCACAAAACCCTTGTGGGAGCGGGCTTGCTCGCGAAGAGGCCCGAAAGCCAACCAGTCAATCCCGGTAAAACACCTGCACCAGGTGATAACCAAACTTGCTCTTGATCGGTCCATGCACCGTGCGCAGCGGTTTTTTGAAAATCACCGCGTCGATCGCGCCCACCATCTGTCCCGGGCGTACCTCGCCCAGATCGCCGCCGCGTTTGCCGGACGGGCAGGTGGAAAATTTCTTCGCCAGTACGTCGAACGCTTCGCCCTTGGCAATGCGTTGCTTGAGTTGTTCGGCCTCTTCGGCGGTTTTCACCAGAATGTGGCGGGCTTGAGCTTTCATCGTGGCAGTACCTGATAACGGGGTGACGGCGGGGCGCGGGATTATGCCTCAAGTCACGCCGTCGGGTTGATCATCGTGCGGATCTTGCTCGCCAGGCGTTCCAGCGCAAAGGGTTTGGCGACCATGTCCATGCCCTCTTCGAGAAAGCCCTGGCGTTCCGCGGCGATCTGCGCATAACCGGTCATGAACAATACTTTCAGGCCAGGGCGCTGCTGCCGCGCGATTTCCGCCAGCTGTCGACCGTTCATGCCCGGCAAACCTACATCGGTGACCAGCAGGTCCACTTGGGCAATGGTGTCCAGCAGCGCCAGCGCAGCGGTGGCGTCGACCGCTTCGTACGCCCGGTAACCCAGTTGCTTGAGCAAATCCAGCACCAACATGCGCACGGCCGGATCGTCTTCGACCACCACGACGGTTTCCCCGGACGTCGCCGTGCAAGGCGCAGTGATCGTCTCGACAGGTGCCTGCTCCGGCATTTGCAGGTACAGGCGCGGTAAGTACAGGCGCACACAGGTGCCTTGGTCGGGCAAGCTGTCGAGGCTGACATGGCCGCCCGATTGCTGGGCAAAACCGTAGATCATCGACAGCCCGAGCCCTGTGCCCTGGCCGATGGGCTTGGTGGTGAAGAACGGGTCGAAGGCCTTGGCGCGTACGGAGGGGGTCATCCCGGTGCCGTTGTCGCTGACCGCCAGCATCAGATAGTCGCCGGCCTTGACCGGCTCAAGCGTGGTGATGTCGTTGCCGTCGAGGTAGACGTTGGCGGTCTCGATCAGCAACTCGCCCCCGTTGGGCATCGCATCGCGCGCGTTGATCACCAGATTGAGCAGGGCGTTTTCCAGTTGACTGACGTCGGTGCTGACCGGCCATACACTGTCGGCCAGGCGCAATTTAAGTTCGATCGGATCGCCCTTGGTCCGGCGAATCAGATCTTCCAGCGAGTGAATCAGTTCGTTGACGTCCAGGGTCTTGCGATCCAGCGACTGGCGACGGGAAAAGGCCAGCAGACGATGAGTCAAGGCTGCGGCACGGTTGGCGGAGGACACGGCGGCTTCGGTGAACCGTCCGATCTCATTGGCGCGACCGTCGGCAATGTAGCGCTGCATCAGGTCGAGGCTGCCGATGATCCCCGTGAGCATGTTGTTGAAGTCATGGGCGATGCCGCCGGTGAGCTGGCCGACCGCTTCCATTTTTTGCGCGTGGCGCAAGGCGTCCTCGGCGCGCTCACGCTCGAACATCTCGTTCTGCAGGCGCTGGTTGGCCTGGGCCAATTGTTCGGTGCGGGCGCTGACGCGCTCTTCCAGGGTTTCGTTGAGGTTGCGCAGGGCTTCTTCGGTTTTCTTGCGTTCGGTTTCATCGATCACAAAGATGTAGAACCCATTGACCGCACCATCGGCGCCGTGGCGCGGCAGGTAGTTCATCAAGGCATGGCGGTTGCTGCCGTCACGGTGCGTTGTGTAGAGGCTGAATGAACAGGACCGGCCGGCGAGCGCCTCGGCGATGTACGGCGCGCGCAGAAAGTAGGCTTCTTCGCCGATTACTTCGCGGATCGTACGGCCATAGAGTTCTTGCGGTGTCAGACCGTACCAGTCCAGGTAAGCGGCGTTGTTGAGGCGAAAACGTTCTTCGCGGTCGACGTAACTGATCAGGATCGGCATGGCGTTAATGATCAGTTGCAGCTCGGTCTGGCTCTGGCGCAAGGCCTGCTCGGTGTGTTTGCGCTCGGTCAGGTCCAGCGCCGCGCCGAGAAAGCGCGTCGGCCGGCCATGGTCATCCTTGTAGCAGCGGCCGCGGGCAAACGCCCAGCGCAACTCGCCATCGGGTTGCAGCAGGCGATACTCCTCGGCGTATTCGGTGCCGTGGGTGATGCAGTGCTTGATGCCGCGCGCGACCATCGCCCGGTCTTCCGGATGGACGCCTTGCAGGTAATCGCTGATCGGCAACTGGCTGGCCAGGGCCGGATCGACACCGTGCAATTGGGCGAAATGCGCGTCGGCGATAAACCGGTCTTCAGCAATGTTCCAGTCCCAGGTGCCGACTGCGTCGGTGGCGGCCAGGGCCAGCTGCAGGCGCTCTTCGGACTCGTGCTGAGCCTTGAGGCTTTCTTCGGAGCGCTGCTGCAACTCCAGGGCAATGCGTCGGCGTTCATTGGTTTCAATGGCGGTGACGAGGATGCCCGCCACTAGCGCTGTTTCATCCCGGATCGGGCTGTAGGTCAGATCCAGCCAGACGTCGGATTCCTGGCCATCGCGCTGCAGGGTGAAGCGGCGTTCGCTGTAGGTACGCACCTGACCTTGCAGGACGGCGCTGTAGACCGGGTCGGTAAAGGCTCTGAGTTCCGGCCACATCTGGTGTGCCGGTTGTCCGAAAGCATGCGGGTGCTTGCTGCCGGCCAGCATGGCGAAGCCGTCGTTGTAGATCTGCGTGAGCTGCGGTCCCCACAACAACAGCATCGGCATTGGCGAGTGAATCACGATGTCCACCGCGGTGCGCAGGCTCTGCGGCCACTGACTGGCGGCACCCAGTGCGGTGTTGCTCCAGTCGGTGCGCGCGATCAGAGTCTGGGCGTCGTCGTTGCCGGGTACAGCGTTCATTGCGTCGATCCTGAGCGTCGTTCGGTGAGGCGGCGTCTACTATTCTTCGAGAGGGTAGACGCTCAATGTACCGCTGCGCCACAGCAGCGGGCCATGTCTGAATATTCAAGCCGGTGGGTGAATTTGACCATGGAAATCGATGTGCTGTTAACACGGCTGGCCAACCAGCATGGCTCGGACCTGTTCCTGTCCACGGGAGCGCCACCCAGTGCGCGGTTTCAAGGCGTATTGACAGCGTTGAGCGAGCAGCCGTTCAAACCCGGTGAAGTGGCAGCCATTGCCAACGCCCTGATGGATGCCGAGCAGCGCCAGGTGTTCGACCGTGAGCTGGAAATGAACCTGGCCATTTCGCTGGCCGGTATTGGCCGCTTTCGGGTCAACGTGTTCAAGCAACGCAACGACGTATCCATCGTGATTCGCAACGTGAAGCTTGATATTCCACGCTTCGAAGACCTCAAGTTGCCCCCGGTACTGCGTGAAACCGTCATGCTCAAGCAGGGCCTGATCCTGTTCGTCGGCGCCACCGATTCGGGTAAATCGACCTCGCTGGCGGCATTGATCGATCACCGTAACCGTCACAGCGCCGGGCACATTGTGACGATTGAAGATCCGATCGAGTACATCCATCGGCATCAACTCTCGATCGTCAATCAGCGTGAGGTCGGCGTCGATACTCGCAGTTTTCACGCCGCGTTGAAAAACACCCTGCGCCAAGCGCCGGATGTAGTCCTGATCGGCGAGATCCGTGACCGCGAAACCATGGAACATGCCTTGGCCTTCGCGGAAACCGGCCACCTGGTGTTATCGACGCTGCACGCCAACAACGCCAATCAGGCGCTGGACCGGATCATCAATCTGTTTCCCGAAGAACGTCGTCCGCAGCTGTTGCACGCCTTGGGTAATAACTTGAAAGCCTTTATCTCGCAGCGACTGGTGCGCACCCTCGACGGTCAGAGAAGGGCGGCTGTCGAGGTGCTGCTGGGCACGCCGACCATCGCCGATCTGGTTCGGCGAGGTGAGTTCGGAGAGCTCAAATCGATGATGGAAAAGTCCGCGGAGCTTGGTATGCAAACCTTTGATGGCGCTTTGTTCACCTTGGTGTCACAGGGTGACATCAGTGAAGAGGAAGCGTTAAAACATGCCGACTCGGTGAATAATCTAAAGTTGCGCATAAAGTTCGCCACGGAAATAAAAAACCCCGATGAGCCGAAGGCGGGGGAGTGGGGTTTGATGGATTGAAAATCAATCATTAGTTTGCTGGCAGTAATAGCATTTAATATTTTAAGTGTGGAGTATAAAGTATTGCGGTCGTACAACGTCATCAAGCTGAATGGTCAGCGTAACCGATTGATGAGGTTGTTTAATGAGTTTTGCAGAAAGAAATAAAGTGATCTGGTCGGACCATGTCGTAGTTGCCAGTTTTAAACTAAGAACTGCAGCCGATGCCGCTGAGCGGCAGCTGATGATTGCGCAGTTGGAGCAGGCTGTGAGTCAGTATTCTGCTGATGAAGTCGTCAACTGGTATGCCCACGAACTGGAGTTGCAGGAAGGTTCGTCACTGTACGAAATTTATAACCCCGGCATGCGCCTGCTCAATCAATTACTTGAAAGCAGTCCGGTCAACAGCGCACTTTCCCAGGAGCGCGCCAGTCAGCATAACGGCCTTGTGCGGGTGTCCGCTGACGGCAAAATGGAAGTGTATGGCACCGCCGGCTGGGTTGATCTGGTCGCTGCGGGTCATTTTAAATACAGTCGCTCGACGGTGGATGATCTGAAGCTGATCGCTGATTTCGCCGAGGCGGCGCGCGGGTATATATGGGCTGATCTGGACATTACGATGGATCAGTGGTTCAAGTTTCACGAGATAGATATCCCTGACACACCCGCAAAAATCAGCAACTTGCTCGAGTTGTTAAAGTTTGATCCTGCGGTCAAGGAGCCGGCCAATTATTGGGAACATTTTGCAGCGAGCGGTCAAAAGCTGGCCACGCTGTCCGAGGAACAGTTTTCAGCCATTGGCCAAGCGACCGCCAAACTTCTTCCGGGGAAAAGTCTCCTGACGGCGCTGTATAACGTTACGGGTAATGCGCCGGTATCGCATGAGAACGCAGCCCAGCGAATCAACGAATATGTCAACTACCCGGTTGCCTGCATACTGGCTGAAAAGTATTTGAAAGAACTGGGGTGGCTCGGTGGCCAAGCGGGCGAACCTATTGGCGAACAGGTTCTTCCACAGCTGTTGTTGACGGCGCTGTTGCTCGATCTGGATCCGGCCATCGAAAACTTTTGTCAACGCAGGAAGATCGCTGGGTTCGAGTTGTATGCAGCCACTTATGTTGACCGGCATCCTTCGGTTGTACTCGAGGAACTGACGACGTTTCTACGAACCCGACTGAAGGTGGATGCCCGTTTAGTTCCTTTGGCCACCCACCTGTTGCTCGCGCGCACGGCGCCAGAGTTTATCGTCAGGGACATCCCGGCGTCTGTTCTCATGGGATCGATCGCATGGATCAACTTCTGTCGCGCCGTGGTGCTGGTCGAGGCGGTGAAAACCGGCGCAGCACGCGTCTTGACCTACTCGCAGATAATGGCTTATGCCGATTTGCAGCCGGTCAGTGACTCGCAAAAGCATTTGCGCGATCTGGCAATGATTGACCCGATTGTCGATTGGGCGCTGCTCAATCAGGTCGTCACCCCGGGTGAGCTTGATCAGGCAGAGGAATCGACCACACGACGGGCAATTGAGGCCTTCGAACAGCACACCGAAAAATTCACCCAGATCGCCCGGGCCTTTTCGACCGCGCTGCCCAGCCGTGCAGGCATCGCCCGCGCAGCGTTGAAAGTCGCCGCGCCAGGCTGCGATACGCTGGACGAAAAAGCATTGTCCGAGAGCGGCGGGCAACAGGTCATGTCCATGGTGGACCTGCATCAATCAGGTGACCTCGTCACCGGCAAGTGGGACAGGCGCACGGTTCGCCTGGTCACCAACGGAATAGCCCGTCCGGCGATCAATTACAACCCGTCGGGTATCAGCCTTTACACACGCTATCCAGCGCTACTGAAACTCAAATCCTGTGACGACGAAATGGATCGGCAGTTGGCGGTGCATTTCAAGGATCTCAACAGTGCCATGTCGTCGACGGTGAAACTCGCGCTGGCCCAAATGCCTTCAGCGGATTTACAAGCCTTCATAAATGGCCGGATCGACTTTTTCACCGTGCGTGAATCGGCGATTTACACCACCAGGCTTCTCATTCACGGCCCGCTCAATATTGACTTTGACAAGGAAACACAACAGAGCCGGGATGCTGCCACCGGGCGGTTTGGCTTGGTGATGTGCACGTCTTACAACAATGCCTTTATTTGTTATGAGCTGTTCACATCCCGAGGGGAATTGCGCAAGAACGATGCCTTGGGTGCGTTGATCATCCGCGAGCGCAAACTCGAACAACGTTCGAGAATGAGCCGTGCTGCCAGTCTGACCACTCAATTTGAAGTGACTCATCTGCAAGAACTGCCACTGAACGTGAAGTGCCATACTCATGCAGTTGCCCAAGATTCCGCGGTCTCCAGCAGTATGGGGATCATCGATTATTTTGGCGCACTGGAAGAGCCCGCTGCTGCGACGGCGCTCAGGCAAGGATTTTATGCACGGTTCAACGCTCCGGAGGTTGCCCGTATCGCCGATTTCATTGTCAGGTATCGACCGTTCCTCAATGCTCAGGAGCTGCGCGAGCTGGTCCGTATCCCAACGCCGCTTGAGGAGTCTCAGGAGGAAGGCGAGCGATTACTCACCTATTTCATCGACCTGGTGGTGCCGTTCAAAAAGTGCATCGAGGACATTGCGTCCGGTGAGCATAACAAGGTGGTCGATGGGATCTACGGCTGTTTGATGGATGGTATCGGACTGGTGGGAACGGTGGCTGGGGCCAGTTCGAAAGCGTTGAGTGTTTCGGCCAAGGCCATATCCACGACATCGAAAGCTGCGCGATTCACCAAACTGGCCTTCACGTCGGCAATTTCTTTGTTCAATCCGCTCGACGGCGTACCTTCGGGTCTACAATCCGGCGCAAAACTGGCGCACAAAGGTCTGCTGCGGTTCAACAAAAACACCCACGACATTATCGCCAAGGCGAACAGACAATTGCACACGCTCACTGGGCGCCGGCAGTCCTATGATTTGATCGATAGCGTCGGCGGCGCGCAAGTGGGGCTCGGTAGCTGGCGCCCACGCGGCTCGGCGAGCGACGCCGTTGCTGTGCTGGCCGCTCGCCGAGACAACAAATGGTACGCCTTGAATCGTCGTGGCAACCCGTGGGGCAAACCGCTGGATGGCTTTTCCTATAACGCTGCGCTGCGTTTGCCTAACATGCCAAAGACCTTGCCAGAGAGCTATACGCGCAAGTTCATCGAGCAGAGTCTGCCTCGTGCCCGAGTGAAAATCGATAACGCGATCGAGGCCATCGCTCGGCATGACATCAAGCGCGATTGCGATCTGTTGATGAAAACGTTGTTCGGCGATACCTCATCGGTCGCCATTGATCGACTGGTAAACTACCTACGCTTGATCCGTTTCGATTTCGCAGGTTTTTCCTTGAGTAACATTCTGCTCGATACCCTCAAGGAAAACAGCACGATCGCAGCATTTGACGTGGACGGTTATGCGCGCTGGAAAAGCGCGCGGGCCAGCGAAGGGGCTGATATAGCCTTCGTCGAAGTCTATACAAAAAACCTTAACAGACACTTTGTCAGCCTGGGCTTCAACCATGACGTGGTCGCCGATGACCTGATCCATGAGCTGTTTCATGCCAGCGCGCAAACCGATGATATCGGCTATGCCACCGATGCGCTGAGCGATGCTGAAACCGGGCAGCGACTCGATGTCGCTGCGCTGCTCAATATTGCCGCGGGCTGCCTGCCGGTCGCGCAGGACAGCACGGTCTGTCACGCGCCGTCCAAAGCGTTTGCCAATGCCGATTCCCTGGCGGTGGCGACCTCGTTGCTGAGCCAGCTTTGCACTGACAAAGCCGGCTTTGACCGCAACATGGCAGTCATTACCAGTGCCCTGGGTGCCAGTGGTGGCAAGGCCATTGTCGAGCCAGTGCTCATCACGTTGAACAAACCGGTGTGATGACTCCGGTGTTGAGTTGACGCCTGCCCCTTGACCGGTCAAACCGCCAACTCCGGCCGATCCTGAAACTGCTCGAGCGCTTCGGGATTGGCCAGGGCGTCGGTATTTTTTACCGGCTCCCCATGCACTATATTCCTCACGGCCAGCTCGACGATTTTGCCGCTGAGGGTGCGCGGTATATCCGTGACCTCGACGATTTTCGCCGGCACATGCCTTGGGGTGGTGTTGGCGCGAATCATCTGGCAGATCCGCTGTTGCAGCGTTTCATCCAGTGCCACACCGTCCTTGAGGCGCACAAACAACACCACCCGAACGTCATCCTGCCATTGCTGACCGATAGCCACACAGTCCAGCACCTCGCTGATTTTTTCCACCTGTCGATAGATCTCCGCCGTGCCGATGCGCACGCCACCGGGATTGAGCACCGCGTCGGAGCGGCCGTGAATCATCATCGCGCCGTCGGGCAATTGCTCGGCGTAATCGCCTTGCGCCCAGACGCCGGGAAACAGACTGAAATAGGATTTGCGCAGTTTTTCTCCATCAGCATCATTCCACAGGCCGATGGGGATCGCCGGGAAATGCCGGGTACACACCAGCTCGCCTTTTTCGCCGATCACCGGCTGACCGGCGTCGTTCCATACTTCAACCGCCATTCCCAGGCTTTTGCCCATGATCGCGCCGCGCCTTACCGGCGACAGCGGGTTGCCATTGACGAAGCAGGAAACGATGTCGGTACCGCCGGACATCGAGGCCAGGCAGACGTCGGCCTTGACGTCGCGATAGACGAAGTCATAGCTCTGTGGCGACAACGCCGAGCCGGTGCAGAGCAGGGTTTTCAGGCTGCTCAGGTCATGGCTTTGTCGCGGTTTGACGCCGCTGCTTTCCAGCGTCGCGAGGTATTTCGGACTGGTGCCGAATACGCTGATGCGCTCATCTTCGAGCAGTTCAAGCAAACGTTCCGGCCCTGGGTGAAACGGCGAACCGTCATACAGCACCACGGCGCTGCCGACCGCGAGGGCCGAGACCAGCCAGTTCCACATCATCCAGCCGCAGGTGGTGTAGTAGAACAAGCGGTCACCGGCACTGAGATCGACGTGCAAACCGTGTTCCTTGACGTGCTGCAACAACACGCCGCCGGTGCTGTGGACGATGCATTTGGGCACGCCCGTGGTGCCGCTGGAGTACAGCACGTAAAGCGGATGCGCGAACGGCACCGGGACGAAGTGGGGGATTGCGCCGGGCTGATAAAAATCGTCCCACAACGTGACGTTGGCCGACGTGCGATAGTCGTCGCTGCGGGCCTGCGGCCGCGCATAAGGCACGACGATCAATTGTTGCAGCGAAGGCAGTCGCGCGAGGATTTCATTGAGCTTGCTCGTCTGGTCGATGTCCTTGCCGGCATAGCGAACCCCTGCGCAGGTGATCAGCACCTTGGGCTTGATCTGGCCGAAGCGATCAATCACCCCTTGGGTGCCGAAGTCCGGCGACGAGCACGACCAGATCGCGCCGAGGCTGGTGGTTGCAAGCATTGCCACCAGCGTCTGCCAAGTGTTGGGCATGCACGCCGCCACCCGGTCGCCGAGACCGACGCCGGCCGCTTGCAGACTGGCCTGGAACCCGCCGACCTGGCGGGCCAGTTCATCCCAGGTCAACTGTTCGCGTTGACCGCTTTCCGCAACCGCGACCACGGCGACGGCATCGTCGCGACGACGCAGCAAATGCTCGGCAAAATTCAGTGTTGCGCCGGGAAACCATTCGGCGCTGGGCATGTGGGCGCCTTCGCGCAGCACGGCGTCGGCTTGCGTATGAAAGTGAATAGCAAAGAAATCGACGATCGCCTGCCAGAACGCTTCGCGCTGATCGATGCTCCATTGATGCAGGGCAGGGTAGTCGGCAAGGTGCAACGAATGACGCTGATTGATAAAGCGCCGGAACGCGTCCATGCGCGAACGGGCGATACGGTTGGCATCGGGTTGCCAGAGGATGTCGGACATGGGTTGCCTCTTTTTATCAGATTACGCATTGCTCTTTGTGGAAGTGAGCCTGTTCCGGGCGGCGTTCCGCCGAATGCGTTGTGTCAGTCGCCGCGACGGTGCCTGGCAAACCGCTTTCGCGAGCAGGCTCACTCCTACAGGGGGGCGCGGTTACTGCGCGAGCCACCCACCGTCAATATTCCACGCCGCCCCGCGCACCTGGCAGCCAGCCTCGCTGCACAGGAACAACACCAGCTCGCCCAGATGATCAGGCGTGACGAACTCCAGCGACGGCTGCTTCTCGGCCAGCAGGTCATGCTGCGCCTGCTGCGGATCGACACCTTTGGCCGCGCGATCATCGATCTGTTTTTGCACCAGCGGCGTCAGCACCCAGCCCGGGCAAATGGCATTGCAGGTGACATTGCTGGTCGCCGTTTCCAGGCCAACCACTTTGGTCAGGCCGATCACTCCGTGTTTGGCGGCCACGTAGGCGGCTTTGCCGGTCGAACCGACCTGACCGTGCACGGACGCGATGTTGATGACCCGGCCCCAGCCTTTGGCGCGCATCCCCGGCAGGCTCAGCCGGGTGCTGTGAAACACCGAAGACAGGTTGATCGCGATGATCGAGTCCCAGCGCTCGATCGGGAACTCTTCCACCGGCGCGACATGTTGAATGCCGGCGTTATTGACCAGAATATCGACGCCGCCAAAGTCGCGTTCAGCGTAGGCAACCATGTCGGCGATCTGCGCCGGATCACTCACATCCGCCGGATGATGACCGACCTTGCCGCCGTACTGGCCGACCTCGGCGATCACTTTCGACGCATCGCCAAAGCCATTGAGGATCAGGTTGGCGCCGGCCTTGGCCAGGCTCAGGGCGATGCCCAGGCCGATGCCGCTGGTGGAGCCGGTAACCAATGCGGTCTTGCCCGAAAGAAGGGTCATGAATACCTCACACAATGCCAGTGGCGTAGAAGGTGCCGATCACAACGAAAACCGCGAGGGTCTTGATCAGCGTAATACAGAAAATGTCTTTATAGGCTTCGCGGTGTGTCAGGCCGGTCACCGCCAGCAGGGTAATCACCGCGCCGTTGTGCGGCAGGGTGTCCATGCCGCCACTGGCCATCGCGGCCACGCGGTGCAGCACTTCCAGCGGAATATTGGCTGCGTGGGCCGCGCTGATGAACTGCTCGGACATCGCTGCCAGCGCAATGCTCATGCCGCCCGACGCCGAGCCGGTGATGCCGGCCAGCAGCGTCACAGTAATCGCTTCGTTGACCAGCGGATCGGGAATTTGCTTGAGCCAGTCGGCCAACACCAGAAAGCCTGGCAGCGAGGCGATCACCGCGCCGAAACCGTATTCGGACGCGGTGTTCATCGCCGCCAGCAATGCGCCGCTGACCGCACTTTTGCTGCCCTCGGCGAGTTTGGCGCGAATCGCCTTGAAGCCGAACGCAAGCACCATGAGGATGCCGACCAGCAATGCGGCCTGCACTGCCCAGATGGCGGTGAGCTTGGCGATTTCCGTGGTCACCGGTGCGCTCATGCCCGGCAGCGCGAGGCTGTGGGTCTTGCCGTACCACTGCGGAATCCACTGGGTGAACAGCAGATTCATGATGCCCACCGCCAGCAACGGCGAGAGGGCGATCCACGGATTTGGCAGTTGCAGGTCTTCAGCGGTTTCCGGTTCGTTGCGCAGCTCGGTGCCGTAACCTTCGCCCGCACGTTGTGCCTTGTTGCGCTGGCGTTGCAGAAACAGCATGCCGGCGCAGAACACGAAAATCGTGCCGATCACGCCCAGCCACGGTGCCGCCCAGGCGGTGGTGTTGAAGAACGTGCTGGGGATGATGTTCTGGATCTGCGGCGTACCGGGCAGGGCGTCCATGGTGAAGGAAAACGCGCCGAGGGCGATGGTCGCGGGGATCAGGCGCTTGGGGATATTACTCTGGCGGAACATCTCGGCGGCAAACGGGTACACCGCAAACACCACCACAAACAGCGAGACGCCACCGTAGGTGAGCACGGCGCAGACCAGCACAATCACCAGCATCGCTTGCCGGGTGCCGAGCACGCGAATGGCGGCGGCGACGATCGAGCGCGAGAAGCCAGACAGTTCGATCAGCTTGCCGAACACCGCACCGAGCAGGAACACCGGAAAGTACAGCTTGATGAAGCCGACCATTTTTTCCATGAACACCCCGGTGAAGGCGGGCGCCACGGCGGACGGGTCGGTGAGCAGGACCGCGCCGAGGGCGGCAATCGGGGCGAAGAGGATAACGCTGTAGCCACGGTAGGCGGCCAGCATCAGCAGCGCCAGGGCTGCCAAGGCAATGATCACACTCATGGTGTGTCTCTCCAGAATTGTTATTTTTGTGGGTGGAACGGGTGTGGAGAGGGCTTAGCGAGAACTGTGCCATATCGCTAAGTTATTGAATATAAAGGCGTTGTTTGTTTTGTGAAGCTGGATTTTTGCTTTTTGTCTCTTCCTTGAGACTTGTGCTGTCTGGAACGGCGCCTTCGCGAGCAAGCCCGCTCCCACATTTGCTTTGCATTGTGGCTCAGAGGGTGAAATCGCCTTCCGCCACCAGTTCGCTCAACGGACGACGCGGGCTGGGCGTTTCACGGGCTTGCAGGTACTCCGCCAGCGTTGCCTTGTCACCCACTTTGCCCACCGCCACCATTGCGTGCAGGGCGTACTCCTGGGGAATGTTCAGTTCCTGGCGGGTCAACTCCTGATCGAAACCGGCCATGCCATGGGTGTGCCAGCCGCTGAGGCTCGCTTGCAGCGCCAGATGGCCCCACGCCGAACCGGTATCGAACGTGCTCCACAGTGCCGGGGTTTCTTCGGTCGCGCCCGGTGCGGTGAAGGTGGTTTTGGAAATGACGATCACCAGCGCCGAGGCGTGCTGCGCCCAGCTGCGGTTGAACTCATTGAGCATACCTAGATAGCGTTCCCAGTTCGGTGTATCGCGACGTGCGTAGAGAAAGCGCCACGGTTGCGAGTTGTACGCCGACGGCGCCCAGCGCGCGGCTTCGAAGAAGCTCAGCAGGGTCTCTTGCTCGATCGCTTCGCCGGTGAAGGCACGTGGCGACCAGCGGTCAGTGAACTGCGGGTGAATGGCGTAATCGGCAACGCGAGGGTTGGCACTCATGCACGGATTCCTTGCAACGGTTGGATAAGAAGTTCGTCGAAAAACCCTACTGGGCGGCGCCGGGGCTGACAAGCGGATTTACCGACAGTCGCCAACGCTTGGCCCCCGCGTTCGCTGGCACTAGACTGGCGGCCTTTTCACCACCTGATGTTGATGCTTGAGCCATGGCCGCCAAAGTCGAACCGTTCTGGATACGTAAAACCCTCGATCAACTCGACCACGAGGAATGGGAATCGCTGTGCGACGGCTGTGGTCTGTGCTGCCTGCAAAAACTTGAGGATGAGGAAGACAACAGCGTCTATTACACGCGCATCGCCTGCAAACTGCTGGACCTGAAAACCTGCCAGTGCAGCGATTATCCGAACCGCATGCAGTTTGTTCCGGATTGCATCCAGCTCACCCCGGGGCAGGCTGAAGAATTCAAATGGCTGCCGCCGACCTGCGGTTACCGTCTGGTCAGCGAGGGCAAGGACCTGCCGTTATGGCATCACCTGGTGTGTGGCGACCGCGACGCGGTGCACCATGAGCGGATTTCCCAGTCCGGACGCATGCTTGCCGAAGGCAGCGTGCCGGAGGATGACTGGGAAGATCATCTGATTTTTCGTGCGGGTTAATAGTTACAGGATTGGAAACCGCTATCGCGAGCGAAAATCGAGCGGGCCGGGGAAGAGCTGAACAAGCTGAAAACCAATGCCGAGGTGGCCACCGAAACGGCAA
>NZ_JABWQS010000005.1:0-195801 GCF_014268545.1 Pseudomonas sp. SWRI81
AAAAACGAAGGCGAAGATTTACGCCCTTGGACCCCACCTCCGGCAGTCTACGGCAAGCTGCAAAGCCTTTTACGACGCAGAGCTTCGCTGATACGGGCCAAAACCAGCCTGACCCAGAGCTGGGCAAATGACGCCAGTTTGAAAGGCGTGTTCGCAACTTTCATAAAGTCTATAGATCGGCTGGACTTGCTAGTTCAGAAGCAGCTCAAGGATGTCTTGCGTGAAGCTGGTTTACTGGAAGAGGTTGCCAGATGCCAAGCCATCGAAGGTATAGGTTTTCTAACTGCAACTGCTTTGGTCATGGCATACAACCGAGGCGACTTTACCAGCGGGGACTCTTATATAGCGTTCTTAGGCATGGACCTGAGAGTGAGTGACTCGGGTCAAAAAAATGGCCGTAGATATTTAACCAAGCGAGGATGCTCGGAGGTACGTCGATTACTGCATAACGCCGCCATGTCAGCCTGCCGATCAAATGCCTGGAAAGAGTTCTACAACCATCATCTCAGTTGCGGAAAAGCGACTACACAGGTGCTGGTGATGCTCGGCCGTAAACTTGCTCGAATAGCGTTCGCCCTGATGAAAAACCAGAGCGAATACCAATCGAAAGGGGGAGTTATGGCTTGATGACAACCATAGAATCTCCCACAGGAAAACGCATTTCAAATGTGGGAGCGAGCCTGCTCCGGGCGGCGTTCCGACGAAGGCGTCGGAACTGACGCCACGAAATTACTTCTCGAAGCCACTCGACGGAAACACATCCGTCCCGCGCCAGCGCCGCACCGAACGCTGGAAGAACAAGCTGTTCGGCACCTGCACCATCGCGCTACCCGTGCCCAGCTCTTCCGCCTCGATCAACGTGGTGTAGAGCAGATTGATCGCCACCACTCGCCCTTTCACGCCCGGCTTGTCCGTGGTGTCCACCAGTTCGACCACGTCGCCCAGGCGAAACGGCCCGACGGTGAAGATCAGAACCGCACAGAGCAGGTTCGACAGCACGCTCCACATCGCGAAGAACGCCACCGCCGCCACCGCGACGAACCCCGACAAGGCAGTCCACAGCACCGTCGCCGACACCCCGAGACGTTCCAGCACGAAGATCAGCGCGCTGCCCATGATCAACCAGCGCAGCACGCCACGCAGCGGCATCAGCAGCTGCGGCGGGAACGAATAGCGCTGGCCCAGGCCGGTCAGGACTCTGGCGACGAAGCGCTGGGCGAGGTAGCCCGCCAGCAGGATCAACAAAATCTGCACACCGAGCCAGATCGGCTCGACCCACATCGCTGGCAGCGGCAGCTTGAAGGCTTCCATCAGGACAACGCCTCCAGCTCCGCCTGCATGCTTTCCAGCGTCTCCAGCGCTTGCATCCACGCCTCTTCCAGCTCGGCTTCACGAATCTTCAGCCTGGCCTGCTCGGCCAGCAGATCACGCAATTCGTTCTTGCGCGCCGGTTCGTAGATATCGCTGTCGCCAAGGCTGGCATCGACCTTGGCGAGTTTTTCGTGGAGCTTGCCCAGTTCGGCTTCAAGCTTGTCGGCCTCGCGTTTATGCGGGGCGAGTTGTTGGCGCAACGCTGCTGCTGCCTGACGCTGAGCTTTCTTGTCGGTCTTGTCCGGGTTGACCGGCGTGTTGCTGACCGGCGCATTGCGCTGACGGTATTCCACCAGCCAGCGTGCGTAGTCTTCCAGATCGCCATCGAATTCTTCGACCTTGCCATCGGCGACCAGATAGAAGTTATCGGTGGTGCTCTTGAGCAAATGCCGATCGTGGGACACCACCAGCACCGCGCCGCTGAATTCCTGCAACGCCATGGTCAGCGCCAGGCGCATTTCCAGGTCAAGGTGGTTGGTCGGTTCGTCGAGCAGCAGCAGGTTCGGCCGTTCCCAGGCGATCAACGCAAGGGCCAGACGCGCCTTCTCGCCACCGGAGAAATTCAGCACCGGCTCATCGATGCGCGCGCCACGGAAGTCAAAGCCACCGAGAAAATCGCGCAGGGTCTGCTCACGCTCGCCCGGCGCCAGACGCTGCAAGTGCAGCAACGGGCTGGCCTTGGAATCGAGCGAGTCGAGTTGATGCTGGGCGAAATAGCCGACCACGGTGTTCTCGCCACGGGTCAGGCGCCCGGCCAGCGGTTCCAGCTCGCCGGCGAGGTTCTTGATCAGCGTCGACTTACCCGCACCGTTCGGCCCGAGCAGGCCAATCCGTGCACCCGGGGTCAGTTGCAGCTTGACCTTCTCCAGGATGGTTTTGTCGCCGTAGCCCAGGCGCGCATCGGACAGATCGATCAGCGGACTGGAGATTTTCGTCGACTCGCGGAAGACGAAATCGAACGGCGAATCGACGTGGGCCGCCGACAGCTCTTCCATGCGCTCAAGTGCCTTGATCCGGCTCTGCGCCTGACGGGCCTTGGTCGCCTGAGCCTTGAAGCGGGCGATGTAACTTTCCATGTGCGCACGTTGCGCCTGCTGCTTCTCGTAGGCCTGTTGCTGCTGGGCCAGACGCTCGGCACGGGCGCGTTCGAACGCGGTGTAGCCGCCACGGTAGAGCGTCAGTTTGCGTTGATCGACATGCGCCACGTGGTCGACGACTTCGTCGAGGAAGTCGCGGTCGTGGGAAATCAGCAGCAAGGTGCCCGGATAGTTTTTCAGCCAGTCTTCGAGCCAGATGATCGCATCGAGGTCGAGGTGGTTGGTCGGTTCGTCGAGCAGCAACAGGTCCGAGGGGCACATCAAGGCTTGCGCCAGGTTCAGACGCATCCGCCAGCCACCGGAGAAATCGCCGACCTGACGGTCCATCTGCTCGTTGGTGAATCCAAGCCCGGCGAGCAGCTTGCGCGCTCGCGCGTCGGCGGTGTAGCCGTCGGCGCTGTCGAGTTCGGCGTGCAGACGGGCCAGTGCGGTGCCGTCGTGGGCCTGCTCGGCGGCAGCGAGGTCGCGTTGCACCTCGCGCAGTCGCAGGTCGCCATCGAGCACATAGTCGACCGCCAGGCGCTCGAGGGTGTCAACCTCCTGGCGCATGTGCGCAATGCGCCAGTCGGCCGGCAGCAGGCAGTCGCCCGAATCCGGATGCAACTCGCCGCGCAGCAAGGCGAACAGGCTGGATTTGCCGGCACCGTTGGCGCCGATGAGGCCGGCTTTGTGGCCGGCGTGCAGGGTCAGCTCGGCGTCTTCTAGCAGACGTTGCGGGCCACGCTGTAAAGTCAGGTTCTGAAGTCGGATCATAATGGCGGCGGAGTCTACCAGCTTCGCTCACAACTGGCGCGAGTAGCACGATGTCCTCTGACCTGTGGAGCTTTGCCCTGAATGTCTACGCCCGACCGGGCGTCGAAAATGCCTGCCTGCAACTGCAAACGGCGGGGGCCAACGTCTGCCTGCTGTTGTGCGGCTTGTGGCTGGAACACCGTGGGGTCGCTTGCGATGAACAACGCGTGCGCCAGCTTCAGGCGCTGACCGAGCCCTGGGATCGCGACGTCGTGCAGCCACTGCGTGCAGTGCGCCTGCAATGGAAAGCCGCAGCCTTGGAAGATGCGCTGTTGCAAGGCATGCGCGAGCAAATCAAATCACTCGAACTTGAGGCAGAACGCGCGCTGCTGTCGCGGCTTGAGGGGATGGCGCAGGGGTGGGCGCGAAACGCCAGTGGTTCAGTGACCTGGATTGAAGGCCTGGCCGGCGCTGCGGCCAGCCCGAACCGCGACGCGCTGCAAGTGCTGCGCGTCGCGGCGACCGGCACTTAGGAAGCGCTGGCCGGGGTGCTGCTGACGCCCGACACAGCGGCTGGCGCTGGCGCCGGGGCAGTAGTCGAGTTGGCGGCGGGAGCCGGTGCTGCGGTCGAAGCCGAAGGCGCCGCAGTGGCTGGCTTCCCGGCTGGAGCCGGTTTGGCGGCTGCTGGCTTGGCAACCGCCGGCTTTTTCACGGCAGGCTTCGCGGCGGGCTTGGCTGCTGGCTTGGCGGCAGGTTTTGCCGCAACAGGCTTGGCGGCAGTCGCTGGTTTAGCCGCGGCGGCCGGTTTCGCGGCGGGCTTGGTTGCCGGTTTCGCGGCTGCTTTCACGGCGGGTTTTGCGGCTGGCTTGGCAGCAGGTTTTGCCGCTGCTTTTGCGGCCGGTTTGGCGGCAGCAGGTTTCGCAGCGGGCTTGGCCGCAGCGGTTTTCGCAGCAGGTTTTGCGGCGGGTTTGGCGACCGCTTTGGCGGCGGGTTTGGCGGCTGCGGCTTTCGCCGGGGCTGCTTTGGTAGCAGCGGGTTTAGCCGCTGGCTTGGCCGCGACAGTTTTGCTGGCCGGCTTGGCGGCAGCGGGTTTTGCAGCGCTTGTAGCAGCCGGTTTTTTCGCCGCCGGTTTGGCCACGGTTTTAGCCGTCGGTTTTGCCGCCACTTTCACCGGTGCCTTGGCAGCAGGCTTGGCCGCAGCCGTCTTCGCTACAGGTTTGGCAGCAGCCGGTTTGGCCACGGCTTTCTTCGCCGGTGCCGCCGCCGGTTTGGCCGAACGGGCGGACAATACTTTGCCCACGGCTTCTTGCACGCGGCCAACACCCTGGGCCAGTTTCAGGCTTTCCTGGGCATCGCGCTTGAGTTGCAGAATGTAGCTGCGCGTGTCGGACTGACGATCCTTCAGGGCATCGAGCAGCTCTTCCAACTCCTGCACGGCGGCCTTGGCTTTGTTCTGTGCCTTGGCTTTACCGGCGGTGGCTGCATCCTGCAATTTGGTGCGCGACTTGTGCAGTTTTTCTTGCGCCTTGCCGCGTTGCTTTTCCAGTTTGGCGAGCAGTTTTTCAGCATCAGCCAAGGCTTGGGAGCAAGCGTTTTCCAAATGCTCGAGCAGGCTGCCCGAGAGTTGTTGGAGTAAGTGCAACGGAGTATTTACAGGCTTCTTGGTGGCCGACATGGTTTACCTCCTGGCTGACGTGGGTGCGGCTCATACTAGACCTCTGCTGATACCGCCGCTAGGGCATCTTGACAGTATCGAAACCGTTGCGTTGCACCGAAGCGAAAATGTCATGCGCGAAAACAAAAGCAGTTCACCGTTGCAGCCGTTCGCGCTGGCATAATCCAGCGCATCTCAGGACGGAGAGTGCCGATGTCGCGCTACTTTTTTTTAACCCTCTGCCTGGTTTTTTCGGCGGCCCACGCCACTGAAAAAACCACGGCCAACGATGCTCACGACCTGGCTTACAGCCTCGGGGCCAGCCTCGGTGAGCGCCTGCGCCAAGAGGTCCCGCAGCTGCAGATCCAGGCGCTGATCGAAGGCCTGCAACAGGCTTATCAGGGTAAGCCACTGGCATTGAGTGAAGCGCGCATCGAACAGATTCTGGCCGAACATGAATCGCAAAATGCCGAACAGTCATCGCGCTCTTCAAGCGATGCGGCGATGGCAAACGAGCAACGTTTTCTCAGCGCGGAAAAAGCCAGACCCGGCGTGAAGGAACTGGCCGATGGCATCCTGCTGACTGAGCTCGCTCCGGGCACCGGCGCCAAGGCCGGCCCCGACGGAAAAGTGCAGGTGCTGTATATCGGCAGGCTGCCGGACGGCACTGTCTTCGATCAGAACACTCAGCCACAGTGGTTCAATCTAGACAGTGTGATCGCCGGCTGGCGCACCGCATTGCAGAACATGCCGGTGGGCGCCAAATGGCGACTGGTGATTCCTTCGGATCAGGCGTATGGCGCCGACGGTGCCGGCGACTTGATCGCGCCGTTCACGCCTTTGGTGTTCGAAGTGGAATTGCGCGGCGCGACCCATTGAGCAGGCAATAAAAAACGGTGCGCCTGGGGCGCACCGTTTTTTTGATCAGGGTTCGGATCAGGCCTGAACCGCCGCTTCTTCCTTGTGCGCGTTATGCAGCACTTCAATCAGGCAGTCTTCGAGCTCGAAGCGCTCGTGCAGCAGTCCGCCCAGCTCCTTGAACTTCTCGGCAACGCATTTGCCTTCTTCGCACAGATCGTTGAAGGCGAGCAGCTTCTCGGTAATCACATCGATACGTGGATAAATCGTATCGGCGAGTTCCAGGCCGCGCTTGTCATTGAACGCCTTGGCTTCGCCGGTGAGCTGTTCGTAGATTTCGAAGTGGCCGGCCGAGACGTAATCGACCAGCACACCGCAGAATTCCAGCAAAGGCTTGCGGCTCTCCGACAGTGCCTCAGGCTTGTCACCGAGCAGGTCATAGACCCTGATCAGTTCTTCACGCTCCTGTAACCAGCGGTCGATCAGCAGATGAACTCCACCCCAACGTTCCTGAGCATTCTGACAACTTTCGAGCATGGCGATCTCTCTTCCCTTGTGGGTCATGCTGCTCTACACCCGCGTCCCGCTTCTGATTTTGGCTTGTGGGGATGGTCGGGCAGAGCGTCATCGAGCAACATAATTCCAATGACACGTGCCGGCCAGATTATGCCCGCACGCCTATGGCTTCAAGGTACGCAGGAGATAAAGTTCATACAAGTGTTTAATCCCTCAGCAGCACCGGGTGCGACGCTTCGCCGCTGAACGGGCGTTGTAGAGCATTCCAGGCCAGCCGCAACAATTGGTACACCGCGAGTATCGAGACCGCGACAAAGAACAACAGGCTCCACTCCGGAATGCTCAGGTCAAACAATGTCCAGGAAATTTCCGCGCAGTCGGCACCGCCGTTAAACATCCGTTGCAAGGCGCACACCCACGGCAGGGCACTGAACAGCGGCTCGGCGGCGGGTGTGCATTTGACCATCTGCAACAGCGGATCACTCTGAATCAACACTTGCCGCCAGGCTGCCGTGGTCCCGCCAAGGCTGGCGCCCAGCGCACACAGCCAGTAGAGCCCAAGACCGGCACGCCGGGGGCCGTGCACCGCCGCCACACCACAGCAAATGCACAGCAGCGTAAGGAACAGGCGCTGCACCAGGCACAGGCTGCACGGCGTCAGACCGACCGTGTATTCAAGGTAATAAGAAGCTCCCAGAGCAAAGGCTCCTGCAATGAAAGCCATGAAGAACAAGGAGCGTGAGCAGGCCAACGACATGGCTTTTCCGTAACAGTAGAGACAGAGGGTTACGGTAGAGGAAAGCGTGTCAGCCTTTCAAGGCGAGGCCCTGCCGACAGTTCACCAGAGGTGTAGGGAAAACCCGACAGGTTCAAGAGGAATATGGGTAACGCACCGTAGGACTTTTTACCGAGCGCGCGACGAAGTTAAAAAGAATGTACGAGGGAGCCGCCTCCCTCGTCACTTCAGATGCGCGCGGAAACCGGCAGTGGCGCGGCCAGCAGGCGCTCATCCAGCAGACCCAGACCTTCCTGGAACAACTGATTGCTGCGTTCGGTATCGCCCAGCTGCGCCAGCAAGCGCGCCAGCTCCGCACAGGTCTCAGGATTGCGCTGCAACTGCAAGCTGCTCTCCAGATAGTCTCTCGCCTTGCCCCACAGACTGGCTTGCAGACACAGGCGTCCCAGGGTCAGCAGCAGACTCGGATCGGCCGGGTGTTCCTTGAGCCAGCCTTCGGCGGTTTGCAGTTGGCGTACCGGGTCGCTGCCACGGACCAAGCCGTAGAGACGCGCCAAATGGCTGTCGTACTTGCGTTTGAGGGCCGTACGCAGCACTTCTTGCGCCTCGACCTGAGCACCCAGCTGACGCAATTGTTCAGCATAGGCCAACACCAGCGGCGGCTCTTGACGCTGCGCCGCGGTGAGCTGCTCCCAGGCGCGTTTCAGCGATTGCAGACCCACCGTGCCATCGTCTTCACGCTGCGCCGCCAACGACAGGTTTTCACCCCAGGCGCGACGCTCCAGCTCGGCCAGTTCAGCCGGTGGCAGCACTTTGTCCTTGCGCAGTTCCGGCAGCAAGCGAATCACCGCCGACCACTCACCCCGCTGCTGATACAGCCGCTGCAACTGGCGCAAGGTCTGTGCGCTGCGCGGGTGCCGCTCATGCATGGCTTGCAGCGTCACCAGTGCGCCATCGGTATCGCCGCGATCGGTCTGCAATTGTGCATGGCTCAAGGCAATCGCCAGTTCAGCCTGAGGCTGACGCTCCAGTGCGCGTTCGAGCAGGCGGTCGCATTCTTCGTAATGACCTTGCTCGTTGGCCGCACGGGCCGCACCGAGGTAAAACAACAGCGGCTGCCGCTCGGCTTCCGCTGCACGGGTCAGATGCCGCTGCGCACTGGCCCAGCGCCCTTCCGCCAGATCCAGTTGACCGTGCTCGATTGCCACCTGCACGCGACGACTGCGGTTGCGCCGCGACCATGGATTGACCACGCCGGTGGAAGTCATGATCAGCTCGACCAGCGCCTTGATCCCCCAGAACAGCAGCCACAGCACCGCGACCACCGCCAGTGTCGCCCACAGGCTCGACTCGTAGCGGAAACTCTTGTACGCCACCAGCACGTAACCGGAATGCTCGGCAATCGCCAGGCCCAGCGCCGCGGTGGCGGCGATCACCAGAAACACGATCACATACAGGCGTTTCATGGCGTCGCCTCCTGCGCGGTATTGCCGGCAGGTCTGGCAAACGGTTTCACCGATTCTTCGGCGTTGACGTTACGTCGCTCCAAATACGCTTGCACCGCACTCAGGGTGCCGGCCAGATCGGGGGTGACGACTGTGACCGGCTCCTTGCTCAGCTCGCCGACCTGCTCAAGCATCACTTTGCTTTGCGCATTGTCCGGATTGAAGTTGCCCTTGAGCACATCACGCGCCTCGGCCAGCGCCTGGGTGTAGACCGCCGCCTGACCGTTGAGCGCCGCCCACTGCGCCTGCTCCAGCGCCAGACTCAGGGCCAGGCGGACCTGGCTCAGGCTCTGCCCGGCCAGCAGCGGCCGTACATTCTTGTCCGCGTTGAAGTCGATACGGATGTAGCGCGAAACCTGATCCCACCACTGCGCCCAGCGACTGGCGCCATCACCGTCAGCGGTCAAGCCCAGCAGCGACTCACCGCGGTCCTTGTACTCCGGAGCCAGTTCGGTGAGGTCGATAACCTGATCGCGCAGCGCACCGAGGCGCAGGAATAATCCGGTCCGGTCCGGCTGCTCAGTGCTGCGCAACGCGACAAGGGTTTTCGCCACTTGCTCACGAGCGGCGAAGGCGCCCGGATCGTTCTGTTCGCGGAGAATTTCGTCGGCGCCCTGCACCAGCGCCTGAGCGCTGCTGATGTCCTGCAACGCCGACAGACGCAGACTGGCGAGGCGCAACAGGTGCTCGGCCTCGGCCAGGCGCCAGTCCTTGCGACTGGCCCCCAGGACCGTTTCCAGACGCTGATTGAGGCGCTGCTGATCACCTTGCAGTTGCGTCACCAGACGTTGGCGCTCGGCAAGCTCGTCGGCGCCGGGCAACTGCGCGAGGCGCTCGGTCAGGCGCTGCTCGTTGAGCTTCAGACTCTGCGCCTGATCGTTCAAGGCCTGCACCTGAGCGGACTGCTGTTGGGTATTGGTTTGCAGGTGGCGTACCTGCCACACACCCCAGCCGCCGATCGCCACGCCAGCGGCGCCGAGCAGCACGGCGACTATGGCCAGTCCATTGCCCCGGCGCGGTTCTTTGGCCGGCGCTGGCGTTTCAACCTGGGCATCGGTCACAGGTTGCACATCATCTTTAGGCAAGGCTGTTTCGCTCACGTATCCATCCTTTGCATCAGAAAACGGGCGCGGGATGTTCCCGCAACGCCGTCAGCAAAGCCGCGGCACTGGCGCCACGACAATCCACAACTGTCTGGGCCCCGGCGGCACATGCCAGCTCGGCCACCCTGGGGCTTGGTACAAACAACGGCAACCGCGCAATCGTCGGCCAGACCTCCCCGGCCATTTCGCGCAGGTGCTCGAAACCCTGTCCACTGCTGACCACCAGCCCGTTCAAGCGTTCCGCTTCGATCCGCCGTGGCAGCTCGTTCGGGGCGTAGGCTGGCAGGTCGCGCCGGTACAACTCCAGATACTCGACACTAGCACCAAGCGCGCGCAGGCGCTCGGCGAGCAGTTCACGCCCGCCCTCACCGCGCAGGATCAACACCTGCGCACCGGGCTGGCTGATCGCCTCGCGCAGACGCGGCAGTTGCAGCAAGGCTTCGCTGTCGTCGCCGTCCGCCGGGAAGCTCACATCGAGACCGTACTCGCGAAGAATTTCTGCGGTCGCCGCGCCGACACTGAACCACGGCATCGCCAATGACGACGTGCCTGCGGACTTAAGCAGATCCACCGCGATCCGCGCCGCCGGTTTGCTGACCACAATCACTGCGCCGCAAGCCGGCAGCCGCGCAATCGCCTGGCGCATTGTGGCAGAGACCGGCAAAGGAGCAATTTCCAAAAGCGGCAGGCAACTGCTGAAAATCCCTTCTGCGGCCAACGTCGCGGCCAGCGCCGCACAGTCATCCGCAGGGCGCGTCAGCAGCAGGCGCCAGCCTTTCACTCGTGACCTGCCTCGCCGTAAACCGCTTTGAGGATGTCGTCGGCACCCTGGCTGAGCAAGGCTTCGGCAACCTTCACGCCCAACGCTTGGGCTTCGACCCGCGGCGCCCGGGCTTCGGCGCTGAGCAGCTTGCCGCCGCTGGGCTCGCCGACCAGACCACGCAACCACAACTGCTCGCCCTCAAGCACGGCGTAGCAGGCGATCGGCACTTGGCAGCCGCCATTTAAATGTTTGTTGAGGGCACGCTCGGCAGTGACGCGCGAGGCGGTATCGGCGTGATGCAGCGGTGCAAGCAAGGCGTGGATGTCTGTATCGG
Source organism: Pseudomonas sp. SWRI81 (assembly GCF_014268545.1). Taxonomy (NCBI): domain Bacteria; kingdom Pseudomonadati; phylum Pseudomonadota; class Gammaproteobacteria; order Pseudomonadales; family Pseudomonadaceae; genus Pseudomonas; species Pseudomonas sp. SWRI81. The sequence goes on from NZ_JABWQS010000005.1 coordinate 10,670, forward strand.
CGCTGCGGCACTCGATGCCGACCGCGCCCTGACCACCGGCCGGCAAGCTGTCATCGACACTGATTGCCGAGGTGATGCGGTCTTCGAACCCCAGGCGAATCAGCCCCGCCGCGGCAAGAATGATCGCGTCGTATTCGCCAGCATCGAGTTTGGCCAGGCGGGTGTTGACGTTGCCGCGCAGAAAGCGGATTTGCAGGTCCGGACGGCGCGTCAGCAATTGCGCCTGACGACGCAAACTGGAAGTGCCGACGATGGCGCCGGCCGGCAACGCGTCGAGGCTTTCGTAAGTATTGGAAACGAAGGCATCGCGCGGGTCTTCTCGCTCGCAGATGCAAAAAAGGCCGAGGCCTTCAGGGAAGTCCATCGGCACATCTTTCATCGAGTGCACGGCAATATCCGCTTCATTTTCCAGCAGCGCGGTTTCCAGCTCCTTGACGAACAGCCCCTTGCCACCAATCTTCGACAGCGGTGAGTCGAGCAGCTTGTCGCCGCGACTGACCATGGGCACCAGTGTCACCAGCAAACCCGGATGGGCTGCCTCAAGACGGGCTTTGACGTATTCGGCCTGCCAGAGGGCCAGCGCACTTTTACGGGTGGCGATGCGGATTTCGCGAGAGGACATGGATCAATCCGTACTGAATAGATACGGCGGATAATAACAGCTCAGCCAAATCCACTTTGACTTGAATCAGAAATGGCGTGGCCTCCCTGGCCTTAAATGCCTGATGAACAGTCGCAAGCGCCCCCGGCAATGACCGGAGTTACAGGCCCTGCATCATTTTGCGCACACCGGCCACATGCCGACGGCTGACGATCAGCGCATCGCCATTGAGGCCTTTGAGGAATAACTGGAAATGGCCCAGCGGTGTGCGTTGCAGGCGCTCGATACGGTCGCGGGCGACCAGCGCATTACGATGGATACGCACGAAGCGTTCGCCAAACTCGTCCTCCAGCGCCTTGAGCGGTTCATCCAGCAGCACTTCACCGGCTTCGTGGCGCAAGGTCACGTATTTGTGGTCGGCGATGAAGTAGACCACCTGATCCAGCGGGATCAGTTCAATACCTTTGCGGGTGCGGGCGCTGATATGGCTGCGCGGACCGTTGCCACTTTCGGCAGCGGGCCGGGTCAGGGCGGAGAGTTGCGCCCGGTTGGGACGGTCGGCCCGTTTCAGGGCGTCCTGCAAGTGTTCGGTTCGCACGGGTTTCACCACATAGCCCACGGCGCTGGCCTGCAGGGCTTCCACGGCAAATTCATCGGGACTGGTGCAAAACACCACGGCGGGCGGCGTTTCTCGTTCGCACAGTCGGGCAGCCACCTGCAGGCCATCGAGGCCCGGCATGCGGATATCGAGCAAGACGATATCCGGCTTGTGGCTGTCAATCAGCGCTAACGCCTCCTCGCCATTCGTGGCGCCGGGCTCCAGGACTGTATAACCCTCAAGTTCGCTCACCATTCGGCTGAGGCGCTCGCGAGCCAGGGGTTCGTCATCAACGATCAGGACATTCATATTGCGCTGGATTCCTGCGTGAGTCTCGCACAAGGATAGCGTAGACAGGTGAAGTGACGTCCGTCACCGCGATCCACGCTAAGACTAGCCCGAGCGCCAAAAAGTGCCGTACGTCGGCCAGCAATATTTGCCAGTGTCCGGGTCGTACTGCTCAGAGCCCGCTGTTTCCTGCGTTTCTCACGGGGTTGACGCAAGGACAACTCACCCGCCCCCTCTTTTTATAGTCAGTGGCAGACCTTCACATGATCCGCATTCGCACCGACCCTTCTGTCCACTGTAGACGTTCGTCGGAACGATATTGCTCAATCGAAAAATATCCTTTCGTAAATTCTTCGCAGGCAGCGCCGGACATGCCTGACACATCGCGAAAAAACCTGTCGACCGGTGTCAGCGACAGGATTGGCAACCCTGTTATTATCCGCGCCAGCGTTTCACGCCTTCTTTCTTCAAGCCGATACGAGCGAATTCATGAGCACTGACAAGACCAATCAGTCCTGGGGCGGCCGCTTCAGTGAACCCGTCGACGCCTTCGTCGCCCGCTTCACCGCCTCCGTCACTTTCGACCAGCGCCTGTATCGCCACGACATCATGGGTTCGATCGCCCACGCCTCCATGCTGGCCAAGGTCGGCGTGCTGACCGATGCCGAGCGCGACAGCATCATCGATGGCCTGAACACGATTCAGGGCGAAATCGAGGCGGGCCAATTCGACTGGCGTGTCGATCTCGAAGACGTGCACATGAACATCGAAGCGCGCCTGACCGATCGCATCGGCGTCACCGGCAAAAAGCTGCACACCGGGCGCAGCCGCAACGACCAGGTCGCTACCGATATCCGTCTGTGGCTGCGTGACGAAATCGACCTGATCCTCGCGGAAATTACCCGCCTGCAAAAAGGCCTGCTGGAACAGGCCGAGCGTGAAGCGGCGAGCATCATGCCGGGCTTCACTCACCTGCAGACCGCGCAACCGGTGACCTTCGGCCACCACATGCTGGCCTGGTTCGAAATGCTCAGTCGTGACTATGAACGTCTGGTCGACTGCCGCAAACGCACCAACCGCATGCCGCTGGGCAGCGCCGCACTGGCCGGCACCACCTACCCGATCGATCGCGAATACACCGCGCAATTGCTGGGGTTCGACGCCGTTGGCGGCAACTCGCTGGATAACGTCTCCGATCGCGATTTCGCCATTGAATTCTGTTCTGCCGCGAGCATCGCCATGATGCACCTGTCGCGCTTCTCCGAAGAACTGGTGCTGTGGACCAGCGCGCAGTTCCAGTTCATCGACCTACCCGACCGCTTCTGCACCGGCAGCTCGATCATGCCGCAGAAGAAAAACCCTGACGTGCCCGAGCTGGTGCGCGGCAAGACCGGCCGGGTGTTCGGTGCACTGATGGGCCTGCTGACCCTGATGAAAGGCCAGCCGCTGGCCTACAACAAGGACAATCAGGAAGACAAGGAACCGCTGTTCGACGCCGCCGATACCCTGCGTGACTCGTTGCGCGCCTTTGCCGACATGATCCCGGCGATCAAGCCTAAACACGCGATCATGCGTGAAGCGGCCCTGCGCGGTTTCTCCACCGCGACCGATCTGGCGGACTACCTGGTACGCCGTGGCCTACCGTTCCGCGACTGCCACGAAATTGTTGGCCATGCGGTGAAATACGGCGTCGACACCGGCAAGGACCTGGCGGAGATGAGCCTGGAAGAACTGCGTCAGTTCAGCGATCAGATCGAGCAGGACGTGTTTGCCGTGTTGACCCTGGAAGGCTCGGTGAATGCCCGCGACCATATCGGCGGGACTGCGCCGGCGCAGGTCAAAGCTGCTGTGGCGCGCGGTCAGGCGTTGCTCGCCAGCCGCTAAAAGCAAAAGCTTCGCGAGCAAGCCCGCTCCCACAGGGTATTTCTGTTGGTCACACATGTTGTGTTCAACAGAAAACTCCTGTGGGAGCGAGCCTGCTCGCGAAGGCTGACTTCAGAGCGCTATAAATTTCACTTCTTGGCAGCAACCATCGCCAAAAACGCCGGCATCGCCGCATCCTTGTCCGCGGCAATCTTCTGCACATGCGCGCTCTGCTCAAGCCGTTCCAGCAGTGCCTTCGCCCCTGGCATCTCGGCGAGCAAATCAATCCCGAACAGCTTCTGCCCGACCGCACACGCCAGCGGCACGCTGTAGAGGAAATACAAGTCGGCAATGCTCAGGCTGTCGCCCGCCACGTACGGGGCAAACTTGCCGTGACGGCCCAGCGCAGCAAAGCCCAGCAGCAACTCGGTTCTGGTCTTTTCCTTGATTGCCTCTGGCAGGGTCATGCCGAAGAATGCCTCGCCGTAACAGGCACGGCCCGGCAGTTCGATGTACAGCTCGATCTCCTTGGCGATCGCCAGCACTTGGGCACGAGCGAACGGATCGCTCGGCAACAATGGCGTGCCTCGCTGGGTCTGTTCCAGGTATTCAAGGATGATCGCCGTCTCGTTGATGAAGCCGGCATCGACGCCCAGCACCGGGACCTTGCCGCGCGGGCTGATGGCCAGTGATTCCAGGGTTTGCGTCGGGTAGAAGGTCACCTCTTCGAAGGGCAGGCCTTTTTCCAGCAGCGCCAGTTTGACCATGTTGTAGTAATTGCTGACAGCGAATCCGTAGAGCTTGAACATCACAGAGCCTCCAGGCCGTGCGGGGTGGGCAGCGCCTGTTTATAGATCGCGGCGGCGTTTCTCGCCAGCAGCATCACGCCGCTGAATGCAGGTAAACTGGCGCCCTTACCTAAAGGAGCCTGCCATGAGCGAGCCGACAGATATCGTCAATGATGATGACGAAGAAGCATTCACCGAGGCGACCCTGATCGAAGCCATCGAGAACCAGATCGAGAGCGGCAACCCGCCAGCGGCCAAAGCGACTTTTAACAAACTGACGCTGGTGGGCACGGAGCGCGACAAGATCCTTGAACTGATGGCGCATGTGTTGGCTTACGAGATTGACGCGATGCTGGATGAAGACCGTCCGTTCGACACTCAATGGTACGAAGCGGCGCTGCGTGCGCTGCCTGAGCTGCCTGAGCTGCCACCGGAAAAGCAGTAACGCCCCCGATCCTGTAGGAGTGAGCCTGCTCGCGATTGCATTCTTCCAGTCGACGGTGATGTGATTGAAAGAACGTAATCGCGAGCAGGCTCACTCCTACAAGGTTTGTTACGCATCCCTCCAGCCATCTCCTGCCGCCGGACTACACTGGAATCCGCCTCAAGACAAAATCCCTGAGCTGAGCACTGGACATGCCGCACCAGCGGGTTCACCTTAGGGGCGCTGTCGTCCAATTCCTAGAAAGTCTGGAGTCCTTATGTCGCTTACCCCTGAGTTGGTTGCCGAACTGGAAGTCCTTGCACTCTTTCCCCTGGACAGTTCCCAGGAAGGTCTGAAAATTCATCAGACCGCTGCCCCCAAACACATCGCCGCTGCCCAGCGCCTGTTTGATAAAGACCTCACTGATCAGCCCGATGGCGGCTATCTGACCAGCCTCGGTCGCGATGCCGCGCAAAACGTGCAGACCGTGCTGACGATTCTGAAAGAGCAAGAAACCGCCTGATCCCCCTGACTTTGCCCACGGGAACTCCTGCCACGGGATTTCCGCGGGCCCGCTTGGTCTGTGCGGGAAAAATCTGACAGCAAAAACCAAATTCAGCTTAAACGTCCCGCTGTGCTAAGGCTAAACTGCCTTCCATTCCGAGACCCTCTACGTCCGAGCCTGCGAGCCGGTTTGAGCTGACATGACGCGCACCCACGAAATCCGCCCCGACCTGGACGAGGGAATCGACCGCAAGGTACTCAGCCAGCTGCGCGCGCGTTTTCTCAAACTCAATGAAGGTCGCCTGGGCCGCGCGCTTGAAGGCTTGTCGACGCGCCAGCAAAGCGTGCTGACGCTGCTGCCGCTGTTCTTCCACGTCAATCATCCGCTGCTGCCGGGCTATGTCTCGGGCAGTACGCCGGCCGGCCTGTCGAATTACGAGCCGGACGCCGACACGCTGGCCGAAGCCCAACGCCTGACCCGTTCATTCGCCTACAAACCACGCCATGGCAGTAATCCGCCGCGGCCGATTCACGGCCTGTTCCTGATGGGCAGCCTCGGCACTCTCGCCCAAGCGGATCAGAGCGACATGGACGTGTGGGTGTGCCACGCGCCGGACCTGAGCGACAGCGAACTCGCCGAGCTGAGCAAGAAATGCCAATTGCTCGAAAGCTGGGCCGCGAGCCAGGGCGCCGAAGCCCACTTCTTCCTGATCGATCCGGCGCGCTTCGTCAAAGGCGAACGCGACACCCAGCTCAGTTCGGAAAACTGCGGCAGCACTCAACACTATCTGCTGCTGGACGAGTTCTATCGCACGGCGATCTGGCTGGCCGGGCGCACACCGATCTGGTGGCTGGTGCCGGTTTATGAAGAAACCGCCTACGACGCCTACACCCACACCCTGCTGTCCAAACGCTTTATTCGCGCTGACGAAACCCTCGACCTCGGGCCGATGGCGACGATTCCGCCGGGGGAGTTTATCGGTGCCGGTTTATGGCAGCTGTTCAAGGGCATCGAGTCGCCCTACAAGTCGGTGCTCAAGCTGCTGCTGACCGAGGTCTACGCCAGCGAGCATCCGCACGTGCAATGCCTGAGCCTGCGCTTCAAAAAAGCCGTGTTTGCCAATCAGCTCGATCTCGATGAGCTGGACCCGTACATGGTCGTGTACCGGCGTATCGAGGAATACCTGATTGTCCGCAACGAGCCGGAACGCCTGGAGCTGGTGCGCCGCGCGCTGTATCTGAAGGTCAACCGCAAGCTCACCGGCAATAGCCGCAGCCAGGGTTGGCAACGCGTGTTGCTCGAGCGTTTAGCCAGCGAATGGCATTGGGATCAGCGGCAACTGGCGCTGCTCGACAGTCGCAGCCAGTGGAAAGTCCGCCAGGTCAGTGCCGAGCGCCGTGCGCTGGTCAACGAACTCAACTACAGCTATCGCTTTTTGACCCAGTTCGCGCGCAGCGAGCAGACCGTCAGCCTGATCAACAAGCGCGACCTCAACGTCCTCGGCCGTCGCCTCTATGCGGCCTTCGAGCGCAAGGCCGACAAGGTCGAGTTCATCAACCCGGGCATTGCCCCGGACCTTGCCGAAGACACCCTGACCCTGGTGCAGTCGCGCAACAAAAAGGAACCGGGGCAAACCCAGTGGGGCCTGTACAACGGCAGCCTCACCGCGCTGGAGTGGGAACACTTCGCGCCGATCAAGCGCAGCCGCGAGTTGCTCGAACTGCTGACCTGGTGTCACCGCAACGGCGTCATCGACAGCAGCACGCGCCTGGCCCTGCACCCCGGCACCAGTGACCTGAGCGAATTCGAACTGTTCAACCTGCTGGGCAGCCTGCAACAGTGCATCGCCCTGCCCTTGCCGACTGTTGCCGAAGAGGCACTGCTGCGGGCGGCCGTGCCCAGCGAGGTGCTGATGCTGATCAATGTTGGCGTCGACCCGCTCAAGCATCACCGCGACCTGAACATTTTGATGACCACCGAGCGCACCGACTCGCTGAGCTATGCCGGCGTGCGCGAGAATCTTGTACTGACGCTGGATCAGGTCACGCTCAACAGCTGGAACGAAGTGCTGGTCAATCGTTTTGACGGCCCGCACGCCTTGCTCGACTGTCTGCGCGACTACCTCAACAACTTGCCGCGCGGGCCGTTGCAACCGTCACTGAAGGTGCGTTGCTTTTGCCACAACCGCGCGCAGTTCATTGCGCGCCGCGTCGAAGAAATCGTCGACACCGCCCAGACCCTGTTGCTCAGTAACTTGAATCACCGCTACTTGATCCAGGTGCAGCAGCACTATCACGTGCTGGAACTGGTGCCGGGCCAAGTCAACCATGTCGCCCTCGCCACCCTGCCGGCGCTACTCGATTATCTGGGCGAAGAACAGCCGCGCTACAGCCCGCTGCACCTGGACCCGATGGCGCTGGAAGATCAAGACATTGCGCTGATCCTGCCGATGGGCCAGCCGGAATGCATTCAGGTGTTCTTCCGGACGACCGAGCAGCAGGCCGAGCTGTACGTGCTGGATGAGTTCAATGCGCTGTGGCAACAGCGGCTGCCCTACCACGACGAGCAGAGTCTGCTGGTGCCACTGCAGCGCTTCCTGCAATCGATACAGTTCCGCCGCGAAGCCGTGCTGCCGATGGAGGCCGGCCCGGAGGCGAGGCTGGAGACTTTGTATTACCAGTTATTGCCATCCGGCCCGGGCCGGGCACGGCGGGTCGAAGCGCGACCGGCGCCGCAGACACCGGTGAACAAGCCGTTCTATGACGTGCAGGCAATCATCGGTAAAGCCGCACCGGGAACCGTGCAGGTCACCTTGTATTGCAATCAGCGGGAATTCAGCGAGCTGGAGCATGGCGACCAGCTGTTCAGCGTGGTCGCCCGCGAGATCGTCGAACAGCGCCGTGAAGCCGAACGGTATCGCTGCTACATCACCGATCTCGACCTGTCGGGCCTGCTCGGCGACGGGCAAAGTTCGAGCAATCTGTATCTGCGCTACAAGGCAGACCTGGAGCGCTCGTTGAATGAAGCGCTCGAACAGGTGTGAGGCAGGGGTTTACTCGGGAAAGGCGCCGCCGTTGACCGGTTGCGATTCCACTTCCAGCAAGGTCAGTTTCAACGACTTGCCGCCCGGAGCCGGCCAGTCGATGTGCTGACCGACCTTCAGGCCCAGCAACGCGCTGCCGACCGGCGCCAGAATCGAAATCTTGCCTGCGTCGGCGTTGGCGTCTTTTGGATAAACCAGCGTCAGGTGGTAATCCTTGCCACTGCCTTCTTCACGGCAATGCACGCGAGAATTCATGGTCACGACATCAGCGGGCACTTCATCGTGGCCGACCACGGTATCGGCGCGGTCCAGCTCGGTTTGCAGCGCAATCACGCCCGGCAACGTCTCATCGAGGCTGTCAATCAGGCGCTCCAGACGTTGCACGTCCAGACGGGTAAGGGTGATGGAAGGTGCGGTCATGATCCGGGCAGACTCCTTTCTTCTGCACAAAAAAAGCAAAACCCCGCCAAAAAAGACGGGGTTTTCACCGTGCCTCGGTGGTTTGAGGCGTCTGCGGACACTATCACAGCTCAAAAAATATACAAGCCACGCACTTTCAGGCTGTAGATATAACCCCCGTGGCGAGGGGATTTATCCCTGTTGAGTCGCGTAGCGGCTCCAAAAATCCTGACGACTGCTGCGCAGCCGAACGGGGATAAATCCCCTCACCACAGGATAGAGTCAGGCTTGAGATTTTCGTTGCGCAGCCTGCTGGCAGATCACGCGCCGGCGCTGGTCGTCCGCCGAACGCCATTCACGAATGTCTTCGACATGACGGAAACAGCCCTGGCAAACCTTCTGCTCATCCAGCCGGCATACACCGCTGCACGGCGACGGCACCGCCGGGCTGACGTTGCTGTAGAGCGGCTTGGGTGGCCGAACAGGAGCGGCGTCAGTCAGCAACTCACAGGCCCTCGAAATCGAATTCGACACCGGCCTGCTGTTTGACGATGCGCTCAAGCATCTCGCCCAATTGCTCCTCGCTCTTGTCGCACATCCAGCGCTCGCTTTCTTCGTCGTAGTCGAAGTGAAAACCACCGGACACCGCCGCCAGCCACAGCTGCCGCAGCGGCTCCTGGCGACTGAAGATCAACTGGCTGCCGTTTTCGAATTTGACGGTCAGCACACCGGCCGAGCTTTCCAGATCAATGTCCAGATCGCTTTCATCAAAGATGTCTTCCAGTTTTTCCTGGGTTTCATCGACCAGATCGTGGAAACGGGCTTCGGACAAACTCATTGCGGCAACCTCAAAAAATGTCTGATCAGGCTCAAGCAGCCGAAAGATACGGACGCTGCCGGCCGATTGCAAAGGATTACGACCGGGTGCCTGCCCCTCCATCGGCAACACCGTCCTGTGGGAGCGAGCCTGCTCGCGAAGGGGTCGGCAGACTCGCCGACTTCATCGCCTGACACTCCGCCTTCGCGAGCAGGCTCGCTCCCACAAGGGTTACGAGTATCTCGGCGAGCCCCGCCGGACGGGAGGGCCATCACATAGGCAAGCTGCCGGGTGGCCGGTATACTCCGGCGCAATTAACGCATTTTCAAGGATTTCGCCATGAAGCGCCTGATCTCGTCCCTTGCTGCGCTCGTCGCGGTTGCCTGCCTTGTATCGGCCTGCGGTCAAAAAGGCCCGCTGTACCTGCCCGACGACAGTCAAGACCCGGCCGAACAAGCCCAGTCTTCGCAGAAACAACCGTCCAAAGCACACAAGCACGACGTTTATTAAGGGATCGCCATGGACGCTTTTAACTACCGTGGCGGCGAGCTGTTTGCGGAAGGCGTGGCACTGTCCGCCATCGCCGACCGCTTCGGCACGCCCACCTATGTTTACTCGCGCGCACACATCGAAGCGCAATACCTGGCCTATGCCGATGCGCTGGCCGGCATGCCACACCTGGTGTGCTTCGCGGTCAAAGCCAACTCCAACCTCGGCGTATTGAATGTCCTGGCCCGTCTCGGCGCCGGTTTCGACATTGTTTCCCGTGGCGAGCTGGAACGTGTTCTGGCCGCTGGCGGCAGTGCCGACAAGATCGTCTTCTCCGGTGTCGGCAAGACCCGTGACGATATGCGCCGTGCGCTGGAAGTCGGCGTGCACTGCTTCAACGTCGAATCCACCGACGAGCTCGAGCGCCTGCAAGTGGTCGCCGCCGAGCTGGGCGTTCGCGCCCCGGTTTCGCTGCGCGTGAACCCGGACGTCGATGCCGGCACCCACCCGTACATTTCCACCGGTCTCAAAGAAAACAAGTTCGGCATCGCCATCGCTGACGCCGAAGACGTGTACGTACGTGCCGCGCATCTGCCGAACCTGGAAGTGGTCGGTGTCGATTGCCACATCGGTTCGCAACTGACCACGCTGCCGCCGTTCATTGATGCACTGGATCGCTTGCTCGACCTCGTCGATCGCCTCGGCGACTGCGGCATCCACCTGCGCCACATCGATCTCGGTGGTGGCCTGGGCGTGCGTTATCGCGATGAAGAGCCGCCATTGGCCGCCGACTACATCAAAGCCGTGCGCGAGCGCCTGAACGGTCGCGATCTGGCGCTGGTGTTCGAACCGGGCCGCTTCATTGTCGCCAACGGCGGCGTGCTGCTGACACAGGTCGAGTACCTCAAGCACACCGAACACAAGGATTTCGCCATCGTCGACGCGGCGATGAATGATCTGATCCGCCCGGCGCTGTATCAGGCCTGGATGGACGTCACGGCGGTCAAACCGCGCGACAGCGCTGCGCGCCACTACGACATCGTCGGCCCGATCTGCGAAACCGGCGACTTCCTTGCCAAGGACCGCGAACTGGCGCTGGAAGAAGGCGACTTGCTGGCGGTGCATTCGGCCGGTGCGTACGGTTTCGTCATGAGCTCCAACTACAACACTCGCGGCCGTGCCGCCGAAGTGCTGGTGGATGGTGATCAGGTTTTTGAAGTGCGTCGCCGCGAAACCGTGGCCGAGCTGTTTGCCGGCGAAAGCCTGCTGCCGGAGTAACCCATGCTGCTGCGTTTTACCAAAATGCACGGCCTGGGCAACGATTTCATGGTCCTCGACCTGGTCAGCCAGCACGCGCACATTCAGCCCAAGCACGCCAAACAATGGGGCGACCGGCACACCGGTATCGGTTTCGACCAGTTGCTGATTGTCGAAGCACCGAGCAACCCGGACGTGGATTTCCGCTATCGGATCTTCAACTCCGACGGTTCCGAAGTGGAACAGTGCGGCAACGGCGCGCGTTGCTTTGCCCGTTTCGTGCTCGACAAACGCCTGACCGCCAAACGTCAGATGCGCGTCGAGACCAAGGGCGGCATCATCGAACTGGACGTGCGTAACGACGGCCAGATCGGCGTGAACATGGGCGCACCGCGTCTGGTGCCGGCGGATATCCCGTTCGAAGCGCCAGCCCAGGCCAGCAGCTATCAGCTGGAAGTCGATGGCACCACGGTCGAACTGGCCGCCGTGTCGATGGGCAATCCCCATGCGGTCATTCGCGTGGACGACATCAACAGTGCACCGGTGCATGAACTGGGGCCGAAGATCGAACACCATCCGCGCTTCCCGGCGCGGGTCAATGTCGGTTTTCTTCAGGTCATCGATCGGCACCGTGCGCAATTGCGCGTCTGGGAACGCGGCGCCGGGGAAACCCAGGCCTGCGGCACCGGCGCCTGTGCCGCCGCGGTTGCCGCCATCACTCAGGGGTGGATGGATTCGCCGCTGTTGATCGACCTGCCCGGCGGGCGTCTGTCCATCGAGTGGGCAGGCCCGGGCCAACCGGTGTTGATGACCGGTCCGGCAGTGCGTGTATACGAAGGACAAGTGCGTCTTTGAGCGAGCGAAAATCATGACCGACAAGCCTCAGGTACCCGCCCGACAGACCGACGAATCAGCGTCCGAAAGCCTGGAAGCGGCAGCGGTTGCCGCCTACCTGGAGGCTCATCCGGACTTTTTCGTCGAACACGAAGAACTGCTGCCATCCCTGCGCATTCCGCATCGGCGCGGCGACACCGTGTCGCTGGTCGAGCGACAGATGACCCTGCTGCGCGACCGTAACATCGAGATGCGCCATCGCCTTTCGCACCTGATGGACGTCGCCCGTGACAATGATCGCCTGTTCGAAAAAACCCGCCGCCTGATTCTCGCGCTGATGGATGCGTCGAGCCTGGAGGACGTGGTGATCAGTGTCGAAGACAGCCTGCGCCAGGATTTCCAGGTGCCTTTTGTCAGCCTGATCCTGCTCGGCGACAACCCGGCTCCGGTCGGCCGCTGGGTGACCCACGCCGACGCGCAAACCGCCATCGGCGGCCTGCTCGCCGAAGGCAAAAGCGTCAGCGGCAGCCTGCGCGAGCATGAGCTGGATTTCCTCTTTGGCGAAGAACAGCGCCAGCAGATCGGCTCGACGGCGGTCGTTGCCGTCAGCCATCAGGGCATCCACGGCATTCTGGCCATCGCCAGCCGTGATCCGCAGCACTACAAGAGCTCGGTCGGCACCCTGTTCCTCAGCTACATCGCCGAGGTCATGGGCCGCGTGCTGCCACGGGTCAACAGCTCCCTGCGCTCGGTGCGCTGAGCATGGAACGGCAACTGGACGCTTACTGCGAACACCTGCGCAGTGAGCGCCAGGTGTCGCCGCACACGCTGTCGGCGTATCGCCGCGACCTCGACAAGGTTCTCGGCTGGTGCATCAAGCAGAACATCGGCAGTTGGGCTGCGCTGGACATCCAGCGTCTGCGCAGCCTGATCGCTCGGCTGCACGCACAAGGCCAGTCCTCGCGCAGCCTCGCCCGCCTGCTCTCAGCGGTGCGCGGGCTTTATCACTATCTGAACCGCGAAGGCCTTTGCGACCATGATCCGGCCACGGGTCTGGCGCCGCCGAAAGGCGAACGTCGCCTGCCGAAAACCCTAGACACCGACCGCGCGCTGCAACTGCTCGAAGGTGCGGTCGAGGATGATTTTCTTGCCCGGCGCGATCAGGCGATTCTGGAGTTGTTCTATTCTTCGGGGCTACGCCTGTCCGAGCTGACCGGACTCAATCTGGATCAACTGGACCTGGCCGACGGCATGGTCCAGGTACTTGGCAAAGGCAGCAAAACCCGGCTGTTGCCCGTTGGCAAAAAAGCCCGGGAAGCGCTTGAGCACTGGCTGCCGTTGCGCGCGCTGACCAACCCGGCCGACGACGCCGTGTTCGTCAGCCAGCAAGGCCGGCGTCTGGGTCCACGGGCGATCCAGGTGCGGGTCAAACTCGCCGGCGAGCGCGAACTGGGGCAGAACCTGCACCCACACATGCTCAGGCACTCCTTTGCCAGCCATTTGCTCGAGTCGTCCCAAGACCTGCGCGCGGTGCAGGAGTTGCTCGGCCACTCCGATATCAAGACCACGCAGATTTACACCCACCTCGATTTCCAACATCTGGCGGCGGTCTATGACAGCGCCCACCCAAGGGCCAAACGCATGAAAGGCGACGATTCATGAGCATTCAGTTGATCACCTTCGACCTTGACGACACCCTCTGGGACACCGCCCCGGTGATCGCCAGCGCCGAAACCGTGCTGCGCGAATGGCTGAGCGACCACGCGCCGAATCTGGGCGCGGTGCCGGTGGAACATTTGTGGGCGATTCGCGAGCGCGTGCTGGCGGGCGAGCCGGGCCTGAAGCACCGCATCAGTGCACTGCGCCGACGCGTGCTGTTTCATGCATTGGAAGACGCCGGGTATGAGCGCGACGAGGCGTCGGCCTTGGCGGACAAGGGTTTTGACGTGTTTTTGCATGCACGGCATCAGATCGAAGTGTTCCCCGAGGTCGAGCCGCTGCTGGAGGGTCTCGCCAATCACTACGCCCTCGGCGTTGTCACCAACGGCAATGCCGATGTGCGCCGGCTGGGGCTGGCGGATTATTTCAAATTTACCTTGTGCGCCGAAGACATCGGCATCGCCAAGCCGGATGCGCGACTGTTTCACGAGGCCTTGCAGCGTGGCGGCGTAAGCGCCGAAGCGGCGGTGCATGTCGGCGATCATCCCGGCGATGACATCGCCGGCGCGCAGCAGGCAGGCTTGCGTGCGGTGTGGTTCAACCCGGCGGGCAAGGTCTGGGAGGCAGAGCGCTTGCCGGATGCCGAGATTCGCAGCCTCACCGAATTGCCAGCGGTATTGGCGCGCTGGAATGCCACCTCGAATTAACACGCGCCCCCTGTAGGAGTGAGCCTGCTCGCGATAGCGGTGTGTCATTCAATTCGATGTATCTGACAAACCGCTATCGCGAGCAGGCTCACTCCTACAGGGAGATTGCGCTGGCTTTGCGGGCATGAAAAAGCCCGCAGCGACGGCGGGCTTTTTCAGCAAGCGAGCGACACGCCTCAGATAGGGCGGCTGCCGTACTTGTTGTCCGGCTTCTTGGGCGGATCGGCGACCACGTTGGCCTCCACTTCCTGCACCTTGCCACCGCGCGCAAGGAATTCTTCCATGGCCTTGGCCAGGGCGTCACGTTCCTTGTTCTTGGCCTCGATACTCGGCAACTCGTCGACCGATACCGCAGCCTTGGCTTTGCCTTTGACAGCCGGGGCCGGCGTATCGTCACCGCCATCGTCTTCGGCAACGTCTTCCGCTGCCGCTTCCAGGCCTTCCTCGGCCTCGTCTTCGTCGCCTACTTCGAGGTCGTCGTTTTCCAGATCATCGTCGCTCATGTTCTACCTCATGACTTGCCAAAAGCAGATTAGTTATAGACCAGCTTTGGCGACTGTCGTAAGCCGCCGTTAAAAAATCATTCCGCCGCTGCTGATCAGCGGCTTATGCCCCTTCACCGTGCAAGGTGGCGAGGACTTTACGGGCACCGCCATGATCTCGGTGCTCGCCCAGATAAACGCCTTGCCAGGTGCCCAGTGCCAGGCGACCCGCCGAAACCGGCAGGCTGATCTGGCAGCCCAGCACGCTGGCCTTGAAGTGCGCCGGGAGGTCGTCCAGGCCTTCGTCGTTGTGCTCATAGCCGTCTGTTCCTTGTGGGATCAGACGATTGAAAAATCGTTCGAAGTCGCGACGAACTGCCGGATCGGCGTTCTCGTTGATGGTCAACGACGCCGAGGTGTGCTGCAGCCACAAATGCAACAGACCGACCCGACAGGTCTTGAGTTCAGGCAAGCCGGCAAGCAACTCGTCCGTTATCAGATGAAAGCCCCGGGGCCTTGCCCGCAGGGTTATCAGAGTCTGTTGCCACATACAGTTCTCCGCTCGTTCGGGGCGCATTCTAGCGCGCTCTGAAAAAAAACAAAGGCCCTAATATTCCTGCAACGGTGTAAGCCATTGCCCGCAGAAAAACCCCCGTTGTAAAGACGACAAAAGCCGTAAGAAAAATCCTTTCAGCCGCCCTCTGACTGACAAATCGCAGGCAAAAAAATGCCCGGCAAGCCGGGCAATTTTTTTCCTGCGCGAGCTTACAGGTTGTAGCCGCGCTCGTTGTGTTGTGCCAGATCGAGGCCGACCGACTCTTCTTCTTCGGTTACGCGCAGACCCATGACAGCGTCCAGCACCTTGAGGATGACGAAGGTGACGATCGCGGTGTAGATCACCGTGAAGCCAACGCCTTTGATCTGAATCCAGACCTGCGCGCCGATGTCAGTCACGGTGCCGAAGCCGCCCAGCGCCGGTGCAGCAAACACACCGGTGAGGATCGCGCCGAGGATACCGCCAATGCCGTGCACGCCGAAGGCATCCAGGGAATCGTCATAACCGAGTTTGCGCTTCAGGGTAGTGGCGCAGAAGAAGCACACCACGCCTGCAGCCAGACCAATCACCAGTGCGCCCATCGGGCCCACGGTACCGGCGGCCGGTGTAATCGCGACCAGACCGGCAACCACACCGGAGGCAATGCCCAGTGCGCTTGGTTTGCCGTGGGTGACCCACTCGGCGAACATCCAGCCCAGTGCCGCAGCGGCAGTTGCAATTTGAGTCACCAGCATCGCCATGCCCGCAGTGCCGTTAGCGGCTGCAGCGGAACCGGCGTTGAAACCAAACCAGCCCACCCACAGCATGGCCGCGCCCATCAGGGTGTAACCGAGATTGTGCGGCGCCATTGGCGTGGTCGGGAACCCCTTGCGCTTGCCCAACACCAGGCACGCGACCAGACCGGCGATACCGGCGTTGATGTGCACCACGGTGCCGCCCGCAAAGTCGAGCACGCCCCAGTCCCACATCAGGCCGCCGTTACCGGACCAGACCATGTGCGCAATCGGCGCATAAACCAGGGTGAACCAGATGGCCATGAAGATCAGCATCGCGGAGAATTTCATCCGCTCGGCGAACGCACCGACGATCAGCGCCGGGGTGATGATCGCGAAGGTCATCTGGAAGGTAATGAACACCGCCTCAGGGAACAGCGCCGCCGGGCCGGTAATGCTCGAAGGCGTGACACCGGCGAGGAACGCCTTGCCCATGCCACCGAAGAACGAGTTGAAGTTGACGACGCCCTGCTCCATGCCGGTGGTGTCGAACGCAATGCTGTAGCCATAAATGACCCAGAGGATGCTGATCAGACCGGTAATGGCGAAGCACTGCATCATCACGGAAAGAATGTTTTTCGAGCGAACCATACCGCCGTAAAACAGCGCCAGGCCCGGAATGGTCATGAACAGCACGAGGGCTGTCGAGGTCAGCATCCAGGCCGTGTCGCCGGAATTGAGGACTGGCGCGGCCACTTCGTCTGCCGCCATGGCAAGGCCGGGCATTACGATGGACAACAGGGCGCCTAGCCCTGCGAATTTACGCAGAGTCATATTGTTTTCTCCTGGGGCGTTGGGTTTGTGGCGGCGCTTAGATCGCGTCGGTATCGGTTTCGCCGGTACGGATACGAATCGCCTGTTCCAGATTGACCACGAAGATCTTGCCGTCACCGATCTTGCCGGTGTTGGCAGCCTTGGTTATCGCCTCGATAACCCGATCCAGATCCTTGTCGTCGATGGCCACGTCGATTTTCACCTTGGGCAGAAAATCGACCACATATTCCGCGCCGCGATACAGCTCGGTGTGACCCTTCTGCCGGCCGAAGCCTTTGACTTCAGTAACGGTAATGCCCTGCACGCCGATTTCGGACAGCGACTCGCGCACGTCGTCCAGCTTGAACGGCTTGATGATGGCAGTGACTAGCTTCATGAAACTCTCTCCCGATTTGGTGGACTTGCCCCAGGAAAACAAACCCGTCTCAAGTCTAAGCGCAGTGCCTGGCTTTGTAACGCATCGTTGACGCCAGCTAACCGCATCAGACGAAACTCCCCGCTTCGTCTGCCGCACTGCATTCGTCACAGCGACTGCATCAGTGCATGGGTCGAAGGTGACTAAGCAGAAACCTTGCCATCTCGACAAAATCCTCTTATTTCAATCCCTTGGCGGCTGTCGCGCGCAATGCCGTGCCGAAGGCTCCGCAGTTACGCACAACAACGGTGCGCGGGTGCCCGTGCGCTTGCGCGAAAAGCGTGCATCTGGCTGCGGGATTGACTATAGACACTGCGTGATACACTGCCGGCCATTGTTTTCAGGACATTCACCATGCTCGCACCCAAAGACTTCCTCGACGCCCTGAGCGGCACCGCCTCCCGCCTCTTCAGCGGCGACACCCCGCTGCCGAAAGCCGAAATGGAAAGCCAGTTCAAAATGCTGCTGCAAAGCGCCTTCAGCAAACTCGATCTGGTCAGCCGGGAAGAGTTTGATAGTCAGATGGTGGTGCTGGCGCGCACGCGTGCACGGCTTGAGAGTCTTGAAGCCAAAGTGGCGGAGATGGAAGCGAAGCTGAATCCGCCGGCTGAATAACGGCCCAGTTCCCGGATATTGAGTTTGGTTAGTAAAAAAGGCGTCGAATAGACGCCCTCAAAGTGCTTCCCCCGGGCCGGTCTTCAGCCTCGGTGTACTGCCCGGATACGGAATCATGCGCAATGTGCCAGCCGCTCTACCTGATCACGGATTGCAGCTCCTCTTTCAATTTCAGCTTTTCGCAGATCGTACGTCGATTGCAGGTTCAGCCAAAATTCAGGAGTGGTGTCCAGACAGATAGAAAGTCTTAAAGCCATGTCAGCGCTGATGCCTCGGCGCTGTAGAACGATATCGTTCACCGTCGGAGTAGACACATTCAATGCTCGCGCCAACGCAGCGGCTGTCAGGTTCAGAGGCTCCAGATACTCCTCTTTGAGGATCTCGCCGGGATGGACCGGACGCATACCATTCTTGGTCATACTCACCTCAGTGATAATCGACGATTTCAACATCCTCGGGCCCATTCAGCCCCCAGACGAAGCAAATTCGCCATTGGGCGTTGATACGAATGCTGCATTGCCCCTTCCGATCGCCTCCCAAGGTCTCGAGCCGATTTCCGGGAGGAGATCGGAGATCAGCCAACGCAGCTGCTGCATCAAGCATCGTCAGCTTACGTTCCGCGACACTCAATATGGCTGACCAGAAACGGGTTTTACCGCTTCGGAACAGGTATTCGGTTTCAGAACATCTGAAGCTAACGATCATAATTTAAAGCTTAACGTTATGCATTAACCTTGAGTGTATTCGTGAAGATCATTGATGCAAACAGGTGATCCTGCGATTTCGGTGTTCTTTCAGGGCTTTCAGAAATGGACTACGCGTGGTGGCTAATCCTTACTGAACCCGTCGCTATTTCCTACACAAACTCTCCCTATTTCTGCTTGCGATGCCTTGCCGATTTCCTGGCATTTCTTGCAGCAACATCCTGAGAAGTTTTTGCGCGCCACCCGCCCCACTAAAACGACTATGCCCTACTACCCTTCAAAAACCCGCAGGAAGCGGCCCCCGATTCAGCTCAAGGAACGACCATGTCCCTCTCCATCGTCCACAGTCGCGCCCAGATAGGCGTGGAAGCCCCCGCTGTCACCGTCGAAGTCCATCTGGCCAACGGTCTGCCGTCGCTGACCATGGTCGGCCTGCCCGAGGCGGCGGTGAAGGAGAGCAAGGATCGGGTGCGCAGCGCGATTATCAATTCTGGACTGCAATTTCCGGCGCGGCGGATCACCTTGAATCTGGCGCCGGCGGATCTGCCCAAGGATGGCGGGCGCTTTGATCTGGCGATTGCCTTGGGGATTTTGTCGGCGAGTGTGCAGGTGCCGTGTCTGACGCTGGATGATGTGGAATGTCTTGGCGAACTGGCGTTGTCCGGTGCGGTGCGGCCGGTGCGTGGTGTGCTGCCGGCGGCACTGGCGGCGCGCAAGGCCGGTCGGGCGCTGGTGGTGCCGCGCGCGAACGCCGAGGAAGCGTGCTTGGCATCAGGACTGAAAGTGTATGCAGTGGATCACCTGCTGGAAGCGGTGGCGCATTTCAACGGGCATACGCCGGTGGAGCCTTACGTTTCCGATGGATTGATGCATGCTGCCAAACCCTACCCTGACCTTAATGAGGTGCAGGGGCAAACAGCCGCCAAGCGCGCATTGCTGATTGCGGCGGCGGGCGCCCATAACTTGCTGTTCAGTGGGCCACCCGGCACAGGCAAGACGTTGCTGGCCAGCCGCCTGCCCGGATTGCTGCCGCCGCTTTCCGAATGCGAAGCCCTGGAGGTCGCAGCGATTCAGTCAGTCGCTAATGGCGTACCGTTAACTCACTGGCCACAGCGCCCCTTCCGCCAGCCGCACCACTCCGCATCCGGGCCAGCGCTGGTCGGTGGCAGTTCGAAACCGCAACCCGGCGAAATCACCCTGGCGCATCATGGCGTGCTGTTTCTCGACGAATTACCCGAGTTTGATCGCAAGGTTCTGGAGGTACTGCGCGAGCCGCTGGAGTCCGGGCATATCGTGATTGCCCGGGCCAAGGATCGCGTGCGTTTTCCCGCGCGGTTCCAATTGGTGGCGGCAATGAATCCGTGTCCCTGTGGATATCTTGGCGAACCCAGCGGCAAGTGTTCGTGTACGCCGGACATGGTTCAGCGCTATCGCAATAAACTGTCGGGGCCGCTGCTGGACCGAATCGATTTGCACCTGACCGTGGCGCGAGAGGCGACCGCATTGAATCCGGCAGCGAAGCCCGGCGAGGACAGCGCCAGCGCTGCGGCGTTGGTAGCCGAAGCGCGAGAGCGCCAGCAAAAACGCCAGGGCTGCGCCAACGCCTTTCTCGATTTGCCGGGATTGAAGCGCCATTGCCGGTTATCCACAGCCGATGAAAAATGGCTGGAATCGGCCTGCGAGCGACTGATCCTGTCGCTGCGCTCGGCCCATCGTCTGCTCAAGGTCGCGCGCACACTGGCGGATCTTGAGCAGGTCGATGCGATCACCCGCGAGCACCTGGCCGAGGCACTGCAATACCGACCGGCGACACCTTAATGCTCGGTCAGATCAACCAATGGCGCTTGCCGCACTTCGGTTTCCCGCCCGGCCTGAATCTCGCTCACGCGCTTCAAGGCGTTATCTACAGCACCTTTGTCCGCCAGCAGGCTATAGCTGATCTGGAACTGTTTATGCTCCTTCGGTGCAATGGTCGGCACCAGATTCAGCGGGCGCTGATAGCGGCGGTTGTAGGAAAAACTGGTGCCCGGTTCCAGCCCCGTCACGTAGCCCTGCCCTTGTGTGTCGGTATTCTTCCACAGGGAAAACACCGGCAACTGCTGGGTATTGAAGCCAACAGAAACACCGAGGCTGCCCGCCTTGTTATGCAGAACAGTCAGGGTTTCGCCTTTGGCATCGGCATACGGCACGACGTTGTAGACCGTTTCGTCGTAGTCCTTGGTCGGCGCGCGATAAGTCTGCCAGTCAGCCAAATCGCCCTTGGCCTTGTCGTTGAACGGCGATACCTGCTTCACCGGCGCGGCAAACTTTGCACCCTGCTCGAGAAACGGCGTGCTGAAGTTGCTGTGATACAGCGCCTGGTATTCCTTCGGATAGTCGCCGTTGTTGGTCAGGGTGTCGTTGAGGGTGAAGCTTGCGCTGCCCGGCTCGGTGGCCAGTTCCGTCGCCACTTTGAAGTCGACTTTCTTGAACGCCTGCTCTTTCAGCTCGCCACGCAAGGTAATGGCATATGGCGGTTTTTCATCGATGTGCAAAGTGACAGTGCTGGCCGGAATGTTGGCGGCGCGACCGTGCAGTGTCAGCAGTTCACCGTTGTCCATGCCGGGATGGCCTACCCATTCGTAACCGCAACGGGTGACCAGTTCGTTGAAGCCTTCGAGCCAGCCCAGGCCACCGCGTCCGTTGAGTTCGATGAAGGCCGGATTGACCACCTCTTGCACCGGCGAGTCCCAGCCCATGCGCACATTGCCCACCGAGGCTTGCAGCACATTCATGCCCCGGGTCGGCACCACGGACAATTTCATCGCGCCGTTATCGATGTCGACAACACTGACACCTTCCTGACGACCGCCGTGCAGGGTGCGCAAGGTCACGGAAAACGGTTTGGTGGTTTTCACACCAAGCTGTTCACTGGTGATCGTCCAGTTTTTCGCGGGCGTATTGGCATCGAGCAAGACGTAGTCCCAGGCCATGGCATGGGAAGCAGCGGAGAATGCGCCGAGGGCGACAAAGAGTTTGAGCGGGGTCATGGCAGCAGCCTTTATTGGAGTTGTGCCATTTTTATAGCGCTGCGGAAACGTTTCAGCAAGTCCAAAGAAGCGGTGGGAGAAAAGCATTCGCGAGCAGGCTCGCTCCCACAGGGACATCGGGCCTTCACAACATTTGTGAATCACACCGAGAACTGTGGGAGCGAGCCTGCTCGCGATAGCTATTTCAAAGACGCATCAACGGAAGCGATCAACCTCGGAACGCAGATCCGCCGCCAGCTTCTCCAGCTCTTTAGCCGTCACCGCCAGGTTCGACACAACCTCACGCTGCTCACTGTTGGCCAGCGCAATGCTCTGCAAGTTGCTGCTCAACAACGTCGCAGTGCTGCTTTGTTCCTGAGTGGCGGTGGTGATCGCAGCAAATTGCTGGCCTGCCGAACGGCTCTGCTCGTCGATCCGCGCCAGCGCCGAGGCGACATTGGCGTTGCGCGACAGACCTTCTTGCATCAGCACGTTGCCCTGCTCCATGGTGCTGATCGCGTTGCCGGTTTCCTGCTGGATGCTGTGGATCATGCTGGAAATCTCGTCGGTCGCCTGACGGGTGCGCGAGGCCAGACTGCGCACTTCGTCAGCCACCACGGCAAAGCCGCGACCTTGTTCACCGGCGCGCGCCGCTTCGATCGCCGCGTTCAGGGCCAACAAGTTGGTCTGTTCGGCAATCGAGGTAATCACTCCGACAATGCCACCGATTTCCTGCGAGCGCTGCCCCAGCGTATTGATCACGCTGGCGGTGCTGTTCAGCGCGCCGGCGATTTGTTCCAGCGAGGACGACGCTTCTTCCATCGAGCTGCGCCCGATCTGCGTCTGTTGTGCGTTTTCCTGAGCCAGACGCTGGGTTGCGCCCATGTTGTCGGCGATGTTCAGCGAAGTCGCGCTGAACTCTTCCACCGCGCCGGCCATGCTGGTGATTTCGCCCGACTGTTGCTCCATGCCCTCATACGCACCGCCGGACAAACCGGACAGCGCCTGCGCACGGCTGTTGACCTCTTCCGAAGCGCGGCGGATGTGCTCGACCATGGTCGACAGCGCCTGGCTCATCTGGTTGAAGGCGCGGGACAGCTGACCGATCTCATCGTGGCTCGATACGTTCAAGCGCACGCTCAGATCACCAGCGCCCAAGGCCTCGGCCTGACGCACCAGATCACCCAGCGGAGCGAGTTTGCTGCGCAGCAACCAGACCACGGAGCCAACGGCCAGCAACATCGCCAGCAGGCTGCCGATAGCCAGTTGCGTACCGACGCTCCAGGTCACCGCGCGGATTTCGGCTTTCGGCATGCTCGCCACTACCGACCACGGTCCGCCCTCGAACGGCACCGCGACGCTGTAGAAGTCTTCGCCTTTATCGTTCCAGAACTCACCCTTGCCCGGGGTTTTCACCAGACCGTTGATGGCCGGGACGGCCTGGTCCAGCGACTCGACGCCGGCAATCGGCACCAGCCATTTGTTCTGCTCGTCAAGCAAGGCCAGCGAGCCGGTCTTGCCGATGCGGAAGCGCTTGAGATTGGCAAACTGGGCGTTTTGCGCATCGGTGTAATCGAAGCCGACGTACAGCACGGCGATGATCTTGCCGCCCGCATCGCGAACCGGGGTGTACTGCGACATGTAATAGCGTTCGAACAACAGGGAACGCCCGACAAAGCTCTGGCCCGCCATCAGCTTCGCGTAAGCCGGGTTGGCGTGGTCGAGCACGGTGCCGATGGCGCGGGTGCCGTCCTGCTTGGTGACGTTGGTGCTGACACGAATGAATTCTTCGCCGCTGCGCACGAACACCGTGGCCACGCCGGCCGTCATCTGCTTGAACTCGTCAACTTCCTTGAAGTTGTTGTTCAGCACTTCGTTGCCCAGACGCAGTCCCGGCGTCTGTACGCCGGCCACGGTGACTGGCTCTTCCGGGTGGACACTCAGGCCGCTACCGAAGCGTTTCTCGAACAAGCCGCTCAGGCGCAGGGTGCTTTCGCGCAGCGTGCCGTGGAACGTGCTCAGCTGGTCGGCCAGCAGCCGCGCCTCGCTGGCCAGATGTTCTTCACGGGTGGCGAGGTTGGCCGAATCCAGCGAACGCAGAGCGAACACCGTACTGCCACTGATGACAATCGCCAGTATTACAGCTAGCGCGAGGCCCAGCTGCGAGGCGATCCGAGCGCGAGGTTGAGACATGGACAGCTCCTGGCCGAGCTGCGGGATCCTCCTTGATCTCGACTCGGATTATTTTCTAATAGTGGGGGTGAACCGTAAAAACCGGCACGACGGTTCCACTTGCTCATAGTCGGCGGTAAATCCGAATACTTGAGCGCCTGACAGGGGTATGGCACAAGGCCGGCATTGTGCCGGCTCGAACGTTTCAGCTCAAGCGTGTCACCGCCGGCAGTTCCATGGCGCGGACCTCGCTTTGCAGGAAGTCGCTGAGACGGCGCAAACGTTCACCTCCCGGTCGGGTTTTTGGCCACACCAGGTAGTAATTCAATCCGCTGGCGACGGCGGTTGGCCACGGCAGGCTGAGACGTCCCTGGGCGACATCTTCGGCCACCATCAACAGATCGCCCATCGATACACCGTAACCGCGCGCCGCCGCGATCATCCCCAGCTCGAGGGTATCGAACACCTGTCCGCCCTTGAGCGACACCTGATCGGCCAGCCCCATGTGCTCAAGCCAGCTGCGCCAGTCACGGCGGTCCGGGGTCGGGTGCAGCAACTCGGTGGATGCCAGCCGCGCGACGTCCCACGGTTGGTCATTGAGCGGGTTCGGCGCGCCAACCGGGATCAGTTCTTCGGCAAACAACAGGCTGGCCTCCCAGTCCGGCGGGAAATGCCCGTCACTGAGCAGCACCGCACAATCGAACGGCTCATCGTTGAAGTCCACCGAATCCACGTCCATCCACGCGCTGGTCAGTTGCACTTCGTTGCCTGGCTGCAAATGCCGAAAACGGCTGAGCCGTGCCAGCAGCCAGCGCATGGTCAGGGTCGATGGTGCTTTCATGCGCAGAATGTCGTCTTCGGCACGCAAGGTATTGCAGGCCCGCTCCAGGGCTGTGAAGCCCTCGCGGATGCCAGGCAATAGCAGACGAGCCGCCTCGGTCAATTGCAGATGACGGCCGCTGCGATGGAACAGCCGACAAGCAAAATGCTCTTCGAGCGTACGAATGTGCCGGCTCACCGCGCTCTGGGTGATCGAAAGCTCTTCGGCCGCGCGGGTGAACGAGCTGTGCCGGGCGGCCGCTTCGAATGCGCGCAGGGCATACAACGGAGGAAATCGACGAGACATGCACAAGCTCCTGGGGCGGGATGCAGCCAACTTAGCAGAAAGTGCTCAGGATGAGTTTTAATCATGCCACCCATCCTTTTTATCCCTTTGTGCAAATCCCTCCACGCGCCGAGAATCGACGGTCTCCTGTTCCCTCTGCAAATTGAGTGGTGATGACTATGCAACATCCTGTGCGTACCGAACTCTGGGCTATCCTGCGGCTGGCAGGGCCGCTGATCGCTTCACAGTTGGCGCACATGCTGATGGTGCTGACCGACACGCTGATGATGGCCAGGCTCAGCCCCGAGGCGCTGGCCGGTGGCGGCCTCGGCGCTGCGACCTACTCGTTTGTGTCGATTTTCTGCATCGGCGTCATTGCAGCGGTCGGCACGCTGGTGGCGATTCGTCAGGGTGCCGGCGATATTCTTGGCGCAGCACGCCTGACTCAGGCCGGATTGTGGCTCGCCTGGCTGATGGCGCTAGGCGCAGGGCTGTTGCTGTGGAATCTGAAACCGGTGCTGTTGCTGTTCGGCCAGACCGAAACCAACGTCAACGCAGCCGGGCAATTCCTAATCGCCCTGCCCTTCGCCCTGCCCGGCTACCTGAGCTTCATGGCCCTGCGTGGTTTTACCAGCGCGATTGGCCGGGCCACGCCGGTCATGGTCATCAGCCTCGCTGGCACCGTGGCCAACTTTCTGCTCAATTACGCGTTGATCACCGGCCTGTTCGGCCTGCCGCAGCTCGGCTTGATGGGCATCGGTCTGGTCACGGCGATTGTCGCCAACTGTATGGCGCTGGCGCTGGCCTGGCACATTCGCCGGCATCCGGCGTATGACGCCTATCCATTGCGCGCCGGCCTGTCGCGGCCCAACCGGCAGTACCTGAAAGAACTCTGGCGGCTGGGCCTGCCCATCGGCGGCACCTACGCGGTGGAAGTCGGGCTGTTCGCCTTTGCGGCGCTGTGCATGGGCACCATGGGCAGCACACAAATGGGTGCGCATCAGATCGCTCTGCAGATCGTTTCGGTGGCATTCATGGTGCCGGCCGGGATGTCTTATGCCATCACCATGCGCGTCGGCCAGCACTATGGCGCCGGTCAACTGATCGATGCGCGCATGTCCGGCCGTGTTGGCATCGCCTTCGGCGCGGTGGTGATGCTCGGCTTTGCCTTGGTGTTCTGGCTGTGGCCGAATCAGTTGGTTGGCCTGTTCCTTGACCATAACGACCCGGCGTTTGCCGAGGTGATCCGCCTGGCGGTGAGCCTCCTGGCAGTGGCGGCATGGTTCGAATTGTTCGACGGCACGCAGACGATTGCCATGGGTTGTATTCGTGGTCTGAAAGATGCCAAGACCACCTTTCTGGTCGGGCTCGGTTGCTACTGGCTGATCGGCGCGCCCGCGGCGTGGTGGATGGCCTTCCACCTCGATTGGGGGCCGACGGGCGTCTGGTGGGGACTGGCGCTGGGCCTGGCCTGTGCGGCGGTGAGCCTGACGCTGGCGTTTGAATGGAAGATGAAGCGAATGATTCGGCGCGAGCCGCAGGCTCAAGGTTTCAACATCCCCCAGGCCGAATGAGCTCCCCCTGTAGGAGTGAGCCTGCTCGCGATAGCGGTGTATCAGTTAATGCAAATGTTGACCGTTGGAAAGCTATCGCGAGCAGGCTCACTCCTACAGGGGGTGGTGTTCAGCCGACGATCTCCAGAGCCGGCTGCTGGCTCGATCCCGACGTCAGGTATTCCACCAACTCCGCCAACGGCAACGGCCGGCTGATCAGGTATCCCTGCACCTGATCGCAGTCATAGCCGCGCAGCAGATCCAGTTGCTCCGGCGTCTCTACGCCTTCGGCCACCACTTCCAGTTGCAGGTTGTGCGCAAGGTTGATCATCGCGTGTACCAGCTTGCGGTTCTCTTCGCGCTGTTCCATGCCACCGACAAAACTCTTGTCGATCTTCAGCAAGGTGATCGGCAGGCTGTTGAGGTGCACGAACGAAGAAAACCCGGTGCCGAAATCGTCCAGCGAGAACCGCACGCCAAGGCGGCCGAGGGCGTCCATGGTCTGTTTGACCAGGTCGCTGCGGCGCATCACGGCGGTTTCGGTGAGTTCGAATTCCAGCCACTGCGCCTCGACACCGCGCTCGGCAATCAGTCGGCTGAGCGTCGGCAGCAACTGACTGTCCTGAAACTGCCGGAACGACAGGTTGATCGCCATGTGCAGCGCGGGCAGGCCGCGTTCGCGCAGATCCTGCATATCGCGCAGCGCCCGGGAAATCACCCAATACCCCAGCGGCACGATCAAACCGCTCTGTTCGGCCAACGGCACGAATTCGCTGGGTGGCAGCAAACCGCGTTCGCCATGGCGCCAGCGCACCAAGGCTTCGAGGCCGACGATCTGACCGTCGGCAAGATTCAGGCGTGGCTGGTAGTGCAGTTCCAACTCATCACGGCGCAAGGCCCGGCGCAGCTCGCTTTCCAGATCGGCCATGCTTCGCGCGTTGCGGTTGATGCGTTCGTTGAAGATATGAAAGGTGCAGCCCTGCGTGCTCTTGGCCTGCTGCATGGCGATGTGCGCGTGCCACATCAGCGGATCGGCACCGCCCTGCGCACGGGCATGGGCGATGCCGAGGCTGGAGCCGATCAGCAGGCTTTCGCCATCGACCCAATACGGTTCGGACAAGGCTTCGGTGATACGCTCGGCCATCCATTCGGCCCGCTGCGGCGCGCGGCGGGTGTCAATTAGCAGGGCAAACTCGTCGCTGCCCAGGCGCGCCAGTTGATCACCGGCCTCCAGCTGGCTTTTCAGCCGGGCGACGACTTGCAGAATCAGCCGGTCGCCCGCCTGATGGCCGAGGGCATCGTTGGCGTGACGGAAGTTATCCAGGTCGAGATGCCCGAGGGCCAGACCGCGTCCGTCGCCTTCCGCGAGACGGGCGGCCAGCAAGGTCTGGAAGCCCTGGCGGTTGGCGATGCCGGTGAGCGGGTCCTGTTCGGCAAGACGCTGCAAGGTGTTTTCCAGCACGCCGCGCTCGCGCACATGGCGCAGGCAACGGCGCAGCATGCCGGCATCGAGCGCGTCGAACGCCAGCCAGTCACTGACCCCGTCCGGCGCCGTGGCCGGTTCGTGATCCAGCAGCAACACCGTCGGCAAGCTGCAACGGCCCGGTGCCGGTTGCAACGCCGGGATGGTCAATAACACCGCATGGCGATTGTCTTCGAACAGACTGCTGACCGACTCCCAGCTCGGCGCGCTGATCAGCACCGCCGCACTCCCCAACGGAGCCAGACACTCGCGCAATAACGCTGTCCACGCTGGCTCTTCGGCCAGTAGCAGCAAACGCAAGGGTTCGACAGGCGTAGACAAGCTGACTCCCTAGACTCTGCAATGATGTGGGCGGCGGGCATTATGCCGTTGCGCTGGGCAATGACCAATGACAACGGTTATCACAACGTTATTTTGTGTCACGAACGAGAACATTAGCCGCAAAATCCTTGCGCATCCTGCGTGAAAGTAACAAAACCGGCAAATCTGAATCGCGTGGTACGTCACAAGTCGGACAGAGCAGCACAATTCGCTGAGCCTGTTAAAATGCCGGCCCATTTCGTCAACGACTCCCGAATCTTCGTATGTCCCGACTCAATCCCCGGCAGCAAGAAGCCGTGAACTATGTCGGCGGCCCTCTATTGGTGCTCGCCGGTGCTGGCTCCGGCAAGACCAGCGTGATCACGCGCAAAATCGCGCACCTGATCCAGAATTGCGGCATCCGCGCCCAGTACATCGTCGCCATGACCTTTACCAACAAGGCCGCGCGCGAGATGAAAGAACGGGTCGGCAGCCTGCTGCGTGCCGGCGAAGGGCGCGGCCTGACCGTCTGCACGTTCCACAACCTGGGCCTGAACATCATCCGCAAGGAACACGCGCGGCTGGGCTATAAACCCGGTTTCTCGATCTTCGACGAGACCGACGTCAAAGCCCTGATGACCGACATCATGCAGAAGGAATACGCAGGCGACGACGGCGTCGACGAGATCAAGAACATGATCGGCGCCTGGAAAAACGACCTGATCCTGCCGCCCCAGGCCCTGGAAAACGCGCGCAATCCCAAGGAACAGACCGCCGCCATCGTCTACACCCACTATCAGCGTACGCTCAAGGCGTTCAACGCGGTGGACTTCGACGACCTGATCCTGCTGCCGGTAAAACTCTTCGAGGAACACGCCGACATCCTCGAAAAGTGGCAGAACAAGGTGCGCTACCTGCTGGTCGACGAATACCAGGACACCAACGCCAGCCAGTACCTGCTGGTGAAAATGCTCATCGGCAAGCGCAACCAGTTCACCGTGGTCGGCGACGATGACCAGTCGATTTACGCCTGGCGCGGCGCGCGGCCGGAAAACCTGATGTTGCTCAAGGACGACTATCCGTCCTTGAAAGTGGTGATGCTCGAGCAGAATTACCGCTCCACCAGCCGCATCCTGCGCTGCGCCAACGTGCTGATCTCGAACAACCCGCACGAATTCGAAAAACAGCTATGGAGTGAAATGGGCCACGGCGACGAGATCCGCGTGATCCGCTGCCGCAACGAGGACGCCGAAGCCGAGCGCGTGGCGATGGAAATTCTCAGCCTGCACTTGCGCACCGACCGTCCGTACAGCGATTTTGCGATCCTCTACCGCGGCAACTACCAGGCCAAGCTGATCGAATTGAAGCTGCAACACCACCAGGTGCCGTATCGCCTGAGCGGGGGCAACAGCTTCTTCGGCCGTCAGGAAGTAAAGGACCTGATGGCCTACTTCCGCCTGATCGTGAATCCGGATGACGACAACGCTTTCCTGCGCGTGATCAACGTGCCGCGCCGCGAGATCGGTTCGACCACCTTGGAAAAACTCGGCAACTACGCCACCGAACGCAAGATCTCGATGTACGCCGCCACCGACGAAATCGGCCTCAGTGAACATCTCGACAGCCGCTTCACCGATCGCCTGTCGCGCTTCAAGCGCTTCATGGACAAGGTCCGCGAACAGTGCGCCGGCGAGGATCCGATCTCGGCCCTGCGCAGCATGGTCATGGACATCGACTACGAGAACTGGCTGCGCACCAACAGCTCCAGTGACAAGGCGGCGGACTATCGGATGGGCAACGTCTGGTTCCTGATCGAGGCGTTGAAAAACACCCTCGAAAAGGACGAAGAAGGCGAAATGACCATCGAGGACGCCATCGGCAAACTGGTCCTGCGCGACATGCTCGAGCGCCAGCAGGAAGAAGAGGACGGTGCCGAAGGCGTGCAGATGATGACCTTGCACGCCTCCAAGGGTCTGGAATTCCCCTACGTGTTCATCATGGGCATGGAAGAGGAAATCCTCCCGCACCGATCCAGCATCGAAGCCGACACCATCGAAGAAGAACGCCGTCTGGCCTACGTGGGCATTACCCGCGCGCGCCAGACTTTGGCGTTCACCTTCGCCGCCAAGCGCAAGCAGTACGGCGAAATCATCGACTGCGCGCCGAGCCGCTTCCTCGATGAGCTGCCGCCGGACGATCTGGCCTGGGAAGGCAACGACGACACCCCGACCGAAGTCAAAGCCGTGCGTGGCAACAACGCATTGGCCGATATACGCGCGATGTTAAAGCGCTAGAATTGACCACTTTTTTTCAAAGCCTGGCGCGCACCACGCGCTGAACGAGGACAGCTTCATGGAAGCACTGCACAAAAAAATCCGCGAAGAAGGCATCGTGCTTTCCGATCAGGTCCTGAAAGTCGACGCCTTTCTGAACCACCAGATCGACCCGGCCCTGATGAAGCTGATCGGCGACGAATTCGCCACGCTGTTCAAGGACTCGGGCATCACCAAGATCGTCACCATCGAAGCTTCAGGCATCGCCCCGGCGATCATGACCGGTCTGAACCTCGGCGTGCCGGTGATTTTCGCCCGCAAGCAGCAGTCCCTGACCCTGACGGAAAATCTGCTGTCGGCGACGGTCTACTCGTTCACCAAGAAGACCGAAAGCACCGTGGCGATTTCCCCGCGTCACCTGACCAGCAGCGACCGCGTGCTGATCATCGACGACTTCCTGGCCAACGGTAAGGCCTCGCAAGCGCTGATCTCGATCATCAAACAGGCCGGCGCCACCGTTGCCGGCCTGGGCATCGTCATCGAGAAATCGTTCCAGGGCGGCCGCGCCGAGCTGGACTCGCAGGGCTACCGCGTCGAGTCGCTGGCCCGGGTGAAATCGCTGAAGGATGGCGTCGTCACCTTCATCGAATAACCCGCACACCGCAGCCCCCCTGTAGGAGTGAGCCTGCTCGCGATAGCGTAGTGTCAGTCAATCATTTGGGTGACTGATGCACCGCGATCGCGAGCAGGCTCACTCCTACAGCTGGCTCTGGGGTGGTCAGTTATTGCGCGGTAGCTTTGAGGCCAGTGAGCAGCAAGCGCTGGAACAGTTCTTCTTTCAGGCCTTCCGGGTTTGTAAGCTGCATCCGCTCAAGATGTTCCGGAAACGCCGAGGCCTCCGGCGCGTCCAGCGCAGCCTTGCCCAGCTCCAGTATCTCGGTCAGCTTGAACTTGCTCTTCAGCCAGTTCAACGCTCGCAGCAGATCCCGTTCAATCGCGGTGAAATCACACCCCAGCGGATACTCTGGAAACAGGTTCGGATGCCGCGCGGCGATGGCTTGCAGACGTTGCGGTGTGTTGCCGGCGAAGCGCGGGTCGAGGCGGAAGTCCTTGGGCAGCTTGCCGACTTTCTGCGCCTGTTCGATCAGTCCCGGCTGGAAGCGTGAGTCGCTGATATTGAGCAGTGCTTCGATCACGGCCGCGTCAGACTTGCCGCGCAGGTCGGCGATGCCGTATTCGGTGATGACGATGTCACGCAGATGCCGCGGAATCGTGCAGTGGCCATATTCCCAGACGATGTTGGAACTGACGTCGCCGCCCGATTCGCGCCAGCTGCGCAGGATCAGCATGGACCGCGCGCCCTCCAGTGCATGGCCTTGGGCAACGAAGTTGTATTGTCCGCCGACGCCACTGAGTACGCGCCCGTCTTCGAGCTGATCGGCTACGCCGGCGCCGAGCAGGGTCATGGTGAACACGGTGTTGATGAAACGCGCATCGATGCGCTGCAAGCGCTTGAGTTGCTCCTGGCCGTACAGCTCGTTGATGTAGCTGATGCGGGTCATGTTGAATTCGCGCAGCTTGCTCTGCGGTAACTCACGCAGCCGCTCGTAGAAACTGCGCGGGCCGAGAAAGAAGCCACCGTGCACGGAAATACCGTCAGGCTGTGCGGCTTCGTCGAGGGTGCCGGCGTTGGCCTGCTCTTGGGTCGGCACGTCGGGGTAGACCTTGCGCCGAATGATCCCGGCATCCGCCAATACCAGCAGGCCGTTGACGAACATCTCGCTGCAGCCATACAAGCCTTTGGCGAAGGGCGCGGTACCGCCCTCGCGCTGGATCAATTGCGCCCACTGGCTGAGGTTTATGTCGTCGAGCAACGCCTGATACCCGACGTTATCGGCCTGGCGGGCAAGCAACGCGGCCGTCAACGCATCGCCCATCGAGCCGATGCCAATCTGCAATGTGCCGCCGTCGCGCACCAGCGTACTGGCGTGCAGACCAATGAAATGATCCTGAAGCCCCACCGGCATGTTCGGCGTGGAAAACAGCGTGCTGCTGTCCTTCGCATCGATCAGCAGATCGAAGGTGTCGATATCGACCTCGGCATCGCCGGGCATGTACGGCAGCTCGGTGTGTACCTGACCGACCAGCACAATGGTCTCGCCTGCTTCACGGCGCTTGGCGATCATCGGCAACAGATCGAGGGTGATGTCGGGGTTGCAGCTCAGGCTCAGGCGATCCGGGTGTTCGCTGCTGCTCGCCAGCAATTGCGCCACCAGGTTCAAACCCGCTGCGTTGATGTCGCGCGCGGCGTGGCTGTAATTGCTGCTGACGTAATCCTGCTGCGCCGGCGCGCTGTTGAGCAGGCTGCCGGGCTGCATGAAGAACTGTTCGATGCGAATGTTGGCAGGCAGGCTGTCGCGGTGCAGATCGGCGAGGAAATCGAACTCGGGGTAATCACCGAACACGCGCTCGACGAAGGGCTCGATCAAGCGTTTCTGCAAGCCGTCGCCCAGATTAGGCCGACCGAGGCACAGCGCCGTGTAGATCGTCAGCTGCCGCTCGGGCAGGTCTTTGATCCGCCGGTACAGCGCGTTGACGAAGTGATTGGGTTTACCCAGCCCCAGCGGCAGGCCCATGTGGATGTGCGCCGGCAACCGCGCCAGCACGTCGTCCACGGCCTGTTCGATCGAACACAACTGCACCATCTGAAGCCTCCCGCCCGTTCCGTTGATAGGGGTAGACCGAGATTGCCGCTACTTTGCTGCAAAGAACAGCCCGGTCGCAAAATAGCAGGTACAAAAAAACCGTCCGAAGACGGTTTTTTGTCGAGATAGCCGCCGATTACAGACCGGACATCTCTTTGATCGCGCCCTTGAGCTCTTCATCGGAGCAATCGGCGCAGGTGCCTTTAGGCGGCATGGCGTTGACCCCGGTGATGGCTTTGGCGAGGATGCCGTCCAGACCGCCCTGATCGTCGGCGCGCTCTTTCCAGGCGGCCTTGTCGCCGATTTTCGGCGCGCCCAGCAAGCCGGTACCGTGGCAAGCGTTGCAGTGCTTGGCGATCACGTCTTTAGGTGCCTTCGCACCACCGCCGCCGCCAGCCGTCGCGGCCACTTCCATGCCCTTGCATTCCTGCCCCTGAACACACACCTGGCCGACAGGCTCAAGGCGTTTGGCAATGTCGTCATTCGTCGCAGCTTGAGCGCTGACAGCCCACAGGGCCAGTACGGTTGCTGGTGCAGCCAGCATTTTCATAATTAGGTTCACGCGTTCACCCTCAATGGTGGCTATTCACGCCTGCGGCCACGGTTCGCAGGCGGGCGCAAGTATAGCGGGTAGCCCGCCACACTGAAACAACCCCATGGTTAAAGGGGTCTTGTTGCGCATCGGTGAAACGGTTCGGGTACCTGTGCCGTAATGGCCTGGCGCCTCTTGCTTAGAAATTCGCCGGCGTGGCTGCGCTGATTAGTCGCGCCGGCAAGTCGAACGGATTCCGGAAACGATGCGGCTTGGTACTTTCAAAATAGTAGCTGTCGCCTGCTTCGAGGATAAAAGTTTCCAGACCCACGACCAGTTCCAGTCGGCCTTCCACCAGAATCCCGGTTTCCTCGCCTTCGTGGGTGAGCATTTCTTCGCCGGTGTCGGCGCCCGGTGGGTAGATTTCATTGAGGAAAGCGATGGCGCGGCTCGGGTGCGCGCGGCCAACCAGTTTCATGGTCACGGCGCCGTCGGAGATGTCGATCAGCTCGTTGGCCTTGTAGACGATCTGGGTCGGTTTTTCCTGCAGGATCTCTTCGGAAAAGAATTCGACCATGGACATGGGAATGCCGCCCAGGACCTTCCTCAGCGAACTGATCGAAGGGCTGACGCTGTTCTTTTCGATCATCGAAATGGTGCTGTTGGTGACGCCCGCGCGTTTGGCGAGTTCACGCTGGGAAAGCCCTTTGAGCTTGCGGATCGATTGCAGTCGTTCACCGACGTCCAAGGCGGGAGCCTCCTGATGTTGTAAGAATATTGAGCGTTATCATGGCGACAGCGTTCAGTATTTACAACACTTGGCCCCCGTAGCGCCGTCAGCCCTCGGAATAGAGCCTTGGCACTCGGCGCAGGTTGCAGAAAATCTGGTAGGGGATGGT
Source organism: Pseudomonas sp. SWRI81 (assembly GCF_014268545.1). Taxonomy (NCBI): domain Bacteria; kingdom Pseudomonadati; phylum Pseudomonadota; class Gammaproteobacteria; order Pseudomonadales; family Pseudomonadaceae; genus Pseudomonas; species Pseudomonas sp. SWRI81. Next base: position 45,291 of record NZ_JABWQS010000005.1, read on the forward strand.
GTCGGCGCATTTCGCCACGTCGCTGGCGAGGATGTTTTTGCCCCACAACTCAACGGTCGAACCGAGGCCCGCTTCCGGCACGTCGGTGAGGTCGATGCACAGCATGTCCATCGACACCCGCCCCAGCAGACGGCTAAGTTTGCCGGCCACCAGCACTGGTGTGCCCGTTGGCGCCTGACGCGGATAGCCGTCGGCGTAACCCATGGCAACCACGCCGATGCGCATCGGCTTGTCGGTGATGAATCTGGCGCCATAGCCAATCGGTTCGCCGGCCGGCAGTTCGCGCACGCTGATGACTTTCGATTCCAGGGTCATCACCGGTTGCAGGCGTTCGGCGACAGCGTTGGCTTCTTCGAACGGTGTCGCGCCGTAGAGCATGATGCCCGGGCGCACCCAGTCGCTCTTGATCTCTGGCCAACCCAGCACGGCTGGCGAATTGCGCAGGCTGACCTCCGCGGCCAGGCCCTGACGCGCCGCCTCGAACACCGCCACCTGCTCGGCGCTGCTCTGCGCGTGCAGTTCATCGGCGCGGGCGAAATGACTCATCAGCACAATTTTCGCCACTTTGCCGCTGGCCAGCAGACGCTGGTACGCCGCCGGGTAATCTTTCGGATGCAGGCCGACTCGGTGCATGCCGGAGTCGAGCTTGAGCCACACGGTGAGCGGTTTGCTCAGCGCCGCCTGCTCGATCGCTTCGAGCTGCCACAGCGAATGCACCACGCACCACAAGTCATGCTCGACGATCAGCGCCAACTCGTCAGCCTCGAAGAAGCCTTCCAGCAGCAACACCGGCGATCGAATCCCGGCAGCGCGCAGCTCCAGCGCCTCTTCGATGCAAGCCACGGCAAAGCCATCCGCCTCGGCTTGCAGCGCCTGGGCGCAACGCACCGCGCCATGGCCGTAGGCGTCCGCCTTGATCACCGCGAGCGCCTTGGCGCCGGTGACTTCGCGGGCAATTCGGTAGTTGTGGCGCAGGGCTTGAAGGTCGATCAGGGCACGGGCAGGACGCATGGCGGCAGACTTCTAGGCGTTCATGGGAAGAAAAACCGGCGCCGCCTGACGAGGTGAACCGCCAACAGCGCCGGGAGAGGGATCTTTTGAAACGTTACGGCAGCGCGGCGACGATGGAGATCTCCACCAGAATGCTCGGCTTGGCCATCTTCGCTTCGACGGTGGCACGGGCCGGCGCGGCGCCTTTGGGCAGCCATTGATCCCACACGGCGTTCATCCCGGCAAAGTGCGCCTCGATGTCGTTCAGGTAAATGGTCGCCGACAGCAAATGCTGTTTGTCCGTCCCGGCCAGATCGAGCAGACGTTCGATGTTGGCAAGCACGTCACGGGTCTGCTGCTCAATCCCGGCGTCGAAGTCGTCGCCGACCTGCCCGGCCAGATACACGGTGCCGTTGTGGCTGACGATCTGACTCATGCGCTCATTGGTGAGCTGGCGCTGGATTGACATGTTTTGCGGACTCCTGGGTCTTGTTGCCGTAACGGGAAATATCGAGGCCTTCGGCACTGATCTGCGGCTTTTTCTTCGCCATCAGGTCGGCCAGCAAACGGCCGGAACCGCACGCCATGGTCCAGCCGAGCGTGCCGTGACCGGTGTTGAGGAAGAGGTTCTTGAACGGCGTGGCGCCAACGATTGGCGTGCCGTCCGGCGTGGTCGGACGCAGACCGGTCCAGAAACTCGCTTCGGCCAGATTGCCGCCCTGAGGATAAAGGTCGTTGACGATCATCTCCAGGGTTTCGCGCCGCCGCGGATTCAGCGACAGGTCAAAACCGGCAATTTCGGCCATGCCGCCGACGCGGATGCGGTTGTCGAAACGGGTGATCGCGACCTTGTAGGTCTCATCCAGAATGGTCGACGTCGGTGCCATGTCCGGGTTGGTGATTGGCACGGTCAACGAGTAACCCTTGAGTGGATAGACCGGAGCCTTGATGCCCAGCGGCTTGAGCAGTTGTGGCGAGTAGCTGCCAAGCGCGAGCACGTAGCGGTCGGCGGTTTCCAGCTTGCCGTCGATCCACACGCCGTTGATGCGATCACCGGCATGGTCGAGCTTCTGGATGTCCTGACCGAAACGGAATTCCACGCCCAGCTTGCGCGCCATTTCGGCGAGACGCGTGGTGAAGATCTGGCAGTCGCCAGTCTGGTCGTTCGGCAAGCGCAGGGCACCGGCGAGAATGTCGGTGACGCCGGCCAGCGCCGGCTCGACGCGAGCAATGCCGGCGCGGTCGAGGACTTCAAACGGCACGCCGGACTCTTTCAGCACAGCGATGTCTTTGGCGGCGTTGTCCAGTTGCGCCTGAGTGCGGAACAACTGTGTGGTGCCGAGGCTGCGGCCTTCGTAGGCAATACCGGTTTCGGCGCGCAATTCGTCAAGGCAGTCGCGGCTGTACTCGGACAGCCGCACCATGCGCTCCTTGTTCACCGCGTAACGGCTGGCGGTGCAGTTGCGCAGCATTTGCGCCATCCACAGGTATTGGTCGATGTCGGCAGTGGCCTTGATCGCGAGCGGCGCATGGCGTTGCAGCAGCCACTTGATGGCCTTGAGCGGCACACCCGGCGCGGCCCACGGCGAGGCGTAGCCCGGCGAGACCTGGCCGGCGTTGGCGAAACTGGTCTCCATGGCCGCGGCTGGCTGCCGGTCGACCACCACCACTTCAAACCCGGCACGGGCCAGATAGTAAGCACTGGCGGTACCGATGACGCCGCTACCCAAGACCATGACGCGCATTTTCAATCCCTCATCGCGGCTTTCCGCCGAGCTGTGTTGTTAGAGCAATGATGAGCGCAGTGTAAAAAAGAAATGCCAGTGCTTTTCACTATATAAGCGCCTATATTTGGCGACAATTCTCGGCAAAAACCCTTTTCACGGAGGCGCATCCCCTATGCGTACCAACACTCAGACCAAACGTGAGCTGGACAAGATCGACCGCAACATCTTGCGGATCCTGCAGGCGGACGGGCGAATCTCCTTCACCGAACTGGGGGAAAAGGTCGGCCTCTCGACCACGCCGTGCACCGAACGGGTTCGGCGCCTGGAGCGCGAGGGGATCATCATGGGCTACAACGCCCGGCTCAATCCCCAGCATCTGAAGGGTAGCCTGCTGGTGTTCGTCGAGATCAGCCTCGACTACAAATCCGGCGACACTTTCGAAGAGTTCCGACGCGCGGTGCTGAAATTGCCGCATGTGCTGGAATGCCATTTGGTATCAGGGGATTTCGACTATCTGGTGAAGGCGCGGATTTCCGAGATGGCTTCTTACCGCAAACTGCTTGGCGACATTCTTTTGAAACTGCCGCATGTGCGCGAATCCAAGAGCTATATCGTGATGGAAGAGGTGAAAGAGAGCCTGTGTCTGCCGATTCCGGATTGAAATTCGGCGGCGCCCCCTTCGAGCAGGCTCGCTCCCACAGGGGAACGCATTTCAAGGTGGGAGCGAGCCTGCTCGCGAATGGGGTCGACTCGGTCTGACGTGAACGCAACCGCTAAACCAACACCTGCCGATTCGCCGCCATATATTCGAAAATCTGCTGCTCCACCCGCGGATGAATCAACTCCACCGGCCGCCGCTCGTTCGGGCATGGCAAGGTCTTGGTCGTGCCGAACAACCGGCAGATCAACGGCCGCTCTTCATAGACCGTGCAGCCGTTCGGCCCCAGATGCACACAGTTGAGTTCTTCCATCGCGGCATCCTGCTCGGCGCGGGTCTTGCGCGGCAGGCGGGCCATTTCTTCCGGCGAGGTGGTCACCGGGCCGCAGCAGTCGTGGCAGCCGGGGACGCACTCGAACGAGGGAATCTGCTGACGCAGGGCGCGGATTTTCTGGCTGTTGCAGCTCATCGAAACGGTGACCGAATGGGAACAGGCGACAATTGTGCCGCAAAAGCCGCGATGCAGACACCGCAGGCCAGCCGGGTTGCCGTCTTTCGGGCGAGCGGCTTATGCTCCGTCAAATTTTCTCGACACTCAGCCGTTGGATGATGCCCATGACCGCCCGCGCCCAGACCACCGCGAGCCAACCCCACGTTGCCTCTTACTACGCCGCCAGCAGCCTGCCGCAGCCTGACCATCCGGTATTGCACGGTGAGGTAGTGGCCGATGTCTGCGTGGTCGGCGGCGGCTTTTCCGGGCTGAACACGGCACTGGAACTGGCCGAGCGTGGTTTGAATGTGGTCCTGCTGGAAGCGCACAAGATCGGTTGGGGCGCCAGCGGGCGCAACGGCGGGCAACTGATTCGCGGGGTCGGCCATGGTCTCGATCAGTTCGCCAATGTCATCGGTGCCGAGGGCGTGCGCACGATGAAACTCATGGGCCTTGAGGCCGTGGAAATCGTCCGCCAGCGCATCGAGCGTTTCCAGATTGCCTGCGACCTGACCTGGGGCTATTGCGACCTCGCCAACAAGCCCTCCGACCTCGAAGGTTTTGCCGAAGACGCCGAGGAACTGCGCAGCCTCGGCTATCGCCATGAAACCCGTTTGTTGCAAGCCGATGAGATGCACACCGTGGTCGGTTCCACGCGCTACGCTGGCGGCTTGATCGACATGGGTTCGGGGCATCTGCATCCACTGAACCTGGCCTTGGGCGAAGCGGCAGCGGCGCAGCAGTTCGGGGTAAAACTCTTCGAACATTCGGCGGTGACGCGCATCGATTACGGCCCGCAAGTGAAGGTACATACAGCGCAAGGCTCGGTGCGGGCGAAGACGCTGGTGCTGGGCTGCAACGCTTACCTCAATGAACTCAATCCGCAACTCAGTGGCAAAGTTCTGCCGGCCGGCAGCTACATCATCGCCACTGAACCGTTGAGCGATGATCTGGCGCACAGCCTGCTACCGCAGAACATGGCGGTGTGCGACCAGCGGGTGGCGCTGGATTACTACCGGCTCTCGGCGGATCGGCGCTTGCTGTTTGGCGGCGCGTGTCATTACTCAGGGCGCGATCCGAAAGATATTGCCGGGTACATGCGGCCGAAAATGCTTGAGGTTTTTCCGCAGCTCGCTGGGGTGAAGATCGATTATCAATGGGGCGGCATGATCGGCATCGGCGCCAACCGTTTGCCGCAGATTGGCCGGCTCGCTGACCAGCCGAACGTGTATTACGCCCAGGCCTATTCCGGGCACGGGGTGAATGCCACGCACCTGGCCGGCAAGTTGCTGGCCGAAGCGATCAGCGGGCAACACAGTGGTGGCTTTGATCTGTTTGCCAAGGTGCCGCACATCACCTTCCCCGGTGGCAAGCATTTGCGCTCGCCGTTGCTGGCGTTGGGGATGTTATGGCATCGGATGAAAGAGTTAGTCTGACAGAGTTGCGGTGGCTTTAAGGGCCCTATCGCGAGCAGGCTCACTCCTACAGTTGAAAACGCATCTCCCCTGTAGGAGTGAGCCTGCTCGCGATGAGGCCTGCATTAACGATACAGATCTCAGATCCGCCAGAACGGCTTCAGCCCTTCCTCCCGCGCCTGCTCCCGGGTCAGCCCGACATCCTTGAGCTGCTCCGGCGTCAGCGTCAACAAGGCCTTGCGCGTGTGCCGACGATGCCAGAACAGACCCCAGAGGCTCAGGCCGGACGGCGCGCTGCGCATCAGATTGCGCGCATCGTTGCGCTGCCCTGCCGCCAGTTCCTGACTGTGTAACGTCAGCCGCACATCGCTCAAGCCGTTCATTTTCGTTGCTCCTGTTTACTTGGGTAGCCAGAGATTCCATGATGCGCGGGCGAGCAAAACCATTACAGACGCAAACAAACTGTATTAACCCCATACAGATTTGCCGATTTGCAGACTGAATGATCGATTTTTGCCGCATCTGTATTGGTTTTAAGCCAACCCGCACCGAGGCAGTGATGACTCTGTATGTAAACCTCGCCGAATTGCTCGGCACCCGCATCGAACAAGGCTTCTATCGCCCAGGCGACCGCTTGCCGTCGGTGCGAGCCTTGAGCGTCGAACATGGCGTCAGCCTAAGCACGGTGCAGCAGGCCTATCGCATGCTCGAAGACAGCGGCCTGGCCACGCCAAAACCCAAGTCGGGCTACTTTGTGCCGGTCGGTCGCGAACTGCCGGAACTACCGGCCATTGGCCGCCCGGCGCAGCGGCCGGTGGAGATTTCGCAGTGGGATCAGGTACTGGAATTGATCCGCGCCGTCCCGCGCAAGGACGTCGTGCAGTTGGGTCGCGGCATGCCCGATGTCGGTTCGCCGACCATGAAGCCGCTTTTGCGCGGTCTGGCACGGATCAGTCGCCGGCAGGACATGCCCGGTCTGTATTACGACAACATCCACGGCAATCTCGAACTGCGTGAACAGATCGCGCGCCTGATGCTCGATTCCGGTTGCCAGTTGAGCGCCAGCGAGCTGGTCATCACCACCGGTTGTCACGAAGCGCTGTCCACCAGCATTCACGCGATCTGCGAGCCGGGCGACATCGTCGCGGTGGATTCGCCGAGTTTTCACGGCGCCATGCAGACGCTGAAGGGGCTGGGCATGAAAGCCCTGGAAATCCCCACCGATCCCCTCACCGGCATCAGCCTCGAAGCGCTGGAACTGGCGCTCGAGCAGTGGCCGATCAAAGTCATTCAGCTCACGCCGAACTGCAACAACCCGCTCGGCTACATCATGCCCGAGTCGCGCAAACGCGCCCTGCTCAACCTGGCGCAGCGCTTCGACGTGGCGATCATCGAAGACGATGTGTACGGCGAACTGGCCTACACCTACCCGCGGCCACGCACGATCAAATCGTTCGACGAAGACGGCCGGGTGCTGTTGTGCAGTTCGTTTTCCAAAACCCTGGCGCCGGGGCTGCGCATCGGTTGGGTCGCGCCGGGGCGATACCTCGAACGCGTGCTGCACATGAAATACATCAGCACCGGATCGACCGCGCCGCAACCGCAGATTGCCATCGCCGAATTCATCAAGGCCGGGCACTTCGAACCGCACTTGCGGCGCATGCGCATGCAGTACCAGCGCAATCGCGACGCGATGATCGACTGGGTCACCCGCTATTTTCCCGCCGGCACCCGCGCCAGCCGTCCGCAGGGCAGCTTCATGCTGTGGGTGGAACTGCCGGAAGGCTTCGACACCCTGAAACTCAATCGCGCGCTGCACGACCAGGGCGTACAGATTGCTGTCGGCAGCATCTTTTCCGCTTCGGGCAAGTACCGTAATTGCCTGCGCATGAACTACGCGGCGAAACCGACAGCACAGATCGAAGAAGCCGTGCGCAAGGTGGGCGCAGCGGCGATCAAGCTGCTTGCCGAGAACCCCGCCTTCTGACGCCGGAACGCCTCAGCGCAGGACAAACTTCAGTTCGCTGTCGAACCGGGTCAGGTCACTGACCCGCGTGTCGGCTGACGCAACGCCGGCCTCAAACTCCAGCTCGATTTCCATGCGCTGGCCTTCAACGCCTGCGTCCGCAATCGCTGGCACCAGGCGAACGCCCGGGCGCCAGACGCGCGCATCGGGTTCGTCTCCCTGTCCTTCGCCGAGCCATTGCACCGCTTTGCCATCGAGCCGCACCGCCAGCACCCGCACCTGAAGCGTTCCGGCGCCGAAGCGGTAATGCCCGGCGTCGGCTGCCGCACCCACCAGCTCCAGACGCATCAAGCGGCTCCGCTCGCACTGGACATGAGCCTGGGCCCGCCGCAGACCAAAACTCAACGGGTCACTGTGCACTGATTGCGCCAGCAATTGCCCGCGCGTCGTCGAGCCAAAATCGATGGCTGCCGGGCCGAGCCTGACCGTGCATTCGGCGTGCGCCGGCGCTGGAAAAACGAACATCAGCAAGCTCAACGACAACCCGCTCAACGCAACGGCTTTCAATCCTCGCATGGTGCTTTTCCCTTTTCAGACAGTGCGGCAGATGGCTGTGGCGGATTCATAGAACGTGTCGAGGTCACGCGCCTCGTCCATGGCGAACTCAAGGTTGCACCGTTGGCCGTCCGCCAACAGCACGTGCAATTGCAGGTCTGGCTGCACGTCCGACAGAAAAATCCGCCCGGCCTCCAGCACGCTGGTGACGTATTGCCCCTGCTCGTCGAACACGCCGACACCCTTCTGTATCAGTACGTTGTCTGCCGTGCGCGCTTGTAGAAGCACACGTCGCGCGGTGACGATGTCGAAGGCCAGATGTGCCACCGCGTTACGTCCGATCTCGATTTCCTGATAGGCGTTGTGCACGTCGACATTTCGCCCAAGGCTCGCCGTATCGAGTTCCACCCGCCCCTTGCTGTAGGCCGGCAGACTGGCCGCGACGGCATGGCCGGCGTAGTCCGTCCACACCGGGCCGCGCGGGGTGTTGAGCTTGATCCCGGCGCTGTCGCCCGCCTTGAGCAAGGCGAAGGTATCGCGTAAAGAATAGGGCGACAGCGTCACGCCTTGAGCATGTAGCAGCACCCCGCCACGCAGGCCCACGTCATAGCTCTGGTCGCCCGCCCCGCTGTGCGCGTAGCCGATGTCCAGTTGACTGTAACGTGGCAACAGACTGACCCGGGCGTTGTAGCCGACCCGGCCGTGATCCGGTCGCTCGGCGCCGACGCTATAGGCCAGGTTATCGCTCAATTGCTCATTGAATCGCAGACCGCTGCGCGTGCCGCTGAGCTGATCATTGCGAACGTAGCCGCGCATGGCCTGGCGAGCACCCAGGGGCAGGCTGACGCTCAGGTAGACCGCCATCCCCCGCGCATCGTCCTCGGAGTCCGCGACATCGCGCTCTACCGTCAAGGACACGCTGGTCCGGCGCAGTAGCTGCGACCAGGCCACCGCCACTCTGGAGGTGGTCGAGCCATCGAACATGGCCATTCGTGAGTAGCTCCCAGACAACCCGCCCAGCGCATGGCTGCTGACACTCAGGCTCGCCGTCAGCTGATCGCGTACCCGTTGCAAGGGCTGATCCTGGCGCGGATCCCAGGTGGTGTCCGACAACGCGCGGAAATCCCGGGTCTGGCGGGTCATTGCCAAACTGGCTGACAGCGTTTCGCCGAGCAGACCATTGGCCGTCCAGCGCATCTGCGTCCCAGCCAGCGCCTGATCTTGCACCCGGGAGACCACTTGCCGCCCGCCCAGCACCAGACGATCGCCGACGGCTGTTTGCACGGCCCAGCCCACGGCCTCATACCCCGTACCGAACATGGCTCCACCCGTGGCCTGCCAACGTGGACCCAAGCGCCAATCCTTACTCGCGGCGACAAATGACGGCGCACCACGCTCGTCCCCCGAATAACGCCGCACTTGCCCGGCGGCCAAGCCATAACCCGCCGTCCGCCCCGGCAGCGCACCGCGCAGTTGCGTTGCCGGCACAATAAAACGCCGCTGCTGGCCGCTCTCCTCGTGCACCGTGACTTCCAGATCCGCGTTCTGACTGAGCAACGGCAGCCCCACCAGGGTAAACGGCCCGCTGGGCACCACGGTGGTGTAGATAAGCGCGCCGCTCTGGGTGACTTCGATCCGGGCGGAGGAATAGGCAATGCCCTCGACTCTGGCACCGGCGCTGTCCTCGTCCAGTTCCATCAATGCCAGCTCCGGCTGCAATTGCAGGCCGTTGAAAGACTCGGCGGAAAACAGCGGCGAGAGCATGTTCAGTTGCCCTAATTGCAAGTTTGCCTGGTAACGTTCAAAGGTGTGCGAAGCATAGGCATTCAAGTGCTCGACGCGCCCCTCGCCGCCGGACTCGCTATACCCTTGGCGACTTCGAAACGCCCAATCTGCGGTGTTCAGGCCCAACTCGGCATTGAGGCTACGGTACTGCGAGGATTGCCCGGCATAGCGGCTACCGAGCATCAATGCGTCGTAGTTGATGAGACCCGCCGTACCGCCATTGGCAAAACTGCGCCGCGTCGGGCTATCAGGCAACAGGGCATCGGTGGGCACCAGCAGTTCGACGTGGCCACGGGCGGGATCGGCCTGCACAACGGCGTGGGTAAAACGCCGGGCAAACAGCTCGCATCCCGGCTCGGTTATTGCGCCGACGCGATCCAGGTGGCTGATGCCGCCACGCTCGAGCAACAAGGGCGAAAAACACAACTCGCCCTCGGCATCGAACGTCACCTGCAACCGCCCCTTGGGCACGCCATTGACCGCCAGTGTCACCGTCTGCGGGCCCTCGCGAAAGCGCGGCGCCTGGCTGAAATACTCGGCCAGGCGAGGATCCAGCCCGCGCGACCTGAGCAGATTCTGATCGAACTGCACGCTGGCCGGCGCCGCACTGCCCATCGATGAATAACCCAATGCGCCCGCCAGCAAGAGCCCGGCACCGCAACCCGGTCGCATCAGTCCGGTCCCAACGGGGCATCAAAGTGCGAAACGGCGAAACCGTAAGTGGTCACCGGGTACAGCCGTACCTTCGTCTGCGCCTGACCCGGCGCGGCAGGCCCGGTCAATGTCAGGGTTTCGCCGGGCAGGACGTAAGTGCGCCCCAAGTCCATCGCTTGCGGTTCCGGCAGCAACGTCACCGAGTGTCGCAGGCGTACAACATACGGGCTGGGATTGCGCACCTGGAGACGGTCGCCCTGGCGCGACCAGCGCAAATGCTTCCATGGCTCGCGTTCGACCGGCAGGTTCGCCGGCCGCAAAATCGCCGGGATATTCTGTCGCACGCTCAGATCCACCCGCGCCTTGCCCGTCGAATCCTGCGGCGCGATCCCTTCGAAGACCACACGTTTGAGACGCTCGGTCTTCAACGGCTCGGCGCTGCGCAGGATGAATCGCACCCGCTGGGTGGCGCCAGGTTCAACCCGGGCTACGGGCGGTGTGAGCAATAACAGGGACTCGGTGTCCTGCGGTACATCTTGAACCGATGTGTGCAGCAGCGCCGGATGTGACTCGCTGTTGGTGACATTGATTGCCGCCTCGCCCACTCCTTCCTCCAACACCATGACCGGTGTTTCCGGAACCATCCCCGCCGCCTGGCTCGCACCCGGCAGCCATGAAACAGCCAGCAGCACGCTGGCAATGACGTTGCGCACGAAGGCGTTCATCTCGTTTCCCACAGGCACGCGCGCAGCCGACATCGATGCCGGGCCACGGGCCAATTCGTTGTTTTGATTGAACGTAACAGGTCCGGAAAAACCCGGCGCCCGTCGAAAGTCACTGCGGTTTTTCAGCACTGCCAACCAAATGCATGGCAGCAGTGCGTGTCACGTCAGAGGTAGAGCAGCTCGAATGTCGCCGAACCGTTGAGGGCGATTTCGGAGGTGATCGGAAGGTCCTGTGAGGGCCCGATGACCGGCACCAGCGTCATGGGAAAGATGTGCACGACACCCGGTGTCGGGCCTGCAGCGAGGGACGCGCCCCACGAGTAGCGGAGGTTGCCACCCTCGGCGTTCTTGCCCACCAGTTTGGCCGCATCGGGGCTGTCCCAGTTGTCCATGCCCCCTTGCTTGTACATGACCATGGACGGCTGACCATCGACGGTGGGTGTACCGAAGCGCAGACCGTAGCCACCGATCTTGGCGCCGGCCACTTCGCCAATGCCGTAGATGTACATCGCCCAGTCCGTACCATCGACAACAATCCCGGGCAGCTGAGTACTCGCCTGGTTGTCATGCACTTTGATTGCCATGGGCGCGTTTGCCGAGCAATTGACGCTAAGCGTGATGTTGTGGTTTTGCAGCTCGGTCTGCCGGTCACGGTTCAGCGAACTGGCGGGAATATTGCCCAGCTCCACGGTATTTCCCCCGGAAAATCCAGGGATGCATGAGGTCGGGATGATGGTCCCGGTGATCGACAGATCCGCACTATCGGCCATGGCCAGTGTCGGTATCAGGGCGCTTGCGACAGCAATTGCACGAAAGGTTTTGCGCATGAAAATTCTCACTCCATAAGAATCGAAAGATGACAACCAAGTGGATTTCTTCTGCATGAAAAACGGAAATGTCCTTCTCTGCGTGGTCATTATTCCGATTACTTGCGCCCAGCGATGTAAGAGGAGGTAACAATGCATGTTGGAAAAATCGCTGCAACACGTAGCTGATCAGAGCCGGAAAATTCGTCAGTTTGTTGAATACCCTGCATCCGACCGACAGTCACAGACTACAAACCGCTCTGCCCTGCCCCACGGATCGACTGCCCTCGCCGCGAACAACACTTCATCACCGGCGTGCCATACTCCAGGCCCCACCCCTGAGCGGAGAAATCTGACTTGAGAATCGGACTCCCCCAGCCGCTGGTACCGTTGCTCTTGCTGCTACTTGCCGGTTGCGCGACTGTTGATGTCCCTCGGCAACCCAGCCAGGCTTTGCCGGCGAAAGAGTCAGCGTTCGGCCGTTCGATTCAGGCGCAGGCTGCCCCCTACAAAGGGCAATCGGGGTTTCGCCTGCTCTCTGACAGCGGCGAGGCATTTACCGCTCGGGCGGAGCTGATTCGCCATGCCCAGGTCAGCCTCGATTTGCAGTACTACATCGTCCACGACGGCATCAGCACGCGGATGCTGGTGGATGAAGTGCTCAAGGCTGCCGACCGCGGCGTGCGTGTGCGCATCTTGCTCGATGACACCACCAGCGATGGCCTCGATCAGATCATCGCCACGCTGGCGGCGCATCCGCAGATCCAGATTCGCTTGTTCAATCCGCTGCACCTGGGGCGCAGCACCGGCGTCACGCGGGCGGCGGGACGGCTGTTCAATCTGTCCGTGCAGCATCGGCGCATGCACAACAAACTGTGGCTGGCAGATAACAGCGCGGCCATCGTCGGCGGGCGCAATCTGGGCGATGAATATTTCGACGCCGAACCCAATCTGAATTTCACGGATATCGACATGCTCAGCATCGGCCCGGTGGCCGAGCAGCTCGGGCACAGTTTCGACCAGTACTGGAACAGCGCGCTGAGCAAACCGATCGACGAATTCCTCTCCAGCCAACCCACCGCCAGGGATCTGCAGAACACGCGTACACGCCTTGAGGAGTCGCTGGAAGAAACCCGCAAGCAGAACCACGCGCTGTATCAACAACTGATGAAATTCACCACCGACCCGCGCATGGACATCTGGCGCAAAGAGCTGATCTGGGCGTGGAATCAGGCGTTGTGGGACGCACCGAGCAAGGTGTTGTCCAAGGGCGAGCCGGATCCGCACCTTCTGCTGACCACGCAGTTAGGCCCGGAACTGACCGGGGTAAGCAAAGAGCTGGTCATGATTTCGGCGTATTTCGTGCCGGGCCAGCCAGGGCTCGTCTACCTGACCGGGCGCGCCGATGCCGGGGTTGCCGTGAGCCTGTTGACCAATTCGCTGGAGGCCACCGATGTGCCAGCGGTGCATGGCGGTTACGCGCCGTATCGCAAGGCCTTGCTGGAGCATGGGGTAAAACTCTATGAGCTGCGGCGCCAGCCTGGGGATAACTACGGCAGCGGCCCGCGAGTCTTCTACAGCCGCTCGTATCGCGGCTCGGATTCCAGCCTGCACAGCAAGGCGATGATCTTCGATCGACGCAAATCGTTTATCGGCTCGTTCAATTTCGATCCGCGCTCAGTGCTGTGGAACACCGAAGTCGGCGTCTTGGTCGACAGCCCGGAACTTGCCGAGCATGTGCGCGCACTGGCGCTGCAAGGCATGGCGCCGACCTTGAGTTACCAGGCAAAACTTGAACACGGCCAGGTTGTCTGGGTCACCGAGGACAACGGCCAGATGCATACGCTGACCAAAGAACCGGGGAGCTGGTGGCGGCGCTTCAATTCATGGTTCAGCACCCGCGTAGGCCTGGAGCGGATGCTGTAATCCCGGCTGACAGTACATCCCTGTGGGAGCGAGCCTGCTCGCGAAGACGGTTTCGTATCCGGCAAATGAGCTGACTGATACAGCGCATTCGCGAGCAGGCTCGCTCCCACAAACAGCAGTCAGGCGGGCTCGGTAACGCTGCCGAATGCCCCTTGGCGCAATAACAGCAGCACCAACCCGAACGCCCCCACCGCCATCAGCAGCGGCAACGCATGCCCGTTGATCCACTGACTTCCCGCCCCCGCCGCCAGCGGCCCGACCAGACAACCAACGCCCCACAGCTGGGCAATATGCGCATTGGCCCGCACCAGCACGTCGTCGCGATAACGCTCGCCAATCAGGATCAGCGAAAGGGTAAACAAGCCGCCGGCACTCGCACCGAACAGCACCCACAATGGCCAGATCAGCAGCGTATTGAGTAACGCCGGTATCGCCAGACTCGACAGCATCAACACCACCGCACAACCGGCAAACAGCGTGCGTCGCGACAGATAATCGGCCAGGGCGCCAATCGGCAACTGCAGCAGTGCGTCGCCGACCACCACGGTGCTGACCATCGCCAAAGCGATGTCCGCCGTGAAGCCCTGTTGCAGGCAATACACCGGCAACAAGGTCAGGATCATCGCTTCGAACGCGGCAAACAACGACACCGCCCAGGCAATCGCCGGCAACTCGCGGGCAAAGCCCCACAACTCGCTGAAGGTTACGCTGCTGGCCTCACTGCCGGGCGCGCCACTGCGCCCCAAGAGCAACAACGGCGAGACGGTCAGCAGACCGACCCCCACCCAAAAACCGTAATCATGTTCAGTGCCGAGCGCCCCCAGCAGCAGCGGACCGGACAGTTGGCTCAACGCGTAGCTGCTGCCATACAAAGCAACCAAGCGCCCGCGCCAGTTTTCGACCACCAGTTGATTGATCCAGCTTTCGCCCAGAATAAACACGATAGTCAGGATCACGCCGATCATCAGGCGCAGCACCAGCCAGATCGGGTAACTCGGCAACAGCGCCAGCAAGCCGATCGACAATGCTCCGGCCCACAGGCACAGACGCATCAGGTTCGCCGTGCCGAAATACGCGGCGAGGTGGCTGGAAACCTTCGCGCCCAGCAGCACCCCGATCGCCGGCATCGCCGCCATCACGCCGATGGCGAACGAGCCATAACCCCAGCCCTCCAGGCGCAACGACACCAACGGCATGCTGACCCCAAGGGCCAGACCGACACTCAAGACAGACGCCAACACGGCGAAATACGTCGCCCACCGCATGTTCCACGCTCCTGTGGATTGTTTTTATGCACACCACAAACCAGTGCGGGAGCGGGCCACTGTGGCGAGGGGATTTATCCCCGATCGGCTGCGCAGCAGTCGCAAAACCCGTGCACGCGGTACATCTGAAAATCCGCAATTTCAGGTTTCAGGACCGCTGCGCTGCCCATCGGGGATAAATCCCCTCACCACAGAGGCTCGCTCCCACAGGGGATCTCTGTATGGCTCGGGAGCTTTATTGAATCAAGCGCCCCGAACGGTTACAGCTTGATCCAAGTCGCCTTCAGCTCGGTGTACTTGTCGAACGCGTGCAGCGATTTGTCGCGACCGTTGCCCGACTGCTTGAAGCCACCGAACGGTGCGGTCATGTCGCCGCCGTCGTACTGGTTGACCCACACGCTGCCGGCGCGCAAGGCCTTGGCGGTCAGGTGCGCCTTGGAAATATCCTGAGTCCACACCGCTGCGGCCAGACCGTATGGCGTGTCGTTGGCAATCTGGATGGCTTCTTCGGCGGTATCGAAAGCAATCACCGACAGCACCGGGCCGAAAATTTCTTCCTGAGCAATCTTCATGGCGTTGCTCACGCCGTCAAAAATCGTTGGCTCAACGTAGGTGCCACCGGTTTCCTGAAGGATGCGCTTGCCGCCCGCGACCAGTTTGGCCCCATCGCTATGGCCGGATTCGATGTAGGACAGCACAGTGTTCATTTGCTGGGTGTCGACCAGCGCGCCGACGTTTGTCGCCGGGTCCAGCGGGTTACCCGGTTTCCAGGTTTTCAACGCCTCGATCACCATCGGCAAGAATGTGTCCTTGATCGAACGCTCGACCAGCAGACGCGAACCGGCGGTGCAGACCTCGCCCTGGTTGAAGGCGATGGCGCTGGCGGCGGACTCGGCGGCAGCTTGCAGGTCCGGCGCATCAGCGAAGACGATGTTCGGGCTCTTGCCGCCAGCTTCCAGCCAGACGCGCTTCATGTTCGATTCGCCGGCGTAGACCATCAGTTGCTTGGCGATTTTGGTCGAACCGGTGAACACCAGGGTATCAACATCATTGTGTAGACCCAGCGCCTTGCCGACGGTGTGGCCATAGCCCGGCAGCACGTTGAGTACGCCTTTCGGAATCCCGGCTTCAACGGCCAACGCAGCGATGCGGATGGCGGTCAGCGGCGATTTTTCCGACGGTTTGAGCACCACTGAGTTACCGGTCGACAGCGCCGGACCGAGTTTCCAGCAAGCCATCATCAGCGGGAAGTTCCACGGCACGATGGCAGCGACCACGCCCACCGGCTCACGCGTCACCAGACCCAATTGGTCGTGCGGGGTCGCCGCGACTTCGTCGTAGATCTTGTCGATCGCTTCACCACTCCAGCTCAGCGCCTGCGCTGCGCCCGGTACGTCGATGTACAGCGAATCGCTGATCGGCTTGCCCATGTCGAGGGTTTCGAGCAGCGCCAGTTCTTCCGCATGCTGTTTCAGCAGGCTGGCGAAGCGGATCATCGTGGCTTTGCGTTTGGTCGGCGCCAGGCGCGACCAGACGCCGGAATTGAAAGTGGCGCGGGCGTTTTCCACGGCACGGTCGGCGTCGGCGGCGTCACAGCTGGCGATTTTGCCGAGCAGACGGCCATCGACCGGGCTGATGCATTCGAAGGTTTCGCCGGAGACGGCGTCGGTGTATTCGCCATTCAAAAAGGCGCGGCCTTCGATTTTCAGATCGCGGGCGCGTTGTTCCCAGTCGGCACGAGTCAGGGTGGTCATTCGGGTGTCCTCCTCTTATTGAATACAAGCGCTGCGGCGCTCTTCAAGAATACTGCCCGGCCAGCCTGCACTTTCGGCCCAAGGCACCCGCCACCCTAAACCAGCGGCCGGGTTTGTTTCAATATATTTGACATAAGCCAGCGATACGGCCTTGCGGTGTTCATTTTAATAAACATAGACTTTGGCCCATTCCAGCCAACGCGCCGTCATTGCGGGAGAAAACAACAATGAACATCCAGAACGTCGTCGACATCAGCCTGGCCAGCAGCGAAGCCGAGCGCTATCGCCCGGACCCGACCAAAGTGCTCAAGGGCGACCCTGAGCAGGCGGTGTTTCACCAGTACGACAGCCCATGCGGGCAGATGGGTGTGGGTGTGTGGGAAGGCGCGGTGGGTCAATGGACGGTGAACTACACCGAACATGAGTATTGCGAAATTCTTCAGGGGGTTTCGGTGCTGCGTGACAGCGACGGCAATGCCAAGACCTTGCGGGTGGGCGATCGCTTTGTAATTCCGGCGGGGTTTCGCGGGACGTGGGAAGTGCTGGAGGCTTGCCGCAAGGTTTATGTGATCTTCGAACAGAAGACTTGAGAGGTGTGTTGGTTGATCTGACCCTATCGCGAGCAGGCTCACTCCTACATTTGGAATGCGTTCCCCTGTAGGAGTGAGCCTGCTCGCGATGAGGCCCCACCAGACACCGCATAATTCAAAGACAACAAAAAAGGCCCGCATCTCACGATACGGGCCTTTTTCGCAGTCAGGAAAAATCAATTACTTGATTTTGCCTTCCTTGTACATCACGTGCTTGCGAACAACCGGATCATATTTCTTGATCTCGATTTTGTCCGGGGTAGTACGCTTGTTCTTGTCGGTAGTGTAGAAGTGACCAGTACCGGCGCTCGAGATCAAACGAATCAATTCACGCATGATTAGCTCCCTTAAATCTTGCCATCGCGGCGAAGTTCGGCGAGCACGACAGTGATGCCACGCTTGTCGATGATACGCATGCCTTTGGCAGATACGCGCAGACGCACAAAACGTTTCTCTTCTTCAACCCAGAAGCGGTGATGCTGCAGGTTCGGCAGGAAACGACGACGGGTTTTGTTGTTTGCGTGGGAAATGTTATTCCCAGTCACCGGACCCTTACCGGTAACTTGACATACTCTCGACATGCCTCAGCCCTCTAAAACCACATGCCCAACCCGGCATGGGTTGGCCGCTTAATCTCTCAGTCATTTGGCGCCAGGCGCCGCGTTTCTTTAGAGGTCTTACCGGCTACACCTACAGTGAAGGAACCGGGCCCCTAGAAAAGAGCGCTGCTTTATACCAGAAAGACCGGAGAGCAACAACAATCGGTGTGCAATCAATCGGCAAAAAGGCGTTTTTTCCCGCTGCGAGCGCCTTGGACAAAGGCCGTAACCGGTTTTGACCACTCGTCGCAGAAATCCCATCTTACAGGCGCTTCAGACTTTTCATCACGCCGTTATCGAGCGGAACCGCATCAGCATGCCCCTGAAAATGCAAAAAGGGGATAGTCATTTGCAATCCAGAGCTCTAGGGTAGGACTTTTCCAGACTGCACTTGCAGATGGGCCTTCGATCTGTAAAGGAAACCGACCATGCGCCTCGCTGCCCTACCCCTGTTGCTCGTCCCGCTCCTGCTCAGCCCATTGGCCCAGGCCGCCGCGTTGAGCGTCTGTACCGAGGCCAGCCCTGAGGGGTTCGATGTGGTGCAGTACAACTCGCTGACCACCACCAATGCCTCGGCTGACGTGTTGATGAACCGCCTGGTGGATTTCGATACCGCCAGCGGCAAGGTCGTACCGAGCCTGGCCGACAGTTGGGAGGTCAGCAGCGACGGCCTGGCCTATGTCTTCAAGCTGCGTCCAAAGGTGAAGTTTCACACCACCGATTACTTCAAACCGAGCCGCGAGCTGACCGCCGAAGACGTCAAATTCAGTTTCGATCGTATGCTCGACCCGGCCAATCCTTGGCACAAAGTCGCGCAGAGCGGCTTCCCCCATGCGCAGTCGATGCAACTGCCTGCGCTGATCAAGAAGATCGATGCGCTCGACCCGCTGACGGTGCGTTTCACGCTTGATCACCCGGACTCGACTTTCCTCGCGACGCTGAGCATGGGTTTCGCCTCGATCTATTCGGCCGAATACGCCGACAAGCTGATCAAGGCCAACGCCACGGACAAGCTCAACAGCCAGCCGATCGGCACCGGGCCGTTTGTGTTCAACCGGTTCCAGAAAGACGCGGCGATCCGCTACAAGGCCAACCCGGATTATTTCGGCGGCAAGCCCTCGGTCGATCCGCTGATTTTTGCCATCACCCCGGACGCCAACGTGCGCCTGCAAAAGCTGCGGCGCAATGAATGCCAGATCGCCCTGTCGCCAAAACCCTTGGACGTACAGGCGGCGCTGAAGGAGCCGACGTTAAAAGTCGAAAAGACTGACGCATTCATGACTGCTTTCGTCGGCATCAACAGCCAGCACCCGCCGCTGGACAAGCCGGAAGTACGCCAGGCGATCAACCTCGCGTTCGACAAGGCCAATTACATCAAAGCTGTGTTCGAAGACACCGCCGAAGCAGCCAACGGCCCTTACCCGCCGAACACCTGGAGCTACGCCAAGAACCTGCCGGGCTACCCGCACGACGTAGCCAAAGCCAAGGCGCTGCTGGCCAAGGCCGGTTTGAAGGATGGCTTCCAGACCACCATCTGGACGCGTCCGTCAGGCAGCCTGCTCAACCCGAACCCGAGCCTCGGCGCGCAGATGCTGCAGTCGGATCTGGCCGAGATCGGCATTCAGGCGGAGATCCGTGTGATCGAATGGGGCGAGCTGATTCGTCGCGCCAAGGCTGGCGAGCATGACCTGCTGTTCATGGGCTGGGCCGGCGACAACGGCGACCCGGACAACTTCCTCACGCCGCAGTTTTCCTGCGCGGCGGTGAAGTCCGGCACCAACTTCGCGCGGTACTGCAACGCCGATCTGGACAAACTGATCAGCGCCGGCAAGACCACCAGCGAACAAGGCGTGCGCACCAAGCTGTATGAACAGGCACAGGCGCAGATCCAGCAGCAGGCATTGTGGCTGCCGTTGGCGCACCCGACAGCGTATGCACTGACGCGCAAGGATGTGCAGGGTTACTCGGTGAGCCCGTTTGGCCGGCAGGACTACTCCAGGGTCAACCTCAAATAACCTGCCCTGCACAAAACCTGTAGGAGTGAGCCTGCTCGCGATAGCAATCTTCCAGTCACCGCATGGGTTGACTGAAATACCGCCATCGCGAGCAGGCTCACTCCTACAGGGGACCGCGTTGCATTCGAGAGCTACATCCAGCCGCACTCCGCCATCGACAGCGGCTCGCCATCGCCAATGATGAAATGATCGAGCACCCGCACATCGATCAGCTCCAGCGCCTTTTGCAACCGTTTGGTCAGCACACGATCCGCCTGACTCGGGTCGGTATTACCGGACGGATGGTTATGACAGAGAATTACGGCCGCCGCGTTATTGGCCAGCGCCCGCTTCACCACTTCCCTTGGATGCACACTGGTGTTGTCGATCGAGCCGCGAAACAGCGCTTCGAAGTTCAACACCTGATGTTTCGAATCCAGGAACAGGCAGCCGAACACCTCGTGCGGCTCATGCCGCAGCATGGCTTTGAGGTAGTCGCGTACGACCTGAGGGTTTTCCAGCGCGGGCTTCTGTCGCATTCGTTCTGCCAGATGCCGCCGCCCCATTTCCAGCACCGCCTGTAACTGCGCATATTTCGCCGGCCCCAAGCCCAGCTGCTCGCTGAACGAGCCAAGATCGGCGTCGAGCAGAACACGCAGGCTGCCGAATTGGCTCAAAAGGTGTCGCGCCAGATCCACAGCGCTTTTGCCGGAGACTCCGGTACGTAGAAATATCGCCAGTAATTCGGCGTCCGAAAGGCTTCCCGAGCCCTGTTCCAGCAGTTTCTCCCGCGGCCGCTCCGCCGCGGGCCAATCACGAATACTCATACACATTCCCTGTCTGTGGGCGCCGCTGTTCCGTAGCGGTCGCTGTGATATCTTAGCCCATCTTTTTTGCGGTCGATTCAACCCTGGGGAGGGGCATCGCACTGCAGTCATCAACGAAATGAAAGGCAGACCTATGCAGCGGCTGTATCGGAAACGCATCGTTCTGGGCGTCGGCGGCGGCATTGCGGCCTACAAGAGCGCCGATCTGGTTCGCCGCCTGATCGACCAGGGCGCCGAAGTACGCGTGGTCATGACCCATGGCGGCGCCGAATTCATCACCCCGCTGACCATGCAGGCCCTGTCCGGCCACCCGGTCCATCTGGACTTGCTCGACCCGGCCGCCGAAGCAGCGATGGGCCACATCGAACTGGCCAAATGGGCCGACCTGGTGCTGATCGCCCCGGCTACCGCTGACTTGATCGCCCGCCTCGCCCAAGGCATCGCCAACGATTTGCTGACCACGCTGGTGCTGGCCACCGACGCCGTCGTCGCCGTTGCGCCGGCAATGAACCAGGCCATGTGGCGCGACCCGGCGACCCAGGCCAACCTGCAAGTCCTCCAAAGCCGTGGCCTGAAGACCTTCGGCCCGGCCTCGGGCAGCCAGGCCTGCGGCGACATCGGCATGGGCCGCATGATGGAAGCCACCGATCTGGCGCTGCTCGCCGCCGATTGCTTCCAGCGTCTGGCCCTGACCGGCAAGCATGTGGTCATCACCGCCGGCCCGACCCAGGAAAACATCGACCCGGTGCGCTACATCACTAACCACAGCTCCGGAAAAATGGGTTTCGCCCTCGCCGAAGCGGCTGTGGAAGCCGGCGCCCGCGTCACCTTGATCAGCGGCCCGGTGCATCTGCCGACCCCGGATCGCGTTACGCGCATCGATGTAGTCAGCGCCCGCGACATGCTCGCCGCCTGTGAGTCGGCGATCCCGTGCGACGTCTTCATCGCCTCCGCTGCGGTGGCGGACTACCGCCCGGAAGTCGTCGCCCCGCATAAACTCAAGAAAGATCCTACGAGCGGTGACGGCTTCGTCCTGCAAATGGTGCGCAACCCGGACATCCTCGCCACCATCGCGACCCGTCCCGACCGTCCGTTCAGTGTCGGCTTCGCTGCCGAGACCGAACACCTGCTCGACTACGCTGCACGCAAGCTGAAAGACAAGAATCTCGATCTGATCGTCGCCAACGACGTGGCCAACCCGAGCATCGGTTTCAACAGCGAAGAAAACGCCTGCAGCGTCATCGACCGTGAGCTGCACGCCACGGTTTTCGCCCAGACCAGCAAGAGCAAAATCGCTCGCCAACTGGTCACTTTTATCGCCGAACGTCTGAACCAGGTTTAATTTACATGCACGCTTTGCAAGCCAAGATCCTCGACCCACGCATCGGCACGCAATTCCCGCTGCCGCAATACGCCACCCCGGGCTCCGCCGGCCTCGACCTGCGCGCGATGCTGGAACAGGACATCGTGATCAAACCGGGTGAAACCGTGCTGATTCCCACCGGCCTCTCGGTGTACATCGGCGATCCGAACCTCGCGGCGCTGATCCTGCCGCGCTCGGGCATGGGCCACAAACATGGCATCGTCCTGGGCAACCTGGTCGGCCTGATCGACTCCGATTATCAAGGCCCACTGATGGTGTCCTGCTGGAACCGTGGCCAGAGCGATTTCACCATGACCGTCGGCGAACGTCTGGCGCAACTGGTGCTGGTACCGGTGGTGCAGGCGCATTTCGAAATGGTTGAAGAGTTTGTCGAGACCGAGCGCGGCACCGGCGGTTTCGGCCATACCGGCACCAAATAACCGGATAGAAATTATTGTGGTGAGGGGATTTATCCCCGATGGGCTGCGAAGCGGCCCCAAGATTTTGGGTCTGCTGCGCAGCCCAACGGGGATAAATCCCCTCGCCACTAAAAATGCGCTACATCGGCAGCAGGCTTTAACGCCGGAAATCAAGGTTTTGCTGGCCGCAAGCCACGCCAGCCGAGGTGTCATGGCCCTTTCATACCACGAACTCTCTGTGGAAAACGCCGTCATACCCTTCAGTTTGAGCCTGCCGTCGAACGTTTCGCCGGTCTGTCCCGCCCTTTCGAGATGGAGCATTTCCGCAGATGAGCACCCCCGCCAAGATTGCCCCGAAGCTGCCTGACAGCATTTTCCGCGCCTACGACATTCGCGGCACCGTGCCGGAATACCTCAACGGTGAAACCGCTTACTGGATCGGCCGCGCCATCGGCTCGCAGAGCCTGGCCCAGGGCGAGCCGAACGTGTCGGTCGGTCGTGACGGCCGCCTGTCCGGCCCGGAGCTGGTCGCGCAACTGATCCGCGGAATCGCCGAAAGCGGTTGCCACGTCAGCGATGTCGGCCTGGTGCCGACGCCGGCGCTGTACTACGCCGCCAATGTGCTGGCCGGCAAGTCCGGGGTCATGCTGACCGGCAGCCACAACCCGTCGAACTACAACGGCTTCAAGATCGTGATCGCCGGCGACACCCTCGCCAACGAGCAGATCCAGGTGCTGCACGAGCGCATCAAGAACAATGACCTGAGCAGCGGCCAGGGCAGCGTCACTCAGGTCGAAATCCTCGACCGCTACAACACCGAAATCGTCCAGGACATCAAACTGACCCGCCGCCTGAAAGTCGTGGTCGACTGCGGCAACGGCGCGGCCGGCGTGATTGCTCCACAACTGATCGAAGCGCTGAATTGCGAAGTGATCCCGCTGTTCTGCGAAGTCGACGGCAACTTCCCGAATCACCATCCGGACCCGGGCAAGCCTGAGAACCTCGTCGACCTGATTGCCAAGGTCAAGGAAACCAACGCCGATATCGGCCTGGCCTTCGACGGCGACGGCGACCGCGTCGGCGTGGTGACCAACACCGGCAGCATCGTCTACCCGGATCGCCTGCTGATGCTGTTCGCCCGCGATGTGGTGGCACGCAATCCGGACGCGGAAATCATCTTCGACGTCAAATGCACCCGTCGCCTGGTGCCGCTGATCAAGGAATACGGCGGTCGGCCGCTAATGTGGAAGACCGGTCACTCGTTGATCAAAAAGAAAATGAAACAATCCGGCGCGCTGCTGGCCGGTGAAATGAGCGGGCACATCTTCTTCAAGGAGCGCTGGTTCGGTTTCGACGACGGCATCTACAGCGCCGCACGTCTGCTGGAGATCCTCAGCAAGGAAAAATCCACCGCGGAAGAGCTGTTTGCCACCTTCCCGAACGATATTTCCACGCCGGAAATCAATATCCATGTGACCGAAGAGAGCAAATTCAGCATCATTGATGCACTGCACGATGCTCAGTGGGGCGAAGGCGCCGACCTGACCACCATCGACGGCGTGCGGGTCGATTACGCCAAAGGCTGGGGCCTGGTGCGCGCCTCCAACACCACACCGGTGCTGGTGCTGCGTTTCGAGGCCGATGACGAGGCTGAATTGCAGCGCATCAAGGATGTGTTCCACACCCAACTGAAACGCGTTGCACCTGATCTCCAACTACCGTTCTGATCCACCCGGAGCCCTGAATGACCCTCGAACGCGAAGCCGCCGCCAACACTGCCAAGGTCCTGTCCGAAGCGCTGCCTTACATCCGACGCTATGTCGGCAAGACTCTGGTGATCAAATACGGCGGCAACGCGATGGAAAGCGAGGAGCTGAAAACCGGCTTCGCCCGCGACATCGTGCTGATGAAAGCCGTGGGCATCAACCCTGTGGTCGTGCACGGCGGTGGTCCGCAGATCGGTGATCTGCTCAAGCGCCTGTCGATCGAGAGCCATTTTGTCGACGGCATGCGCGTCACCGACGCGGCGACCATGGACGTGGTGGAAATGGTGTTGGGCGGTCAGGTCAACAAAAGCATCGTCAACCTGATCAACCGCCACGGCGGCAGCGCCATCGGCCTGACCGGTAAAGACGCCGGACTGATTCGCGCCAAGAAGCTCACCGTTACCCGCCAGACCCCGGAGATGACCCAGCCGGAAATCATCGACATTGGTCATGTCGGCGAAGTGGTCGGGATCAACACCGAGCTGCTGAACCTGCTGGTCAAAGGCAACTTCATCCCGGTGATCGCGCCGATCGGCGTGGGTGAAAACGGCGAGTCGTACAACATCAACGCCGACCTGGTGGCCGGTAAAGTCGCCGAAGCCCTGAAAGCCGAGAAGCTGATGCTGCTGACCAACATCGCCGGCCTGATGGATAAATCGGGCACCGTGTTGACCGGCCTGAGCACGCAGCAGGTCGACGACCTGATCGCCGACGGCACGATCTACGGCGGCATGCTGCCGAAGATCCGCTGCGCACTGGAAGCGGTCCAGGGCGGCGTGGGCAGTTCGTTGATCATCGACGGTCGCGTACCGAATGCGATCCTGCTGGAAATCTTCACCGACACCGGTGTGGGCACGCTGATCAGCAATCGCAAGCGTCCATAAGCGCCAGCGCCAACAAAAAGACCCCGCTCAGTCTGACTGAGCGGGGTCTTTTTATTGCCTGCAACTTTGGTGACATACCCTCTTTTGTGGCGAGGGAGCTTGCTCCCGCTGGTCTGCGTAGCGCCCCGGAAGGCGGGTGAGCGCTGCGCACTCAAGCGGGAGCAAGCTCCCTCGCCACACAAGCTCATACCACAGTTCAGACGCCGAACTGGGCGCGGTACGCTTCCACGGCCGGCAAGTGCTGCTTGAGCTGCGGATCGTCGGCGAGAAATTCCAGCACTTGATTCAGCGAAACAATGCTGATCACCGGGATACCAAAATCGCGCTCCACTTCCTGGATCGCCGACAGCTCGCCGTTGCCACGCTCCTGACGGTTCAGAGCGATCAGCACGCCGGCGGCCTTCGCGCCGTCCTGGGAAGCGATGATCTGCATCACTTCACGGATGGCGGTACCGGCGGTGATCACGTCATCGATGATCAATACGTCACCGGTCAGCGGCGCGCCGACCAGGCTGCCGCCTTCGCCGTGGGCCTTGGCTTCTTTGCGGTTGAAGCACCATGGCAAGTCACGCCCATGATGTTCGGCCAGCGCAACGGCAGTGGTCGCTGCCAGCGGGATGCCTTTGTAGGCCGGGCCAAACAGAACGTCGAAAGGGATACCGCTTTCGGCGATGGCAGCGGCGTAGAAACGCCCCAGTTGCGCCAGGGCCGAACCCGAGTTGAACAGGCCGGCGTTGAAGAAGTAGGGACTGGTGCGTCCGGACTTCAGGGTGAACTCACCGAAGCGCAAAACCCCGCGATCGATGGCAAAACGAATGAAATCGCGCTGATACGCTTGCATGAAAAAACCCCAAATACCACGGATTTAGCTAATTAGCTTGACGCCGTGTATCATACACGCACGCGATTTTTGGGGCCATTTATGCGGATCATCAGTGTGAACGTCAATGGTATTCAGGCTGCAGTCGAGCGTGGTTTGCTCAGTTGGCTGCAAGCACAGAATGCCGACGTCATCTGCCTGCAGGACACCCGTGCCTCCGCCTTTGAACTGGATGACCCAGCCTTCCAACTGGATGGCTACTTCCTTTATGCCTGCGATGCTGAAGTCCCTGCCCAAGGTGGCGTGGCTTTGTATTCGCGGTTGCAACCGAAGGCTGTCATCAGCGGTCTCGGTTTCGAGACGGCCGACCGCTACGGGCGCTACCTGCAAGCAGATTTCGACAAAGTCAGTATTGCCACCTTGCTGCTTCCTTCGGGGATGAACGGCGATGAGGACTTGAACCAGAAGTTCAAGCTCATGGACGATTTCGGCAAGTACCTGGACAAGCAGCGACGCAAACGTCGCGAGTACATTTATTGTGGCTCGCTGTATGTGGCGCAGCAGAAGCTGGACATCAAGAACTGGCGCGACAGCCAGCAATCTCCAGGCTTCCTGGCGCCGGAACGCGCCTGGATGGACGAGATTGTCGGCAACATGGGCTATGTCGATGCCCTGCGCGAAGTCAGCCGTGAAGGCGACCAGTACAGCTGGTGGCCGGACAACGAACAGGCCGAGATGCTCAATCTGGGCTGGCGCTTTGACTACCAGATTCTGACACCTGGCCTGCGGCGCTGTGTGCGCAGCGCACGCCTGCCGCGTCAGCCTCGGTTCTCGCAGCATGCGCCGCTGATCGTCGACTACGACTGGACGCTGACCATCTAAGTCGTATCGCAGCCATTAAAAAAGCCCGCACCGTAAGATGCGGGCTTTTTTATGCGCCTCGTACTAGACGGAGGCAAAAAATGGCAAGGTCAGATAAAGCTTGATCACGATAACGTTGATGATGTCGATGAAAAAGGCGCCCACCATCGGCACCACCAGAAACGCGATCTGCGACGGCCCATAGCGCTGCGTCACTGCTTGCATGTTGGCAATGGCCGTCGGCGTGGCACCCAGACCGAAGCCGCAATGCCCCGCAGCGAGCACGGCGGCATCGTAGTTACCGCCCATCACCCGGAACGTTACGAAAATCGCGAACAGCGCCATGACCAGCGCCTGCACGGCCAGAATAATGAAGATCGGCAATGCCAGCGCCGCCAGATCCCACAACTTCAGCGACATCAGAGCGATCGCCAGAAACAGCGAGAGGCTGACATTGCCCAGCACAGAGACTTCACGTTCGAATACCTGATACAAGCCAAGCGCTGATAGCCCGTTACGCAACACCACGCCTACAAACAGAACACAGACAAAGGTCGGCAATTCGAAGACAGTACCGTGAAGCAAGCCATTCAACAGGTTGCCCGCGAGCAGGCTGACGGCAATCAGCGCCAGCGTCTCGACAAAAGAAAATGGCGTGATCGAGCGTTCCTTGTTCGGCTGCTCAAAACCTTTTGGCAGTCGCGGTGCTTGTTGCGGACTGCCGCCCGGAACTTGCACGCGCTTGATCAGCAACCGGGCAACGGGCCCACCGATGAGACCACCCAGGACAAGACCGAACGTCGCGGAGGCAAGCGCCAGTTCCGAAGCCGAGGCCAAGCCATATTTCTCGCTGAATACCGTGCCCCATGCAGCGCCGGTGCCGTGGCCACCGGCAAGCGTGATCGAGCCAGTCAGCAAGCCCATCAACGGATCGAGCCCGAGCAGGGTTGCCAAGCCGATTCCCATGGCGTTCTGCACCACCAGCAATCCAATGACCGCCAGCAGGAAGACCCCAACAATGCGGCCACCCTTTTTCAGACTGGCAAGGTCCGCACTCAATCCAATCGTGGCGAAGAAAGCCAACATCAACGGTGTTTGCAAGGACGTATCGAAGCGCACCTCAATATCAAAGGTGCGCAATATCAACAGGAGCAAGGCAACCACCAGGCCGCCCGCTACCGGTTCAGGAATATTGTAACTTCGCAAAAAGCCAACACGCGAAACAAGTCCGCGCCCGAGCAGTAATACCAAAGAAGCGGCCACGAGCGTGCCGTAAAAATCGAGCTGAATCATGTGGATTATTCTTTGCTGAATATTCACGAGGCGAGCGTTTACCTGAGCTCGACTGGTGAATTGGCTGATTGTCTCAACACTGATTTCCGGGAAATTCAATAACCGTCGATGGCTTGAACATATCGAAATGTTTCAATCGAAACATTGCACGAACAACTTTAACAACCCTCTCGCGCTAATAACAAGGACAGGTATAAGCACTTGCTCGTTCAGTTGTGACCAAAGGTGTAATGGCGAAACATGGATTAATAATTAGCAAACCGCACATCGCCAAGAGATTATTCCTACAACAAAAAAACAATTATTCAGTTGCACAAACAAAAATGCCCCGACAAGTCAGGGGCATTTTTAATATTACAAATCAGCGGACCGTTACTTGATCAATCGCCAAGTGAACGGATATCGGTAAGGAAAACCTTCGTTGGCTTTGACACCTGCAATAATCGTCAGAACCAAAGCAGCAATCGCGAGCAAACCAAACAGGAAGAAACCAATGATCAAAAGCATGAGCAGGAAGCAGATCATCGAAGCAATCGCGACAGTGATCTGAAAATTCAGCGCTTCTTTGCCCTGCGCATCGATGAACGGATCTTTCTCGCGCTTCATCTGCCACAGAATCAATGGTCCGATCAGATTGCCGAACGGAATCCAGATCCCCAGCAAGGCGGACAAGTGACAAAACATCGCCCACTGGCGAACCTCTTGGCTCGGCTTGGGCAGTAACTCTTGCTCATCACTCATCGCACTCTCCTTGTAGACGTGAAAACTGCTCAGTCAGCCAGCGCCGCCTTTTGCAGTTCAAAGATCTCGTTCATGCCTTTTTTCGCCAGCTCCAGCATCGCGTTCAAGTCTTCCGGCTGGAACGGCGCACCTTCAGCGGTGCCCTGTACTTCGATGAAACCACCAGTGCTGGTCATCACCACGTTGAGATCGGTCTCGGCAGCGGAGTCTTCCAGGTAATCCAGATCCAGTACGGCTTCGCCCTGGTACATGCCGACCGATACCGCGCCAATCATTTGCTTGAGCGGGTCGCCGCCTTTAAGGCCGCCGCGCTTCTTGATCACTTTCAAGGCATCAACCAGCGCAACCATGGCACCGGTGATGGACGCGGTGCGGGTGCCGCCATCCGCCTGGATCACGTCGCAATCGACGTACAGGGTCACGTCGCCGAGCTTCGACATGTCCAGCGCCGCTCGCAGCGAACGGCCGATCAGGCGCTGGATTTCCAGCGTGCGGCCGCCCTGCTTGCCACGGCTCGCTTCGCGCTGGTTACGTTCGCCAGTGGCGCGCGGCAGCATGCCGTACTCGGCAGTCAACCAGCCTTGGCCCTGGCCTTTGAGGAAGCGCGGCACACCGTTTTCGACGCTGACGGTGCAGATGACTTTGGTATCACCGAATTCGACCAGTACGGATCCCTCGGCGTGTTTGGTGTAGTTGCGGGTGATGCGGATCGAGCGGAGCTGATCGGCAACGCGACCACTTGGACGTTTCATAGGGACACCTGTACTGAGGACGGAAAACTGCCAAGCATTATAGAGCGCTGCACCGCGCCTGGGCACTTGTTAAAAACGCTGGCCGACGGCCGAAGGCCCTGAGTCGCGCATAACCGACGGGCTGCAGCGCTTTGTCACACCGTGTGTTTGGGCGCATTCGCCGCACTGCGCTACAATCCTGCGCCTTTGCTGCCAGTCGGCTTAAATTCACTGAAATCGCGCCTGCGGAACACCCTGCTGCGCCGATCTGCATTGCGAGGTCACCGCCATGGTGCACAGCATGACCGCCTTCGCCCGCGTCGAGAAAGCCGGCGCTCAGGGCACCCTGAGCTGGGAACTGCGCTCGGTCAACAGCCGCTATCTGGAACCGCACCTGCGCTTGCCGGAGTCGTTTCGCGACCTGGAAGGCTCGGTGCGTGAAGCGCTGCGCCAGGGGCTGTCGCGGGGCAAACTGGAGTGCACGCTGCGCTTCACCGAAGAAAGCACCGGCAAAACCCTGCAAGTCGATCGCGAGCGCGCCGCGCAACTGGTCGACGCCGCGGAAACCGTCGCCGGGCTGATCAGCAATCCCGCCGCACTGAATCCGCTGGAAGTGCTGGCCTGGCCCGGCGTGCTGGTGGGCGATGCGACTGACCCGCAGGCATTGAACGCCGACGCGCTGGCCCTGTTCAATCAAGGCCTCAGTGAGTTGAAGGCCGGCCGCGAGCGCGAAGGCTCGGAGCTGGCACGGCTGATCAATGAGCGCCTGACCTCCATCGAAGCGGACGTCGTGACGCTGCGCGAACTGGTGCCGCAGATGCTTGCCACTCAGCGCCAGAAAGTCCTCGACCGCTTCGCCGACATGAAGGCCGAGCTCGATCCGCAGCGCCTGGAACAGGAAATGGTCATGCTCGCGCAAAAGAGCGACGTGGCCGAAGAACTGGATCGCCTGAGCACCCACATCATCGAAGTTCGCCGGGTGCTCAAATCCGGCGGTGCGGCCGGGCGACGCCTGGACTTCCTGATGCAGGAGCTCAATCGCGAAGCCAACACCCTGGGCTCCAAGGCCTTCGACCCGCGCAGCACCCAAGCCGCCGTCAACCTCAAAGTGTTGATCGAGCAGATGCGCGAACAAGTGCAGAATATTGAGTAAGGCACCCTGACATGAACCACCACACCGGCACCCTGTACATCATTTCCGCGCCATCGGGCGCGGGCAAAAGCAGTCTGGTCAAAGCGTTGACCGACGCCAATCCAGAGATCCGCGTTTCGGTCTCGCACACCACCCGCGCCATGCGTCCGGGCGAAGTGGACGGCGTGAACTACCACTTCGTGACCCGCGAAGAGTTCGTGAAAATGGGCGAGCACGGTGATTTCCTTGAGCGCGCCGAAGTCTTCGGCAACTTCTACGGCACCTCGCAGAGCCGCCTGCAACAGACGCTGGACGAAGGCCACGACCTGATTCTGGAAATCGACTGGCAAGGCGCCGAGCAAGTGCGCAAGCTGATGCCGCAGGCGCGCTCGATCTTTATCCTGCCGCCGTCGCTTCAAGCCCTGCACCAGCGCCTGACCAACCGCGGCCAGGACAGCGACGAGATCATCGACGGCCGGATGCGCGAAGCCGTCAGCGAGATGAGTCATTATGTCGATTACGACTACCTGATCATCAACGACGATTTCGCCCACGCGCTCGACGACCTGAAGGCGATTTTCCGCGCCAATCAGCTGCAACAGAAACGCCAGCAGGTACGTTTCGGCAAATTGCTGGCCGAATTGCTCGGTTAAAACAGCACTTCCCAAAATGCCCGCAAGCGCTTTACATTGGTGCTTGCAGCGCGTTGAAGGGCTTGGTCAAAAAATCAGCGCTTCCCTAATCGCTGGTGATTTTTTAAACTGCTCAGTCCGCTCGCCCAACCGGGCAGCGCGCATATTGCATTCGCTCCGAGGAATACCATGGCCCGCGTAACCGTTGAAGACTGCCTAGAACACGTGGAAAACCGCTTTGAGCTGGTCATGCTCTCTACCAAGCGTGCCCGTCAACTGGCCACCGGCGGCAAAGAGCCATTGGTCCAGTGGGAAAACGACAAGCCGACCGTTGTCGCGCTGCGTGAAATTGCTGAAGGCCTGATGAGCTACGAGTTCATCGCCGAGCAGGAAATCGTCCAGGATGAACCGCTGTTCGCAGCGTTCGAGGACGAGTCGAACGAGGCCGTCTAAGCCTATGCCTGGTCGACGTAGCACGGCACGGGGTCAAAGCTTTCGGCAGGAATCATCATGCCGAGCATAGACGCCCTCGCCGATCGCTTATCGACCTACCTCGGCAACGACCAGGTCAACCTGGTCCGCCGAGCGTACTTCTACGCCGAACAAGCCCATGACGGTCAACGCCGTCGCAGCGGTGAGGCGTACGTCACGCATCCTCTTGCCGTGGCGAATATTCTTGCCGACATGCACATGGACCATCAAAGCCTGATGGCCGCAATGCTGCATGACGTGATTGAAGACACCGGTATTGCCAAGGAAGCGCTGCAAGCGCAGTTCGGTGAAACCGTGGCCGAACTGGTCGATGGGGTCAGCAAACTGACTCAAATGAACTTCGAGACCAAGGCCGAAGCCCAGGCGGAAAACTTCCAGAAAATGGCCATGGCCATGGCGCGCGACATTCGCGTGATCCTGGTCAAGCTCGCCGACCGCCTGCACAACATGCGCACGCTGGAAGTGCTGTCCGGCGAAAAACGCCGGCGCATCGCCAAGGAAACCCTCGAAATCTACGCGCCCATTGCCAACCGCTTGGGCATGCACGCGATCCGCATCGAGTTCGAAGACCTCGGCTTCAAGGCCATGCACCCGATGCGTTCTGCGCGGATTTACCAGGCGGTCAAGCGCGCCCGGGGCAACCGCAAGGAAATCGTCAACAAGATCGAAGAATCCCTCGGCCATTGCCTCGCCATCGACGGCATCCAGGGCGAAGTCAGCGGTCGGCAGAAACACCTCTACGGCATCTACAAGAAAATGCGCGGCAAGCGTCGGGCCTTCAACGAAATCATGGACGTCTACGCGTTCCGGATCATCGTCGACAAGGTCGACACCTGCTACCGCGTTCTGGGTGCTGTACATAATTTGTACAAACCGTTGCCGGGGCGCTTCAAGGATTACATCGCGATTCCCAAGGCCAACGGCTATCAGTCGCTGCACACCACGCTGTTCGGCATGCACGGTGTACCGATCGAGATCCAGATCCGCACCCGTGAAATGGAAGAAATGGCCAACAACGGCATCGCCGCCCATTGGCTGTACAAATCCAGCGGCGACGAGCAGCCCAAAGGCACTCACGCCCGCGCCCGGCAATGGGTCAAAGGCGTGCTGGAAATGCAGCAACGTGCCGGCAATTCGCTGGAATTCATCGAGAGCGTGAAGATCGACCTGTTCCCGGACGAGGTCTATGTGTTCACGCCCAAAGGCCGGATCATGGAGCTACCGAAAGGCTCCACGGCGGTCGATTTTGCCTATGCGGTGCACACCGACGTCGGCAACAGCTGCATTGCCTGCCGGATCAATCGCCGCCTCGCACCGCTGTCCGAACCGCTGCAAAGCGGCTCAACGGTGGAGATCGTCAGCGCCCCGGGCGCACGGCCGAACCCGGCATGGCTCAACTTCGTGGTCACCGGCAAGGCGCGTACGCACATTCGCCACGCACTGAAACTACAGCGCCGCTCGGAGTCCATCAGCCTCGGCGAACGCCTGCTGAACAAGGTCCTCAACGGTTTCGATAGTGCGCTGGAGCAGATCCCGGCCGAACGCGTCAAAGCGATGCTCACCGAATACCGCCTCGAACTGATCGAAGACTTGCTCGAAGACATTGGCCTGGGCAATCGCATGGCCTACGTGGTCGCCCGGCGCCTGCTCGGCGAAGGCGAGCAACTGCCAAGTCCGGAAGGCCCGCTGGCCATTCGCGGCACTGAAGGTCTGGTGCTCAGTTACGCCAAATGCTGTACGCCGATCCCGGGCGACCCGATTGTCGGTCACCTGTCGGCGGGCAAAGGCATGGTCGTGCACCTGGACAACTGCCGCAACATCAGTGAAATCCGGCACAACCCGGAAAAATGCATCCAGCTCTCGTGGGCCAAGGATGTCACCGGCGAATTCAACGTCGAACTGCGCGTCGAACTGGAGCACCAGCGCGGCCTGATCGCCCTGCTGGCCAGCAGCGTCAACGCCGCCGACGGCAATATCGAGAAAATCAGCATGGACGAACGCGATGGCCGCATCAGCGTCGTGCAGTTGGTGGTCAGCGTCCACGACCGTGTGCACCTGGCTCGCGTGATCAAGAAGTTGCGCGCCCTGACAGGAGTGATCCGCATCACTCGCATGCGTGCATAACTCAAACCTAACAAGGAGTCCTACATGACCAAGACTGTTATCACCAGCGACAAGGCCCCGGCCGCCATCGGCACTTACTCCCAGGCGATCAAGGCAGGCAACACCGTGTACATGTCGGGGCAGATTCCTCTGGACCCAAAGACCATGGAACTGGTTGAAGGCTTCGAAGCCCAGACTGTCCAGGTGTTCGAGAACCTCAAGGCCGTGGCCGAAGCCGCTGGCGGTTCGTTCAAGGACATCGTCAAACTGAACATCTTCCTCACCGATCTGAGCCACTTTGCCAAGGTCAACGAGATCATGGGCAAGTACTTCGACCAGCCCTACCCTGCTCGCGCCGCCATTGGCGTGGCTGCCCTGCCGAAGGGTGCGCAGGTTGAAATGGATGCCATTCTGGTCATCGAGTGATGCGCACGGCGCGGCCTTCAACCGTCGCGCCGACTGCTGCAAGAAAAGGTTTTGAAAGGATTCCACCATGCGCAAAGCGCTAGCTCTCTCGCTGCTCGCCCTCTTCCTTGGCGGCTGCGCCAGCGACCCTGCCGACCGTGACATCAGCGGCACATGGATCAACCAGGTGGCGATCGATGCCGCTGCCAAGGGCGGCCCCCTGCGCGAAGCGCTGCAGGCCTATGGCCCGAACCTGGAGTGGGACGTCAACACCAAGGCCGGTCAGGCCCGCTACACCAACGGTTTTGAAAACGTCGAAGGACGGCTGCTGGGCGAACAGTCCGGTGCCTGGAAAGTCGATTTTTACGGCAGCTCTGCCAGCGAATTGAAACGCGACGGCAACCACCTGCAGCAAGCCGCCAGCGACAACGAACCGGAACAGCTGTTCGACCGCGCACAGATCCCGGTACCTGAAGGCGCGCCGATCGGTGCCAGTTTCGAACGAGCGCTCTACTCGGCGTATCTGGGCGGCAACTGGACCATCGCCAGCGGTCAGGGCGAAGGCGGCACCGTACAGTTCCAGGCCGACGGGCAAGTGACCGGCCTGCCGGGCGCGGATCGGTATGCCTTGTGCCTGGCCGGTGACTGCGCGTCGATGAGCAATGGCAACGACAGCATGTGGTTGCAGCTCAATGGTCAGGGCAATAACTGGATCTTTGTG
Source organism: Pseudomonas sp. SWRI81 (assembly GCF_014268545.1). Lineage (NCBI taxonomy): Bacteria > Pseudomonadati > Pseudomonadota > Gammaproteobacteria > Pseudomonadales > Pseudomonadaceae > Pseudomonas > Pseudomonas sp. SWRI81. Next base: position 80,380 of record NZ_JABWQS010000005.1, read on the forward strand.
CGCAAGGGCAAGGAGCTGGAAATCCTGCAAGCAGTCAATACCGCGCTGGCGGATGAGCAGCCGCAGTTTGCGGCGGGTGAGCGCAAGTGGTTGCTGGAGAAGCAGTAACCGTCTCTGAATTCGCAGAAATCCCCCTGTAGGAGTGAGCCTGCTCGCGATAGCGGTGTATCAGTCAATATCGATGTGTCTGATACACCGCTATCGCGAGCAGGCTCACTCCTACAGGGGTTTTGCGAGGCCAGAAAGTCAGCAGCGACCTTCAAGAATCGCTGCGTAACCTTCCCGGTAACTCGGATACTTCGGCACCCACCCCAATGCTTTCGCCCGCGCATTGCTGCAGCGCTTGCTGCCGGTGCGCCGTACGCTGGCGTCGTCGGCCCATTCAGTCACGCCCAGATACTCGCGCAACCAGCCCACCACCTCAGCCAACGGCGCCGGCGCATCGTCGACACCGATGTAGAATTGATCAAGCGCCACACCCTGCCGATCTTTCTCCAGCAGAAACGCCAGCAACCCCGCCGCGTCATCGGCATGAATCCGATTGCCATACAGCGGCGGCTCGACCGCCACGCGATAACCGCGACGCACTTGGGTCAGCAGCCATTCGCGGCCCGGGCCGTAGATACCGGTCAGACGCAACACGCTCGCCGGGATGCCGCTGTTGAGCGCGACCTGCTCGGCCTCGAGCATCAAACGCCCCGAATAACCGGCCGCGACGGTCTCGGAGGTCTCATCGACCCACGCGCCGTCCTGCTGGCCGTACACACTGCTGCTGGAGACGAAGACCAGTCGCTCAGGCACTTGCCCATAGTCGCCCAACCAACTCAGCACATTCTGCAAGCCTTGAACGTAGGCCTTGCGGTAGCCCTCTTCGTCGTGATCGGTCGCCGCAGCGCAATAAACCACATGATCAACGGCGCCTACCGGCCAGGTCGCCGGGCATTCCTCGTTGAACAGGTCGCCGGCAACGCCGATCACACCCTCCGGCAGCCTGGAAACGTCCCGGCGCAGGCCGTAAACGTCCCAACCGGCTGCCAGCAATTGCGTGGCCAGACGACTGCCGACATCACCACAACCGGCAATCAAAACAGAAGGCGCGGACATCAAAAAACTCCCATCAGAAAGGCACAGACTAGCGCTGGCGCAGGACGAACGGCTAGCCATCAAGGAAAAAAAGTTACTCTATTACTTTTGTTAACAAGAATTACTTGCAATAATGCATGCCACTTTTGTTCTCGGCCTCACGAGGCCTGGAAGAGCAATAACGTTTTTCAATCTCAGGTCCGGCCAGCATGACACGTAATCAAACTCCCGCTTCGCCAACCACTCGACCTCGCGCCTGGAGCGCTGTCGCGGCATTGTTGCTCAGCCTGATGCTGGCACCGACCGCCGCTTTCGCCGACGCCCAGGCACCCGCGACGCCAGCCGCCGCCGAACAGAGCGCACCGGCTGCTGCACCGGCGGCCACCGATCCGGTGCAGGCTGTCGATGCGGCAGACGCACCTGAAGTCCTTGAAGCCGACAACACCTTGGGTATGGCCCACGACCTGTCGCCATGGGGCATGTACCAGAACGCCGATATCATCGTGAAAATCGTGATGATTGGCCTGGCCATCGCCTCGATCATCACCTGGACTATCTGGATCGCCAAAGGCTTCGAGCTGATGGGTGCCAAGCGCCGTCTGCGTGGCGAGATTGCCGCACTGAAAAAAGCCACCACCCTCAAAGAAGCCAGCGCCACCGCGGGCAAGGAAGGCACTCTGGCCAACCTGCTGGTGCACGACGCGCTCGAAGAAATGCGCCTGTCGGTCAACAGCCGCGAAAAGGAAGGCATCAAGGAACGCGTCAGCTTCCGCCTCGAGCGCCTCGTCGCTGCCTGCGGTCGCAACATGAGCAGCGGCACCGGCGTCCTCGCTACCATCGGTTCCACCGCGCCGTTCGTCGGTCTGTTCGGTACCGTATGGGGCATCATGAACTCCTTCATCGGCATTGCCAAAACCCAGACCACCAACCTTGCCGTCGTAGCGCCGGGTATCGCTGAGGCGTTGCTGGCCACTGCCCTGGGTCTGGTTGCAGCAATCCCTGCCGTGGTCATCTACAACGTCTTTGCCCGCTCCATCGCCGGTTACAAGGCGCAGGTCTCCGATGCCTCGGCAGAAGTCCTGCTGCTGGTCAGCCGCGACCTCGACCACCAGCCTGAGCGCAGCTCGCAGCCGCACATGGTTAAAGTGGGGTAATCGGCCATGGGCCTGCATTTGAAAGAAGGCGCAGACGACGATCTGGCCGAGAACCACGAAATCAACGTCACGCCGTTCATCGACGTGATGCTGGTGCTGTTGATCATCTTCATGGTGGCCGCACCGTTGGCCACTGTGGACATCAAGGTCGACCTGCCGGCCTCGACCGCCAAACCGGCGCCGCGGCCAGAAAAACCGGTGTTCCTCAGCGTCAAGGCTGATCAGCGTTTGTACATCGGTGACGACGAAGTGAAAGCCGAAACCCTTGGTGCAGTGCTCGACGCCAAAACCCAGGGCAAGAAAGACACCACCATCTTCTTCCAGGCCGACAAAGGCGTGGATTATGGTGATCTGATGAGTGTGATGGACAAATTGCGCTCGGCCGGTTACTTGAAGGTCGGTCTGGTCGGACTTGAGACGGCAGCCAAGAAATGATCACGACGCGCCATAAGCTGACGCGTTACAGCGGTAGCCTGGCCGTGGTGCTGGGCGTTCATGCGCTGGCCATCGCGCTGGCGCTGAACTGGACCAGCCGCCCGCCCATCGAGTTGCCCCCACAGGCAATGATGGTCGAGCTGGCTCCGGTGCCTGCCCCGCCACCGCCGGCTCCGCCGAAAGTCGTCACACCGCCGCAGCCACCGGCTCCGGTTGAAGAATTGCCGATTCCGAAACTGGCCGAAGCACCAAAAGCGGAAATCGCGGTACCGAAACCCAAGCCGAAGCCCAAGCCCAAACCGCCGAAGCCAGTGGAGAAGAAGCAGCCCGAGCCGCCGAAGGAGAAGCCTTCCGAAGAGAAACCGGCCGACACCCAGCCGACCCAGGCACCCACGGAGAAATCCGCCCAGCCTGCGCCGGGTCCGTCGCCAGCACAATTGGCGGCCAAGGCCAGTTGGCAAGGCACCCTGCTCGCGCATTTGGCCAAGTACAAGAAATACCCGGCCAGCGCTCAGGCACGGGGCAAGGAAGGCTTGAACCGTCTGCGCTTCGTGGTCGATGCCGAAGGTAACGTGCTGTCGTTCGAACTGGTAGGGCGCTCCGGCAACGCCGATCTGGACCGGGCGACCCTGGAAATGATCCGCCGCGCCCAACCGCTGCCCAAGCCACCGGCTGACATGCTGAACAACGGCTCGATCGAAATTGTTGCGCCGTTTGTTTATTCGCTCGAACGCCGCCGCTAAGCAACACCGCAATACCCTGTAGGAGTGAGCCTGCTCGCGATAGCGGTATGTCAGACGATGATTTTCTGCCTGATACACCGCAATCGCGAGCAGGCTCACTCCTACAAGGGATCTCTGCAGCCGGGAGATAGGATAATAAAGGCACCGAAAGGTGCCTTTTGCGTATCTGCCAGCGGCAAACCCACCTAGGCAGGTGTCGCACTCAGCCCTCAGTCTGATAACGTGCGTCTATCGATTGCAGCCGGTATGCTTGGCGCGCATCTTCATGGACGCTTGCTATGACCCTCACAGAATTACGCTACATCGTTACCCTCGCCCAAGAGCAGCATTTCGGCCACGCGGCCGAGCGTTGCCACGTCAGTCAGCCGACGCTGTCGGTGGGCGTGAAGAAACTTGAAGACGAACTCGGTGTGCTGATTTTCGAGCGCAGCAAAAGCGCCGTGCGCCTGACCCCGGTCGGCGAAGGCATCGTCGCTCAGGCGCAGAAGGTCCTCGAACAAGCCCAGGGCATCCGCGAACTGGCCCAGGCTGGCAAAAACCAGCTGACCGCACCGCTGAAGGTTGGCGCCATCTACACGGTCGGCCCGTACCTGTTCCCGCACCTGATTCCACAACTGCACCGGGTCGCCCCGCAGATGCCGTTGTACATCGAAGAAAACTTCACCCACGTGCTGCGCGACAAACTGCGCAACGGCGAGCTCGACGCGATCATCATCGCCCTGCCGTTCAACGAAGCCGACGTGCTGACGCTGCAGCTCTACGACGAGCCGTTCTACGTCTTGATGCCGGCCCAGCACCCGTGGACGCAGAAAGAAACCATCGACGCCGGCCTGCTCAACGACAAGAGCCTGCTGCTGCTCGGCGAAGGCCACTGCTTCCGCGACCAAGTGCTCGAGGCCTGCCCGACTCTGACCAAGGGCAACGACGGCGCCAAACACACCACGGTCGAATCCAGCTCGCTGGAAACCATTCGCCACATGGTCGCGTCCGGTCTGGGCATCTCGATCCTGCCGCTGTCGGCAGTGGACAGCCATCACTACGCCCCGGGCGTGATCGAAGTGCGTCCACTGTCAGCCCCGGTACCGTTCCGCACTGTGGCGATTGCCTGGCGTGCGAGCTTCCCGCGGCCCAAAGCCATCGAAATTCTCGCCGACTCCATTCGCCTGTGCTCGGTGGCCAAACCCGCCGCGCCGGTTAAAGCCGGTTAAGCCACGGTCATGACGGAGCTGTCGCAAGTGTCGGTGACGGCACTCAAGGGTGTCGGCGAGGCCATGGCCGAAAAACTGGCCAAGGTCGGCCTGGAGAATTTGCAGGACGTGCTGTTTCACCTGCCGCTGCGTTATCAGGATCGCACCCGTGTGGTGCCGATCGGCGCGCTGCGGCCGGGGCAGGACGCCGTGGTCGAAGGCACCGTCAGCGGCGCCGACGTGGTCATGGGCCGCCGCCGCAGCCTCGTTGTGCGTCTGCAAGACGGCACCGGCGGCCTCAGTCTGCGCTTCTACCATTTCAGCAACGCGCAGAAAGAAGGCCTCAAACGCGGCACGCGGGTGCGCTGCTACGGCGAAGCCCGGCCCGGCGCCTCAGGTCTGGAAATCTACCACCCGGAATACCGCGCGATCACCGGCGACGAACCACCGCCGGTAGACGAAACCCTGACCCCGGTCTACCCGCTCACCGAAGGCCTGACCCAGCAGCGTCTGCGTCAGCTGTGCATGCAGACGCTGACCCTGCTCAAGCCGAGCACCCTGCCCGACTGGCTGCCGGCCGAACTTGCGCGCGACTATCAACTGGCGCCGCTGGCCGACGCGATCCGCTACCTGCACAACCCGCCCGCCGATGCTGATGTCGATGAGCTCGCCCTCGGCCATCACTGGGCGCAGCATCGTCTGGCCTTCGAAGAATTGCTCACCCATCAGCTATCGCAACAGCGTCTGCGTGAAAGCCTGCGTTCGCTACGCGCGCCGGCGATGCCGAAAGCTACCAAGCTGCCACCGAAATACCTGAAGAACCTCGGCTTCAGCCCGACCGGCGCGCAGCAACGGGTCGGCAACGAAATCGCCTATGACCTCAGCCAGCACGAACCGATGCTGCGGTTGATTCAGGGTGACGTCGGCGCAGGTAAAACCGTGGTCGCCGCGCTCGCCGCGTTGCAAGCGCTGGAGGCCGGTTATCAGGTCGCGCTCATGGCACCGACCGAGATTCTGGCCGAACAGCACTTCATCACCTTCAAGCGCTGGCTCGAACCGCTGGGCATTGAAGTCGCGTGGCTGGCCGGCAAGCTCAAGGGCAAGAACCGCGTCGCCGCGCTGGAACAGATCGCCAGCGGCACACCGATGGTGGTCGGTACACACGCGCTGTTTCAGGACGAAGTGCAGTTCAAGAATCTCGCACTGGTGATCATCGATGAACAGCACCGTTTCGGCGTGCAGCAGCGTCTGGCGCTGCGGCAGAAAGGCGTTGGCGGGCGCATGTGCCCGCATCAACTGATCATGACCGCCACACCAATTCCGCGGACGTTGGCGATGAGTGCCTACGCCGATCTCGACACCTCGATCCTTGACGAACTGCCGCCCGGTCGAACGCCGGTCAACACCGTGCTGGTCACCGACACCCGCCGCGTCGAAGTCATCGAGCGAGTGCGCAGCGCCTGTGCCGAGGGCCGACAAGCGTATTGGGTGTGCACGCTGATTGAAGAATCCGAAGAGCTGACCTGTCAGGCCGCCGAAACCACGTTTGAAGACCTCACCGCCGCCCTTGGCGAATTGAAAGTCGGGCTGATCCACGGGCGCATGAAACCGGTCGAGAAAGCCGCCGTCATGGCCGAATTCAAGGCCGGCAACCTGCAACTGCTGGTCGCGACCACGGTGATCGAAGTCGGCGTCGACGTGCCCAACGCCAGCCTGATGATCATCGAAAACCCCGAACGCCTCGGCCTCGCGCAGCTGCACCAATTGCGCGGCCGCGTCGGCCGGGGTAGCGCCGCCAGCCACTGCGTGCTGCTCTACCATCCGCCGCTGTCGCAGATCGGTCGCCAGCGCCTGGGCATCATGCGCGAAACCAACGATGGTTTCGTCATCGCCGAAAAGGACCTGGAGCTGCGCGGCCCCGGCGAAATGCTCGGCACCCGCCAGACCGGCCTGTTGCAATTCAAGGTCGCCGACCTGATGCGCGATGCCGATTTACTGCCCGCCGTGCGTGACGCCGCGCAAGCATTGCTGGAGCGCTGGCCGACCCACGTCAGCCCGTTGCTCGACCGCTGGCTGCGGCATGGGCAGCAATATGGCCAAGTGTGAGCACGGTCGCAGTTTCTGACAGAACCTTCCGAGCAAGCTGGTTATACTCCTGCCATTGTTTCAAAAACGGATACAGACCATGACTGACGCAGCTCTCGCCCCCGAATCCCCGCACGCGCCGTCTGTTATTCGGCTGTTGCTCGGCAAGCTGGGTATCGCCTACGAAGAAGTGCTGGAGCACCACGGCCTCAACGCCTCGCGCAAGGTGCAAGCGGTGTTGCTGGACGATGCCGTGGGCGCGCTGATGGTGCTGTTTCCGCAAAGCCAGTTGCTTGATCTCAATCGCCTCGCCGAGCTGACTGGCCGTCGTCTCACTGCAGTGTCCACCGAGCGCCTGGAAAAGATGCTCGGCAAACACAACCTGAGCCTGCTGCCGGGCCTCCCCGCGCTGACCAGCTCGCCGTGCCTCTATGAAGAAAGCCTGCTGCGCGAGCCGAAGTTGCTGATCAACTCCGGCGAGCCGGGCCTGTTGCTGGAAATCAGCAGCGAAGACTTCAAGACCATGCTGACCAAGGCCAGCGCCGCCAACTTCGGCGAAGCCCTGAGCAGCATTCGCCCCAACCTCGACCGCCCGGACGATGACCGCGAGGAAATCACCCAGGCCGTGCAGGCGTTCACCGCGCGGCGCATCCAGCAGCGTCTGGAAGCGACCATCGAAATTCCGCCGCTGGCTGAAACCGCACAAAAAATCATCAAGCTGCGCGTCGACCCCAACGCCACCATCGACGACATCACCGGCGTGGTCGAAACCGACCCGGCGCTGGCCGCACAAGTGGTGAGCTGGGCCGCATCGCCGTACTACGCTTCGCCGGGCAAGATTCGCTCGGTGGAAGACGCGATCGTTCGCGTGCTGGGGTTTGATCTGGTGATCAACCTGGCGCTGGGCCTGGCTCTCGGCAAGACCCTGAGCCTGCCGAAAGACCACCCGCAGCACACGACGCCGTACTGGCAGCAATCGATCTACACCGCCGCCGTCATCGAAGGCCTGACCCGCGCCATGCCGCGCACCCAGCGCCCGGAAGCCGGCCTGACGTATCTGGCCGGCCTGCTGCACAACTTCGGCTATCTGCTGCTGGCCCACGTGTTCCCGCCGCACTTCTCGCTGATCTGCCGCCATCTGGAGGTCAACCCGCACCTGTGCCACAGCTACATCGAGCAACACCTGCTGGGTATCAGCCGCGAACAGATCGGCTCGTGGCTGATGCGCTACTGGGACATGCCGGATGAGCTGGCCACCGCCCTGCGCTTCCAGCACGACCCAAGCTACGACGGCGCCTACGCCGAATACCCGAACCTCGTCTGCCTGGCCGTGCGCCTGCTGCGCAGCCGCGGCATCGGCTCCGGGCCGGATGAAGATATTCCCGATGCCCTACTCGAACGCGTCGGCCTGAGCCGCGACAAGGCCAACGACGTCGTCAGCAAAGTGCTTGAGGCTGAAGTGCTGTTGCGGGAACTGGCTTCGCAGTTCAGTCAGGGCTGAATGCAAAGCGGGCAAGCAACGCCTTTTGGAGCGAAGCTTGCCCGCGATGTGCCAACCGGCGCGGCTTATGCCGACTCGTCCAGATAACGGATCGCCCAGCCTTTCTCATATCCCGTATCCGTGACGAACACTCCGCCCACCACGATGCGCCCGTCGTCCATTACGGCCATGCCGTGAGGGTATTCAAATCCGTCGTTTTCATTGAAAACGGTGAATCCCGTGCCGAAGAATGAGGTGTCTGGGGAGCCATCCGCCAGGAAACGTGCGGTGACTGCACTGAGATCATCGTCAAGTGCGCCGACACCACTGCCGCCGCAGACGATGATTGAGCCATCCGCTCGCGGCACGCAGTGCAGCCATCTGACGCCTTGGGAGACGGGTAAAGAGATTAGTGGTTGCCCACCATTGAACACTCGATTGTAAGAGCCGCTGAAATTGAGCACTGCAATCAAGCCCTGAGGGACGCCCTCCACCGCCGCACCGCCGGCCACAACGATTTTGTCAGCGACTATTTTCGCAACGTCCAGGCTGATCCATTGGGTATGGACGATGTCTACCACTCCGTTGTTGCCAAAACCTGTGTCAATCTTGCCCGTGGTATCAAACCGAATGACGTAGCCGCCATGAACACTCGCGGCGAAATAATTACCGCAGACCACCACTCCACCGTCGGTATGGGCTGCCACGGATTGCCCGACGGTGTCCGCAGATGAAATGCCTGCAAGCTCCACAAAAGCAAAGCCTGCGCCATTGAATGTCGTGTCAGGTAAACCGTTCGAATCGAATCTCAGAACGATACCTTTACTGCGGCCGGTAACATCCTCAACAGTACTGACGACGACAATTTTTTCGTCCGCTTGTTGAGCGACAGTCCCTGCTGTGCCAGCCGCCGCAGCAGCGCTTGGAGATTCTTCCGCCAATCCGGTATGTCCGCCGCCTCCCATCTCCTCGTAAGCCAGGTAAAGCACACCTTGTTCTGCGAAAGACGTCTCCAGTTGCCCGTCCTCGCGCTGTCTGACTAGCGCCAGGCCCGCTGAGTAATTTTCGCCTTCCGCGGTGTACTGAGCCACAACCAGCCAGCCGCCATCGCTAAGTGGCGTAAAGCCGAGGATGCGGCTCATGAAGAAGTCATCTTTCAGCCTGATCTCGACATAGCCGCTGTTCTGCCCGCCGAAGGCTCTGTCGAGTGCACCGTTTTCAAGCAGACGGACGATTTGCGTAGGCGCGCCGGCCGTCGAGAGGCGAACGGCAACCAGCAGTTTTTTTTGCGGCAGCGCCAGCAGCGCCCGCACGTCGTACCCTGTGAACCCGGGAAATGGAAATCTCTGGATGCCGCCGTCGCCGAACGTCGGGTCGTTGCTTCGAGTCGCGGAGCCGGCCAGGTAGCGCACGACCCGTCCTTTCACTATGGATGGATCAGCAAAATTCGACAGCCCGATACAGACGACGATCCGACCGTCGTCCAGCACTGCCAGACCTCGCGCACCGGCGTCCCCAGCGCTGTCTTCAAACAGCGCATGTCCCGTACCGTTGAAGGCCGTGTCTGGTTTTCCGTCAGCGAGAAAACGCGCCGTCACCACGGCCGTTTCACCCTGACCGACAACGATGATCGAACCACCCAGTTGCGAGCATTGCGCCCACGCCAACCCTTTTACCAACGGTGAAAAAACCGGTTTGCCACCATTGAACACAAGATTGGCAGCACCGCTGGCGGTAAATGCGGCGCTCAGGCCACCGCGGACACCGTTACGCAAGGCTTGGCCTGCAACAACGATCCGGCCATCGCTTTCACGCACCGAGACAGATTGCAGATAGTTCTCGCCCTCGTCGTCGGGAATCAGCACAGCCAGGCCATTGTTGAATTGATTGTCCAGCGTGCCACTCGCATCCAGACGCGCCACAAAAATTCCGTTGCCTCCCGATCCGTCCCGATATGAACCGCAGAGCACCACTTTGCCATCGGCTTGAACGGCGATGCCGCTGGCGGTGTTCGAGATGGCGCCGATATCCAATTCGACATAACCGGTACGATTGAAAGATTGATCGAGCAAGCCATCCGCCAGCAGGCGTATGACCATAGCCACTGGTGGCAGTGGCGACTCATCCTTGAACACGGGATGGAGCAAGATCATCGTGCCATCCGCCTGCACGATCACTGCCTGCGACGAAGCCTGCGCAGTCTGAGAGGACCTGGTGCTCGGGTGACTCGCCTCGCGCGGCGTGCTGGCGGGCTGGGGAACGCCATAATAGGAGATAAACCGCACGCCTTCGGTGCCAAACGACTTGTCCGGTTCACCGGTATTTTTCAGGCGGACCAGTGCCAGGCCAACGTCATTTGAAGTGTTCGAGAAATACTGAAGGTGCAGCAGCCAATCGCCACCCTCAAGCGCCTCGATACCCGATACATGACTGATTCGAGCACCATTCAACGCTATTTCAACGAAACCTTTGCCTGCTGTACCGAACGTCGCGTCCAGCGAGCCATCCTCATTCAGTTTTGCAATGGCAACCGGAGCATCCGCTCCGGTGACAGGTATCGCAACCAAGAGTTTTTTATCGGGAAGCGCTAGAACGGCCCCCGCTTCGTCGCCCGTGATGCCAGGTAGCGGTAAGGCCAACACGCCGCCCTGAGCAAATGTCGGATCAAGGGACTTGGGGGTCGAAAAACTTTTTGCCAGTGCCATGAGCTTGCTCCATCAAGTCAGTGAAGTCCCTGTACGGGAACCGGAACCTGAGTAGAGCATCGCTATTGCAGGCAAAACACCTGACAGAAATGACAGTTCAAGCGTCTTTACGAGCCTGAATTATGGCTTCACGAGACAAAGCACGCTGTCACTCAGGACGCATGCCTGGACTTGGTCAATCCATTTCTTACGCTTTCGCCTTCCTCGGCTTCAAATACTTCATCAATCCCTGAAACCACATCACCAGCGCCGGGTTGCCCTTAAGCTGAATCGACTTGTCCTGAATCCCCTGCATAAACGCCAACTGCTTGTTCTTCGCCTGCATCGTCGCAAAGCCATAACCCGCATCTTTAAACGCAATCGCAAACGCCGGCTCCGCCACCACGCCGGACTTGCTGGTGATGCGCTGATCCTTGATCACGAAATGCCGTGCCACTTTCCCGTCCAGCGTCTGTAGCTGAAACACCAGATCCTTGTCACCCAACTGCTGCTGGAACGCCGGATTGGTCCGGCTGGCCTTGGCCATCAACAAACCCATCATCCACAGAAGAAAACGAAATTTCATGCGCACAGCCTCAAAAGGAAAATGAACGGCCGAGGCAGTGTAAGGGATTCGGACGATAACGCCAGTATCTGCTGTCAGTGGAAGATGATGCAGGCAATTTCCTGCACGATGACCGCCAAGTCACGATAAGTATTTTTGTCCCTGATCGTTCCCACGCTCCCGCGTGGGAATGCATCCCGAGACGCTCCGCGTCTCACCCTTCACCTTTCCTACACCTGAAGAAACACATCCCTGTAGGAGCTGGCGAAGCCTGCGATCTTTTTACCTTCCGGCCCGCAAACCTATGGGAAATTTCCTGCAACTGCCGGGCTGTCTGTGAACCAGGCGAGTTGGCTGGCTAGCGATAGGCTCTGTTTGTCGCCGCAAAATCGGTGGCCGGATGTGCAAGTCCGAACTCGGGAAGATCAATTAACTGCCCAGGATTTACACCGATGACCGATGAAACATTCATTACTGAAGCAACCTCGCCCTACGAATCCCCAAATTCGAAGAAATTCCACGATGCCGCCGAACGTGCCCTCGACCATCACTTCAAACCGCCCACCGAACCCCACCCCAAACGCGAAACCGGCCTAGAGCCGTGTAGATCGTCGGCCAAGTCGCAGGCGATGACGGCCCTGAGCAGAATGGCGGATGGGGTGCGATTGATGGTGGAAGGGACGCTTGATCATATTGAGGTGAAGAGCGCGGCGGCGAAGCCGTAGCGGGATTTGCGGATGAAAAAAAGGGGACGTTAAGTCCCCTTCCAACAATGTCTGTAAAAATCCAGACATAAAAAAGCTGCCAACGAGGGCAGCTTTTTACAAAGTTCCGAAAGCTTCAACCGGCCAGTCGACCGACAGGCTCAAAATGAATGCCTTTTGACAGTGCAGCATCCAGAAAGCGGCTGCGCTTACCGGTGCGTTTGGCCAAGACTTCACGAGCTTCAGCCTGGAACCGGGCAGCCATCAAAGGCTTGGGTTCGTGTTTGGACTTTTTCATGGAAACCTCTCGGGTCTCGAAATTTGACTGGATAGTATTACCGCTCAACCGCAATAACAAGCCGGCCCGTCGGATCAAAGCCAAACCCTAAATTCTCGTATAGGGGTATAGCGCCGACTGCCGGCTCTTGAACTTCAATTTCTGTACAGCCAATCAAGAGAGCGTAGTTTTCAATCGCGGTTAATGCCAAAGCAGCCACTGTGCCCCGCAACGGATGGGATCTTTCCGGCTTGCCCTCCAGAATCACGATCTTGATGCATAGTTTGCTCTTGCGCGGTGACGCATAACACAACCCACACAATTCGTGGTTGAACCAAAGCGAGACATCAAAGCCACGGGGGTCAGCCTGTTTCCATTGATGCACATCGTGCCACGGGTACAGCGTAGCCTCATCACCCCAAAGCTCGGCAGCTTCGATGGCAAAGGGAGTAATAGGCTCATACCGAATTTGAGTAGTTTCGATACCTCGGATTTTTAGATTCTGGCTTTCACGCGCCATATCTTCCGCAGCCTTGCGCGCCTCAGATCGCCAGATCTGATAGCGATACCCGTTACCTCGAATCTTGGACATGGACAACCACTGGCAATCTTCAAAGGCCATGAGGGTAGCGCCGTTTCCAAGCTTCTGAATATAAACAGAAATAACCTGACACTGATTACTTGGTCCGAGCATTCCGCAGCCTTCGAGCCTCAACCGCCGACGCAGTCGCTCATCAGCAGGACGTAAAAGGCTAGTGAAGCAACGCTTGACCACGTTGAAGTACCGAACGTGGCAACCGCCTTAGTTGTTTAGAAACTTCACTGTGGGCAGTCAGTGGTACTAGCGGAAGAGCAGAGATAAACGCAGGCGAAAACTTCGAATCGAAAACTCCTTTAACGATTCATAGGTAACTGAAAGCGCATCCGCACCCTGCAATTCGCAAAATTCTCACGGAACAAACGCTCGCTCATTTTGCAGTGCCCATCCGCGTATTGCTTCCAAAGCGGATCATCGAGCTCTTCCCCTCCCAGCCGCTCAATCGAGGCCGCTAAATTTCTCTCACGATCCTTCCCTGCAGTCGCAGACGCCGCTTTGTAAAAACCGTCCAGCGGTAAGCCCGTTTGTAGAGCAATCAATTCACCCAAACGGGCGTTGGTCGTTTGCACAAGGCACCCGAGCTTCTCGATCGGCGCCTCAGCGCCCGGCAAAGCGGCTTGATAGAGTTCTTCACAAAACGACTCTTTGAAGCGCACCCACTGCTTCTGGACATCTTTCAGATGGTTCTGCTCCGCTGGAACCAGACTAGTCAGCGCTTTCCTGTATTGCTCATTCAAGACAGCATCGACTTTCTCGAAAGTTTGCTGACCGCAAATGATCAAGTCCGGATTGGAAAAGCTGTCTGGGTTGCAGGCTTCTCCAGCAAACAATGCGGAGGAAGAAGCAGAGATCAAGCAACCGAGAAGAATCGAAAATACTTTCACGCTGTCACTCCTTCCCTTGACGGTCATGTCTGTACAGCCAAAACAGCGGCGGCAACAACACCAACAGCGCAAAACCATCAAGCCACACGTGCGACCAGACCTGCTGTTGCGCCGAGAGCCACATGTCCTGCGGCGCCCATAACAGGATTCCCGCGATCAACCAGCCCCACACTGCCGGGATTTTCAAGCGATTGCCCAGGTGCACCAGCGCGAGCATGTACAGCGAATAACTTTGCAGCGTCGCGCCGAACAGCGCGAGCCACCAGACCTGTTGTTCGTGGCCGGCGGCGGGTACCGCATCGGCACCCCAGAACGACAGTTCGAGGAGTTGCAGGTAGCCATCGAGCAAGCCGGAGTCACCGGCCCAGGTCAGGGTAAGACCGGCGAGGATGTGCGTGATCGCAGCGGCGTATAGCCAAAGCACCAATGCTGGGCGAAGCGAGGAAGAGGGGGCTGGCATTCCGTGTCCTGAGCGCGTTCCTTGGGGGTGGGGAGTTTAAAGGAAAAGCGGGGGTGTCAGATGCTCAAAAATTAAACGTTTTACCCTGCCTGATTCAGGCTCGGTGCGTGCGAAAAAGCATCAAGCATTAGCCTGCTTCAAATGCAGTGACTTGCCTTGATCGGCTCTGTGCCGAGCGAGCCTAATCGTTTCAACTGCTCCATCGCTTGGGGATCTTTGTCGGCCGCCATTTGATAACAAGCCAGTGCGCGTGACATATCCTTTGTCCCTAAGTCTCCCGCCTCGAACGTAGAAGCCAGATAAATCATCGCTTCCGTTGAACCCATCTTAATTGCGCGAATGACCTGCTCTTCTGCCTGCTTGGGATGAAGGCAAGGACCGTTGTAGTCGGTGGAGTTTCCGATGCAAAAAAACGTGGCATAGGCCAACGCGCCGCGCGGTATTTTCGATGCAGCTTTGAACAGCGCCTCGACCTTAGGGGTTTCCAATTGAGATGCCATTTGCGAAAGACTAAGGCTTGCCGCCGACAGGCTCGCCTGTGCATCACCCGACTCTGCAGCACACACAAAATTTTCCAGGGACGCTTCAATCAACTCCGCAGTCAGCCGGTATTGCTCGAGAGACCCTAGCCCACCCAACGCTTCTGCACGCTGATAACAGAAGTTCTCGGCGCGGCTCATTCCCGGGCTCTCTGTTGCGACAAGATCCTTCTCACTGATCGACCAATCCTCAATCCCCTCAAGCACCCAGCACGCCTGACGAGAGAAGTTGAAGATTTTCACATTGCTGTTGCCTGCCCTTTTATCCACCACATTGACGTGACTGTCATCGACCTCTTCGATTTCGACTCCAGGTGTCTTGCCGGGCGTGATTGCAGCCATCAGCGGATAGTTGAAAGTAGCTCCACTGACTCCCGAGGTCGAAGGCTCAAAGGTACTTCGATCCTTCCCCGCTACCGGTTTCAACACCAGCGACTTGACCGTCATAGCAGTGAGCCGACGTTGTGATTCGCTGTTGGCGGAAAACGCTTTCAGAAAAGGAGCGAACTCCTCCGACGGGCAAGCGCCGCTGGCAGGGGACATCGAAGCGCTCTTATCGGATGCAAGCGCAGGGGCGATCTTGTCCAGATACAGCGAGCGCTCGCGGCTCATTCTGGCGATGCAAGAGTTGACGGCGAATACATGCGCCGGCATCCCCGTCTCGATCTCGAACGCCTCCAAAGGGCAGTTCGCATCGCGCAACTTCAGCCATGCACGCTGCGACTCTTTGACCTTCGCTGCGAACTCTGCGCCCAACGCTGGATCTGCTCGATAGCCAGACTCAAGCCGCGACATCAATTGCTTGTAGCTGAGGTTCAACTGCGCATCGGCAGATTTCTTTTCCGCCTCCGAGCAGGGCAACATTTCCAGACTTGAGGTGACGTGGTTGCAGTCGTCCTGCGCATAGACCAATGAAACTGGCAGCAGCAGCGCGGCTAGCAGGGTAAAAACAAAACGGTTCACTGTGTTCATCCTTGAGTCATTCAGGCTTTGCGTTTGGCAAATGGAACACGTACGGCTGTGGTGCGTATGCCGGCCAGCATCGCGGCTTCCCTGGTGCTGTTATTTTGCCCGCTCAGCAACGCGCGCAGGTACTTTGCCGGCCTTACCTTCCGCGATCATAGCGTCAGAGTATTTTTTGTAATACTGCGCAGCCTCGGAAGTTTTTTTCAAATTCCACAAAGAGTCCGCGATATTCAGCATCAGCACAGTCCGCTTACCGACTACTTCGATACCCCGGTAAATCTTCAGCGCGGACGAATCATCACCTGCTTGTGCCAGATAGAAGCCAACATCGTTCAAGGCCTGGACGTTTTTAGGGGCTGGATAGCAACTCATATAAGAGTCGGGACCCATGAATAGCTGGGCTTTTACAGCAAGCCCTTTCGCAGATGCATTAGCTATCGTCGCCACTGACTTCATTAAGTTACCAGGGGAAATCGTTTCCAACTTTGGCGCGATCACCTCTCCCCCATCAGCCAACCAATTTCCATCCTTCCAACTTCCAGAACAAGCTTCAGCAGGACGTGATAAAAGTACGCAACCAGTATCCATTGAAACCATATCGCAATAGTTATTCTCGGTGGCCTCCACATCTTGCCCCTTGCTTAGCTCTCCAAATACAGTCCGCTGAACCATCGCATATTTTCTGTTGGGTGAAAGAGAATCAGAGTTAATGCCTACGCCAATGGAAGATTCGACCCCAGTCTCGTATAAATCATAGCTGCTATTCATCTTGGTAAAGGTGGCACGCTTCCAAACAGCGGCATTTTGATCCCAAGTAGAAAACTTGAGCGCCGTACCATCGTCACCCGTCAGACTTGAATCTGCGGCATTACAAAAAGACCCGATTGAAAACAGCAGACATGTACCGATAAAAAACTTAGCTTTTAACACTTTCACAGCCCTGCCTTTAAGAGGCGATCTTGTTTTCTTCAAAAGCTAGCGATCCCTATCATATAGGTAAATAGCTAGCCATTTACATAATCGATAAAGATCATAACAGGCGAACATATTTATGCATCGAATTGAATAAACGAGACAGATCTATTCTTAGTTTAGCCTAAAAAAGCAGCCACCAACCGCCAATGGATCCGCCCGCGCTCCTATTAAGAAAAATATCCGTTCAGAACAACTTGTTCATAGCAGACTGATCATATCTTACGAATGAGCTGTTAAGCTTTTCAGACGAAACATCAAGATAAAGCGGATTAACTAAATCTTTTGGCGAATAAACGGGGAACACGTAGTGAGTGCTAAATGAGTGTCTACTACTATCTTTCTTTACAATACTTTCAGGGGGAGAAAACTTGAGTTCATCTGGAGTGCGGTAGATCCGATATAGCTTCATTTCACCGACAACCGAGTCTTCAACCTCAATCGATTGAGGCGGCGTCGCCAACAATGAGTTTATAGCAACCTTGTTGGTTGAATTCTTCCACTTATCTGAAAATTCAGACACTACTTCCTCATACTCGTCCGCTAACGGGCGCTCCAGGCCACAAACCGCCTTATTTATTAGAATGCCGTTCCGCTCATTGCGAATGTTTGTGTAAACGCAATCGATGAGAATCTCCGCGCCATGCCTAGTCAAAGTAAAATAGGCTTCATAAGGAGCACGTGACGCCAAATTTTCATAATGGAGGGCCTTACCTCCATTAAATTCAACCAGCTGTCTAGTTGTTTCGCCTTGGCTGCCAACTACGCCTTCTATTGTTTTACTACCACCTGACCAAGTAACGGTAAGAGACTGGGCGTCGACATCGGCTGAATACACGTCATGCGGCTCGGCGACTGCGACATCTGCCAATACGAAAGATACAATAGCCAACCCTACGTGCAATTTAATCTTCATACTCATTTGGTCTCCGGCGCAATTGATGTGGCCTTCAGTATCGCTTCGAATTTCACGGCATAACTCGCGATCAGTGCTTTTTGGTCAGAACCGTTGATTACCTTTCGCGCCCCTTCATAGTCCTTGGCACTATTATTTACATAATCGCCGAGTTTTTTCCCAGTAAATATACCTTCTTTCATACCCCATATCATGATGGGCACGGAGTTTTCAAACCCGGCGGCCTCATCGGGATGTTCGACAAAATCAATTCCGAAATAATCTTTCGCCTTTTGATAGTTATTTTTCCAAGTCAAATGAACGAGACCACGCCCCCGGTATTTGTAACCGTCCCCTTGTACCGTGTTACCGTTGCTTATCGCCGTTTGTCTGCGTGTTGCGTTATCTGCAAGCACAGGGTCATATTTATCGAAATAGGCAACCGGCCCATACTCGGGAGCAGCACTAAAATACTCACCAATCATAAACTGATAAGCCTCGTGACGCGCCGTTGCGAACATATAAGACAATTCATAGACGGTATAAACTTCTTTGGTTTTATCTAGATATTTATTAATGTTCTCTGCAATCTTGCGCAAATTAGACTTGGACGCGGCAGAAAGCGGAGGCGCATCAGCCTGAAACGAAGCATGTTGCTCAGCATACATGGCTACAAACCGCTCGACATCTATAAATTCGGAGCGACTCATGAAGTTACTCAGCATTTCAATAGGATGAAAATGCCAAACCAAGGCCGTACTCATGGTGGCCTTGTCTTTCAGATCCTCCCAAAACACATACTTAGTGATTCGTTCTTTTTCGTGCTTCAAGCTTTTCGGAGTGTCTTCTAGAATTACATCAAGTCGATTCCATTTGGCAGCATCTGCTCCTTCTTTCCATTCCGTAGGATGACGGGCGATCAGCTTGGCCCAGTTCGCTCTTGTCTCTGCATTTTTCAATGCAACGGCAAGCTCTGCAGGGTCAACTTCCTTATCGTCATTGGTATCCATCTTCAGGAATAGCTCTTTGAAGAACTCCGGCATGCTATCCGGATCAAGAAATCCATCTGCCGTTGCGTTTGCTTCCTCAACAATAGTGAAGCCAAGTTTTTCCCAGTCGTGCTGCGTGATTAGTTTGGTTTCTTTTTTATTTACCAGCCCGGCTAAGGGCAAGCCGTCTTCGATGATGGAAACCTGATAATAATCCTCAGCGCCTTCTTTGATGGCGCGGGCTTTGTTCAGATCAACGGCATGCGCTTTCTTGAGCGAAGTCAAATCTGTCGCTGGCGCATTTGTTTTCAGATTTGTTCCTGCTAACAAGTGAAGATATTGTTTACCGACTTTCAATCCCGCGCTATTCTTCAAAAAGTCCGTTACATGGGTTTCTGCTGTGAAGATCTCGACATGAACCTGATGTTTGCTTGAAACACTACCGTCCTCTCCAGACACATTTTCCGTTAGACCAAGATAGCCAATCGGATCGCCAGCCTTGATCCCCGTACCCGTGAGCTCGACGGAATCAAAACTTGTTGGAATGACATCCCAAGCGACAAATTCATTCTCCACGAATGCCCAAAAACTAGTTGTCACCTCACCCGCGCCCGCAAGGTCGCCACTGATTTTCGTGCATTTCGCCATTCGTCGGGTAACTCCCGACACCGTCAGGTTCAATACATCTTTACTTTCAAACTCAACAACGCTTCCCGGATTAAGCTGCATTGTTCCTTTTCTGGGGCCTGCGGGCTGCCCATTCTGCAGTGAAGCCGGTTCTTGATACAGATCCAGCTTTTTGATAGCAGTACCTTTTACCTTCCCCTGCCAATATTTTGGTTTATTACGCTCAGGAATCGGGTCGGCACGCCATATACGCTTTTGCTGCGAGTTCTTAAATGGCTCACTATTTTTCAGGTAAGCAAACCAGACCACACTGCCTGACAAGCGCACTTTTTGTGCGTTGTTCTTGACGCTTCCGGAAAGAATCTTACCCTTGGCATAGGTAATATCCCCTGTGGTTTTTTCCTCCAATACTTCAAGTTTGGTCCCGCTAGTCAACTTTCCTGGAGAGGGCCAGCCGGATGCTTCGGGAAAGCTATCGTAGGCCTTAAAATCGTCAACCTGCATTGTCACCTTAGGCTTAGGAGTTTCCTCCTCCGACAGCGGATAACGCTTATAAGGCAGCAAATGCATATAAAGGCTGAAAAAATTCAGCTTATTTTGCTTACCCTTGTTTGGTCCATCTTCAGGATTAGGCTCGGATTTATACTCATGGCGTACAAGACAAAACGAATTGGAATACTTCAGTTTTTTTTCATTCTCGCCAAATGTCGACTCCAAATAATCTTCATTGAGACGATATGCCACGACCTCGCCATCGGCCATGCAGCGAATCGGTTCATTCAAAATGCATTGAGGGGCGCTGGCATCGCTGATGTGAATGCCACCGTGCCAGAATTTGTTGCTGCCCAGCAAATAATGCCCGGCACTCTCGTTTTCGAGAGCCTTGTAAACCTCATCCGCATCAGAAAACTGCTTACCGTCAGCTTTTCTGAATGGATATTGGAAGCTCATCAGCGGAGCGGGGCCTGCCGGTACAGGGGCCGGCACGGGAGTAGGTGCTGGTGCTGGCTGAGCACCTCTGAATTGGGGCCTCGGGCGTAAAAATTTTTCAGGCATTGGCCAGTAACCACTACCCGCCCCATATTTGGCAGATTTCGGTCCGTTTGAAGACTGTGAACCGAAGAAATTTCCCCTATCTCGAACAGGCGACCCGGAGATGTCTTCGATGACCCCCGTGTGTCCATGAAAGTTTATCCACAGCGCAATATCGCCAGGCTGTACTTCCGCAAGCGGGATCACATCAAAATAAGTAGTGTCGGTATTCAACCCTGATGTTGTGAGGTAAGGGATCGTATACCCCGCATCCTTCAGCATTCGATACAGAAGCCCGGAGCAGTCGATTTCCTTCTTGCCATCGTTATCATGGTCAGTCTCGCCCTTGAAAGGGCCGTACTCGTAACCAGTGCGATATTGCTGCCTTTGTTCAAGTAGTCCTGTGCTCATCAAAAGCTTCCTGCTTCAAAACATTGAATAGAGTTATCGCTGACGACGCCTCGGGCTGCCAAGCGCTCAACCAAAGCGGTAGCCGTCTTGGGATCGGTTTTCTGAATATTCCGGTAACACGCCATCGCGCGTGGCAAGTCAGCCGCTACGAGGGCTCCCGCTTCGTACACTTCACCTAATCGAATCAGTGCGTTAGTCGAACCTAGGCGGGCGGCACGCTCCAATGTCGCTATTGATTCTCTGGGATTAATACAACCGTGACTTTCGTCGTATTCACCTTCATCGCAATAAAAATCTGCGAGAGTCAAGCCGGCATCCGGCACTTGCTCTGAAGCTTGAATCAATAACGCCACGATTCTGGAATTCTCCAAGCGTGGCGCCTGCCCAGAAAGGCTGATTCCCGCAGCAGCAAATGCTGCTCGCGCCGAACCCTTCCGGGCACCATCTAAATAGCTATCCAATGCCGCGGCGTATAAATAGATTCCTGATTCGGCAGACGCTTTATTGACCAGTCTGTCAAATATGACGCCTTTTTTGAGTTCTACCTCACCGGGCGTTAGTTTCTCAGACTGAGTGATCTCTTCCATGACCGAATCGATTGCCCAATCCTCCACTCGACTTAGAGTCCAGCAATCACCATGTTTGAAGACGAAAATCTTTAAAAAATGGCCCGCCTCATCACGCACGACCACTCTGTCAGGCATCTTGGTTTCAATAGTGAAACCCAACTTGGCAGCATTTTCCGGACGCAGCACCTTCAACTCATCAACGGAAATCGAGCCCAAGCTCCGTTCGACAACCTTCGGTATTTTCCCGTCCGCAACGATGTGAACATGCTTCACAGGAGTCGCAATAAACGCTTTCTGTGTCTCTGGCTCAGATGCGAAAACTGTTACGAAATCAGCAAAATTGCCGCTTGGACATTGGGCGGTGCTGGACGAAGAAGCAAAGGCCTCCGAAGTCATCCCCCAGCACAACAAAACAATCGAAAACCACTTCATCTGCCTTACGTACCCGTTTGTTGTCATCACGACACTCATCACTCAGAAAACACAAAAAAAGCCTTCGGCTTAACCTTCTCAGGCACCGCATTCAACAACGCCTGATCCATCAAACTCCCCGCCTTATCCTTATCCGCCGCCCCCGGCAGCACCGGCGGTTTGATCCCAATCCCAGTCCCCGACCCAGCCGAACCACCCGCATTGATCTTGATCACCGGCCCAACCACCGTAACCCCACCGCCATCCAGCTTGATAAAGCTCCCACCCCCAAGGATGGTCAGCTCCGTCCCCGCCTCGATAACAATCTTGTCCCCAGCCTTAAGGTGAATCTCTTTCCCCACACTGGTGAGCTGCGCAGTCCCCAGCTTCACATGCTGGTTCTGCCCAATCGTCAAATGATCATCCAGCTTCGCTTCCACCTTGCGGTCAGCAATCGTGGTGCGGTGTTCTTCGGCCTTCAGCTCGGTGTAGCTGTTCTTAACCACCGTGTCATGACGTTCATTGCCGACCCGAATTTTCTGGTCATGCTCAACGTTCTCATCCCAATCGCGCTGCGCATGGATGTAGATCTGCTCCGCACCTTTCTTGTCTTCAATGCGCAGTTCGTTGTAACCACCGCCGCCCGGTGAGCTAAGCGTTTTGAACACGCTGCGAGTCTTGTTCGCCGGCAGGGCGTACGGCACCGGGTTTTCCTTGTGGTACAGGCAGCCGGTGACGAGGGGTTGGTCGGGGTCGCCTTCGAGGAAGGTGACAAGGACTTCCATGCCGACGCGCGGGATGGAGATGGCGCCGTAGCGGTCGCCGGCCCAGGAGCTGGAGATGCGTAGCCAGCAGCTGGTTTTGTCGTCGGCGAGGCCTTCGCGGTCCCAATGAAACTGGACTTTGATGCGGCCGTATTGGTCGCAGTGGATTTCTTCGCCTTTGGGGCCGGTGACCATGGCGGTCTGGCTGCCGAGCACGCGGGGTTTCGGGTGTTCGAGGGCCGGGCGGTAGAACACGTCCCACGGGGTGGCGAGGAAGCGGTTGCGGTAGCCCTGGTGGAAGTCGTCTTTTTCGTCGGTGGTGTCGCTGGTCACGCCTTCTTCGAGGACTTGCGGCTGTTTGCCTTCATGGAAGATTTCGGTGAGCAGCCACAGGTCGTTCCACTCGCTGCGCGGGTGGTCGGACATTTCCATGAAGTGGCCGCTGACCAGTTTGGTCTGGTCGCCGCGACCTTCGGCCTGACGATAGTCGGCACGGTGGCGTTCGAGGGCGCGCTGGCTGAGGAACTTGCCGCGCGCGCGGTCAATGAAGCGGCCGGGGTAGTCGTAGTCTTCCAGATCCGGCTCGGTGCTGTCGCCATCGGGCTTGTACGCCGCTTCCATTTGCAGACGCGGTTTTTCGAAATCGTAGTCACGGCGCGTGGTGCGGCTGGTGCGGGTTTCCAGGCGTAGCTTGAAGGCTTTGATCACCGGCTCGTCGGCGACCATGCCGCTGCCCTGCACATAAGCAGTTGGCTGCCCGAGGTTCTGGAATACGGTCTGGTCGTCGCCGAACACCAGCAGGTGCGCTTTTTCGCTGTGCTGGAAGTGGTAATGAATGCCTTCTTCTTCGCACAAGCGCTGGACGAAATGCAGGTCGGTTTCGTCGTACTGCACGCAGTAGTCGCGATCCGGGCACGGCTGGCTGAGCTGGAAGCTGTAGGCGTTGCTCTTGATGCCGTGTTCTTCGAGGATCAGCGCAATGATTTTCGGCGCCGACATCTGCTGGTAGATGCGCTGGTTGGTGCGGTGATGCAGGTATTGCAGTTGCGGCACGATCGAGACTTTGTAGCGGGTCAGGCGCTTGCCGGCATCGCCCTGGGCGACGCGGTAGATCTGCCCGTGAATGCCCGAGCCTTGTGGATCGAATGCGAGGAACGCCTGCTTGTGCAGCAGTTGCTCAAGATCCAGATCCGGATTTTCGCTGACCAGTTCGAGGTCGAAGCGATACGCCTGGCTGATGCCTTCGGTGCCGGTGAACGACAGCACTTGCAGGTCGCCGACGTAGTCTTCGACCTTGAGGCTGAAGTGGGTTTCGTTAGCTGAGTTGAACATCGTGTGCTCCCTGTTCGAATGTCATCCGTTACGCCCGAAGTCGCAGACGTTGCAGCCAGGACGAAGTGGCGCCCAAGGCGTCACGCAATTGTGCGGCAGTGATGGTTCGCTCTGCCGGGTTGAAGCTCAGCGCGGTCTGCAGCGCTGACCAGCCGTGTTTCGCTAGATTTTTCGGTGCGTACAGCTCGCGCTCCAGGTGCTCGTCGCGGGCCTGGGTCGAGGGCAAGCGGCGGAACGGGTGTTTGCCGCTCGCCAGTTCATAGATTACACAGGCCACGCCGTACACGTCCGCGCTGGCCGACAACGGTTGGCCCTCAAGCAGTTCGGGGGCGGCGTAGCCCGGGGTCCAGGCGTTGAAGCGCTCACGGCTCAGGTGCGGCAGGCCGGGCAAGGTGCCCTCTTCTGCCTGCCCCAGACCGAAGTCGAACAGGCGCAGGCCGTCTTCGCTGAGCATGACGTTGCTCGGTTTCAAATCACCGTGCAGCACGCCGCGACGGTGGGCGTAGGCCAGCGTGTCGAGCAGCGGCAGGACGATGTCGCGCAGTTCTTTCCACGGCAGGCCGAGGGGCCGCTCGCAGAGCAATTTGTCCAGGGTCAGGCCACGCATGTATTCCATGGTGATGAAGGCCCGCTGGCAGTCGGTGTCGACTTCAAAGGTGTGCGCACGCACGACGTTGTCGTGGCGCAGGCGCCGGGTCAGGGCGAACTCGCTGTAGAGCAAGGCACTGGCGTCCGGCGATTCGGCAAATTCTTCGCTGAGAATTTTCAGCGCAACGTAAGGGTCGGGATCGCCAAACTGCTCGTGCAGCAAATCCCGCGCCCGGTAAACGGCGCCCATGCCACCGGCCCCGAGCAAGCGCTCGAGGTGGTAGCGACCCGCGAGTACATCCGGCAGCGCGCCGATGCTGGCCTTGGTCGGCGCCAGCAGCGGTTCGGCCTTGTTGCCCTTGGCGAAGGCGAAGTAGGTCAGGTTGTTGGCCTGTTCTTCGCTGATCAGCAGGTCATCGATGGGCGATTCGAGTTCACTCATTGGCGGATCACCACGGCAGTCAGGTTGTCACGCGCAGCGCCACGCAGGGCGCCGTCGAACAAACGTTCCAGCGCCACGTGCGGCGCGCTGAGGCTGAGGGCGTTGCCGAGGGCATCGCTGCTCAGGCCCTGATACAGACCATCGCTGCAGAGCAAAAACGCATCGCCCGGATAGACCTCGAGTTCGAGTACATCCAGGGTCAGTGTTTCGGCGGCGCCAACGGCTCGGGTCAACGCCTGAGCCGCCGGGTGCGCTGCCGCTTGCTCGACGCTCATTTGCTGCTCGTCGATCAGTTGCTGCTGCAGCGAATGGTCCTTGGACAGCTGATACAGCCGCTGCCCGCGCCACAGGTAGCAACGACTGTCGCCGGCCCAGATGCAGGCCGCGCGATTGCCTTCCACCAGCAATGCCACGACGGTGCTGCCCATGATGCTGTCGTGGCGTCCGGCGGTGACCGTCAACTCCTGCCCCAAACGCCGGTTCAGCCAGTGCAGGCACTGGCGGATGGCTTTGAGGCGTTCGTCGAAGTCCTCGTGTTGCGGCAACTCAGCCAGGCTGGCGACGATCAACTGGCTGGCGATGTCGCCACCCTGATGACCGCCCATGCCGTCCGCGACCACCCACAGCCCATGCTGCGGGGAGTCGAGGAAGGCATCTTCGTTGCGCGCCCGCACCTTGCCCGGGTCGGTACGCGCCGCGCTGCGCCAGGGACTGGCCACCAGCATCAGAGCTGCACCGGCATACGGAAGGTGCGCAGCACGCCCAGGTCAAACGGGTTCGGCGAGCGCTGGCTGGTCAGCAGGTAGTTGGCGCGCAAGCCACCTACGTCCGCCTTCAGCACCAGCACGTCGCGACCGGTCAGGTACTCGGTCTGCATCAGGTCGAACAGACGGAACAGCGACCAAGGGCCGGAGTTCTTCTCGATACCGATCGGGCGCCCGGCCATCTTGTCCATGACCAGGCTGGTGCGACCGTCTTCAGCATCGGTCGGCCACTTGAAGGTCATTGGCAGGATCGGGCCGTGACGGTATTCCATGGTCTTGTCGCCGAACTTGAATTCGGAACGGCTGACCGCCGGATCGAGGGTGTACGGCTCCAGCTTGAACTGCACGGTCGGCTCGGCCGGGTTGATCGAGAAGAAGCTCTGACGAATCGTCAGCGCAGCGGCCATCTGGTCGAGGTAGACCTTGGACACCGGCAGGCTGTGACCGTCGACGCTGCGCATACGGTAGTTGCCCGGATCGCCGCTGACGAACGGACGCATGTAGCTGTCGAAGAAACGGTCGACAATGCCCTGCGCCTTGAAGAACTCGCGGAAATCGCTGATCGAAACATCGCTGGTGCTGCTCGCGCTGAACGGATAACGCTTGCTGATGGTCTTGCCATACACGCTGTACAGCTCGTTCTGATAACGACCGTTCAAGTATTGGTAGGCATCGTTGAGTACCAGGCGCCACGAGTCTTCGGCCAGCACGTTGAACCACACGCTCAGCGGACGCGGCAGGCGACCGGACGCGTTGCGCAGGTTGGTCAGCGCATCACGCTGGCCGCTCATGCGCGTCTTGGCCATTTCAAACGCAGCCTGTTCCGGCGTGCTGGAGCGAGCCAGACCGGCCAGTTGCAGTTGCAGGTCGTTGAGCGCATTGAAGGCTGGCGTCAGGTCAGCGCCCGGGCCGTTGTTGTCATCGAGCAAACGATGCAGCGGCTCGAAGCGGCGTTGCAGGGATTTCTTCGCAGTGTCCGGCAGGTTCTTCGCCACGTTCAGCGCCGAAGCCTTGTCGGCGGCAGCAGCGGCAAGTTTGCCGACCTTGCCCAGTTTGCCCTTCTGCCCGGCCAGCGCATCGGCGGCTTCGCCGGCTTCATCGACCGGATCGGCCGCGGCTTCGAAGCGAGTGTTTTCACGCACTTCGGTGAGCAACGCGAGTACCGGCGAGTTGGCCGAAGTCAGGCCCGCCAGTTGCTCGGCGCCTTCGCCGGCGTCGCTGATCGGCGGCAATGCCACCTGCCCAACAGCTTCGCTCCAGTAGTTGGCGTAGTCGCGGAAGTACAGTTGCTCCAGCTCGACCATCAGGCGACGCAAGTCCATGTCGCTGATGCCCGCGCCTTCGCCCAGCACCCAGTTGTCACGCAGGATATCGGTGACCAGCGCCGCGCCCTGTACCGAGAAATACTGCTGATAACCCTGCTGGGTGTAGAAACCCGGGATCACGTATTCGGTGCCGATGAACAGCGAGCCTTGTGGGCCCAAGTGTTGGCTGAAGCGATAGTCCGGCAGGTTGCGCGCCTGCTCGCGGAGCATGCGGTAAACCACGTTGGCCAACGATTCGCTGCGCAGAACCTGACGTGCCTGTGTCACCAGTTGGTCGTTCAACGGATAAATGAACGGCTGCTTGAGCAAGCGCTCGAGGTGAGTGTTCAGACCGTTCTGCACCGCGGTGTTGCCGGTGTAGCGCTGCGACCAGTCAGTGGCGATCCAGTCCTTGAGCCACGCCGCATCGCGACGGTCCTTCATGTTCAGCATCAGGTACGCACGCAGGCTGTTGAGCAGGCGATCGCGGTCCTTCATGTTGGCGCGAATCTGCCCTTCGAGCAGGGTAGCCACCCGTGGCAACAGTTGCGCTTCAAGCTCACGCTCGTAGGCAGTCTTGACCACCGGATTGATGTCTTCGCCCTGATACAGGCCGCCACGCTCGTGGTACGACACGTCGCTTTTGCTCGGGAACACCTGGGTCGCGGCGTAACTCGTATCCAGGACTTTCAGCACGCCCATGGCGTCATCGCGCGGCGACACAGCCGAGCGTTGCTGAGTCCAGTTCTGCGCCAGCGTGCGCAGGTTTTCCAGACGCTCGTAGTTAGCCGAGAAACCACCGGCCCAGAGCATACCGAACAGCGCCAGTGCTGCCAGTGCGCCGACGTACAACGCACGCTGGCCCCAATGAATGCGGCTGCGCTCGCGCTTGTCCAGACCGGCCAGATCGGCTTCGGGGAAAATCACCTGGCTGAGCAAGTGGTGGATGAAACGCGAACGGCCGCTGCGCAGGGTCGGCAGCACACCGGCGTTCATGCCGAGGCTGGCGCCGATGCCGGCGGTGGTCGAATCCATTTCCTGGGTCAGGTGCGGTGCGCTGGTCAGGTAGAAACCGCGCAATTGCGTGGCGCGTTGATAACGGTTGCCAGTGAACGCCATGTCGACGAACAGGCACAGGCGCTCGCCGATCTGCCCGAGTTGATGCGGGAAGTCGAGGATGCGCCCACGGCGCTGAGTGTCGCGCTCGGAGTGCATGCGCATGATCACTTGGCTGTTCAAGCGTCGCAGCAGCTCTTCGAACTCGTTGCGCAGAACCGCCACGTCGGTGCCGACCTGATCCTTGCGGAAACTGGTGCCGAGCACTTGATCGCTTTCTTCGCGGGTCAGCTGATCGAAGAACTCGTCGAAGCCCAGCAGCTTGTCAGCCTTGCTCAGTACCAGATACACCGGCACGTCGACGTGCAGTTTCTGATGCACGTCTTGCAGGCGACTGCGCACCTGACGCGCCAAGGTGTCGATGTCCTGCTCGCTGCCGCCGGTGAGGGTTTCCACCGGAATGGTCACCAGCACGCCGTTCAACGGACGACCGCGACGACGCTTGCGCAGCAGCTCCAGCAGAGTGGTCCAGGCGCTGCCATCAACTTCGGCGTCCGGCTGAGTGGTGTAGCGCCCGGCGGTGTCGATCAGCACACCGTGGTCGGCGAAATACCAGTCGCAATGACGAGTGCCGAGGGTGTCGCGGGTCAGCTTGCGGTCGATCTTGTTGATCGGAAATTCCAGGCCGGAAAAATCCAGCAGGCTGGTCTTGCCCGAAGCCTGCGGACCGATCAGCAGGTACCACGGCAAATCACTGCGCCAGCGCTCGCTGCGGCCGCGATACAGACTCGACGTTTTCAGGGTTTTCAGTGCGTCCTTGAAACGCGCCTTCAGCTCCTTCTGCTCTTCGTCGATCAGCTCTTCGCGGCGAATGCGGTCCTGGCCATCCTCGCTTTCTTCCTCGGCTTTCTTGCGGATACCGGCGCGCCAGCTGACGAAGACCATGGTCAGGCCCCAGATCAGGAACAGCACGCTGATGGTCAGCAGGCGCGAGGTCGCGCTTTCCCAGAACTTGTAATCATCGACCGCCAACAACGGGCCGACGAACCACACCAGCAGCGCCACGAACAGCACCAGCAGCAAGGTCCAGACCCAGGTCTGGCGCAGGAAGGCGCCGACTTTCTTGAAAAACTTTTTCATCACACGTCCCTGTTTTACGGCTGCGCCTGCGGTTGCACCGCGGCTGGATCAAGCGGCTGATAAGGTTGCAGAACGGTGTCGCGCTGCTCGCCCAAGACCCAGGCGAAGCCCGAATACATCACCACCAGGCAAACGAGGGTGAAGAGCACCACCATCCACGCCGGCACGATGCGCACCAGATTGCGGCGCTGATCGTTGAGGCCTTCCCAGTGCGGCGACAACTCGCGCGGCACGTCGCCACGCAGCTGACGAATCTGCCGATACAAGGCGTCGCGGATGCCTTCGAGCTCAAGCATGCCGCGCGCCTGGACGCGGTACTTGCCCTCGAAACCGAGGGACAGGCACAGGTACATCAATTCGAGCATCGGCAAGTGCTTGACCGGGTTTTTCGACAGCCGATCGAGCAGCTGGAAAAACTTCTCGCCGCCGAAGGTTTCGTTGTGGAAGCTGCTCAGCAGGCTCATCTGCGACCACTCGCTTTCGTTGCCCCACGGCGTGGTCACGACAGCTTCGTCGACCACGGTGCAGAGCACGTAACGCGCGGCCATCACCTGGCTGCTTTCGGCGCCGTTGTGCAAGGCGCGCACTTCGAACAACTTCAGCCCGGCGGTCAGGCGCTCGTTGAGCGCATACAGATCTTCACGGGTTTCGCTGTGCTTGAGGCGCACCACTTCCGAGAGCAGTTCGGACGAGGCCGCGACCAGCGAATTGAGGCTGATGTTGAACGCCTCTGCCGGGCGCAGGCGCGCGGCGTAGATCATGCGTTCTTCCAGTTGCTCGAAACGCGGCGGCGCGGCGAAGTCGGTCAGCGGACTCGACGCCGGTCCGTGGCCCTGACGGTCGAGCAGAACGGTTTTGTCGTCCTGGTTGTAATCCGTTTCCTTGATCATGTCGGTCAGTTCCTGATGGCCCAGAATTTCAGTTCAAGCTCGGCGAATTCGCCGGACACGTGGAACGCGAAACCGCCGGAGCGCTCGAGTTGTGCCAGGTCTTCGGAACTGAGTTCGAGGATGAAATAGGTTTTGTTCGAGTGGAACGCGATCTGCCGCGGGGCCACCGGCAACGGTTTGACCTTGATCCCCGGCAGGTGCAGGTTGACCAGTTGGCGGATGCGCTCCACCGGGCCGACCTTGAGGTGCGCTGGCAAGCGGTGGCGCAGTTCTTCGGAGTCGCAGTTGGCACTGGCCGCCAGCACGAACGAGGCCGAGCCGAGCAGTTTGTGGTCGTGCAACGGCGACACAATGATGCCGTACTGACGCGCCTGCAGAATCAGTTCGATGGCGTGCTGTTCGAGCACCATCGACAGCACCTGACGAATCGCTTCCATCAGTTTGCGGAAGCTGCCGCCCTGGTCCGCGTGGGAATAGCGGCTGTCCAGACGCGGGCGTTTGCTCTCGCCGGAGAAGGTCGCCAGATCGCCGAGCATGGTCAGCAGCGTGCGGTACAACTCTTCGGGATGCACCTGCTCAAGGCCGAGGTAATGGCGCAGCAGCAGTTCGGTGCGGTTGATCAGTTGCAGCATCATAAAGTCGCCGACTTCGGCACCGCCAACCTTGCCGTTGGAGCGAATCCGCTCGGCAATGGTGTCGCCACGGTGGCTGAGCATGCTGATGACTTCTTTCAGGCACGACAGCAGATAGCTGGAAGCGTGGGCCTGAATGTAGGTCGGGACGAAATCCGGGTCGAGGCTGATCACGCCATCGGGCGTGGTGTCGAGCACGTCGCAGATCTTCAGCTTCACGTAAGCCTGATCGCTCTGCTGCTCGCCGAGCAACAGTTTGAAGTCCGGGCGCCCACAACTGACCTGACTGGCGGAATCGTCGCCGGCGTTGGAATCAGCCACCTCGGCGTCATACGCGGTGTAACGCGCCAGCACGTCGGATTGCTCCGGGCGACGGGCCTCGATGTGGTTGCCGGTGACCAGTGGCAGCGCCAGATAGATCGGCGTGTTGCCGGTGTTCGGCGGCACGTCCAGCGCCAGCGGTTCGGTGTTGCCACCGAGTTCGAACAGGCTGCCGTCCGGCAGAATCCCCGAGGCTTCACTGATCACCAGTTTGCCCATGTTGAGGAACTGCAAGTCGATCTCCAGATTGAGAAAACCCCAGGTGTAGCCACCGAGCAACTGGGTGCGGGTTTTCATCTGGTGATCGTAATAACGATCGTTGTGCTGGAAGTGCTGCGGTCGCAGCAGCATGCCTTCCTGCCAAATGACTTTATGGGTGTTCATGATCAGTCATCCGCCTTGGCGAGCACTTGTTGGGTATTGCGGATACCGGCCTGATCGAGGGTCAGATCAGCCTCGGTGAGTTCCAGCGGAGTGATCTGCACGGTGTAGCGCCATTGCGTTTCCGGCAGGTCACGGTAGGCAGCGAGGACGCCCACGTAACGGCTGCCCTCCTCCACGCTGAGCTTCATTTCCACGGTTTCACCCGGGCGCAGTTCGAGTTCTTCGCTGGCCACCAGATCCGGGTTGAGGGATTCCTTGGCGCGCTCGTAGAGGCTGAAGAAGTCAGCATTTTCGAAGGTCACCGGGTGCTTGAGTTCGAACAGGCGCACGACAATCGGCGACGGACGACCGTTGAGGTCCGGGTTGAGCTGATCGCTGCCGGTCAGCTTGAGGTTGAGCTTGGTCACTTTCGAGTACGGCGACAGCGACGAGCAACCGGCAAGCAGCACCAGTACGGTGAGCGCAGTCAGCGTCTTGAAAAAAGCGGTCGAGCGGCGAGACATGCGCATCATCCTTGGTGGTCGGTGTGGAGGGTGGAGATCAGGCGGATCTGTTCTTCGTAGGCCTGGGCGAAGTCGCGGGCCAGCAGACGCTCGCTCCAGTCATCGTCCTGACGCAGGGCCTGGTGATAGCGGCCGAACGCTCTCCAGCGCCCGCCCGAAGTAGCGATCAACGGCTTGTTGTCGCGCTCGAAACGCAGGGTCAGTTGCTCCGGCGAGAAGTGCTCCAGGGTGCCGCGTACGGCGGCGCGGCTGGCGGTCAGCAAGGCCACTTGGTGCGCCTGCAAATCACGGAATGCGCGGGAAATCGCTTGCTCGGCCGGCAGGTGCCCAGGCTTGCTTGGCTGCAACAGAATCTCCAGTGCTTCGCTCGGATCGACGGCGAATTTCAGCGGGTTTTTGTTGGTGCCTTGTACGGTGGTCTGGGCCAGACGCAGCTCGTTTTTCAGCTCCGAGCGGGTGCGCAGGCTCTGCTGCAAACCACCGATGCTCTGCCGCAGCAGACGCGCGGCGTTGAGCGCCAAGGCTTCGCGTTCGTCGTGGCTGAGGCCTTTGACGTCCACGCCCAGCGCCGCACCGAAATGCTCCCAGAAACCTTCACTCTGGCGCTCAACGGCTTTGGGCGCCGGAGCAGGCTCAGGTTCGACGGGGGCAGCGATCAGCTCCGGCACCATCAGGCTTTCCATGTCGATGCGTGCGTAATCGGCGCGCTGACGGGAGTCTTCCGGCTTGGTATTGGGCGCCAGCAGCTCGTCGATTTCCGAGTACACGCGCTCTTGCTGTTCGAGGGCATTGAGCGGGTCGAGGTCGAGGAACGCGTCGTCCGGAATGATGCTGCCGGCAGGCCGCGGGCGACCGACCTCGCCGTCAAAGGTGGCTGGATCGCGCACCAGGCGTGCGCGTATCTCGAAGTCGCCGAGAACGTAAGTGCTGCCGTGCTCGATGCGCACCGGCTCGCCCTTGTGCAGGCGCGCGCCGCTGCCGCCGTCCTGGACACCGTTGCTGCTGGTGTCGGTGAGGAAGAACGAGCCCTCGCGGTAACTGACAATCGCGTGGTGATTGGACAGGTGACGCTTGCGGTCAGGGATGATCCAGTCGCAGTCCTCGCCCCGCCCGATCACGCCGCCGGCCTGTTTGAAGGTCCGCTGGCACGACTCGGTGGGCACGAACTGCTTGGTGTTCAGCATTTCGAAAACCAATTCCATGTTTGATGCTCCTTGCGGTCACTTGCCGCGATTGACCGCTTGCGGATCACCCAACGGGCGATAGTCGGTGTCGTTGAATTTGTAATTGCCGCTACAGCCGCCAAGGCCGCATAGAACGACGAGGGTCAGCAGGACAGCGTGCCAGTGACGAACAGACATCAGAGGGTCTCCAGGTGTAGACAAAGCACAAAGCGCCGACCCTTGCGGGCGGCGCCGTTATTAGCGAATTCATTGTTTTGCGAGGCTCTGAACCGGGGCTCAGAGCCAATCCAAGCAGGCGCCACGATCTCCTGTGGCGAGGGGACTTGTCCCCGTTGGGGTGCGCAGCGCCCCCAAAACCTGCCAGCGCGGTCTCTCAGTGAAACCGTATTTACCGGACTGCGACTGCTGCGCAGCCGGACGGGGATAAATCCCCTCGCCACAGGGTATGTTTTGGGTCCGAAGAAGTGCCGTAGCTCAACCATCGAAATCTCCCAGATTGATATTCAAGCGTCCCAGGCGATACAACAGTGTGCGCCGCGGCAGGCCCAGTTCGCGGGCGGCGAGGGTCTGGTTGCCATCGTTCTTGCGCAGGCAATCGAGTAGCAAAGTGCGCTCGACCTGCTCCAGCCGTTCGCGCAGATTCAGGCCGCTGTTGTCCTCGGGCATCGGTTCCAGACGCAGGGAAAAATGCTCGGCGAGCAACTCGCCGCCTTCGCATAAAAGCACCGCGCGCTCGACCAGCGCTTTGAGTTCGCGGACGTTGCCGGGGAAGGTGTAGCCGCACAGGTGTTCCAGCGCGGCGTCCGACCAGCGCACCGGATCGCGTTGCAAGAAGGTGCAGGTTTTCTCGGCGAAGTGACGGGCCAGATCGAGGATGTCGCCTTCGCGCTGACGCAGGGCCGGTAGCTCGATCGGGAATTGCGCGAGGCGGTAGTACAAGTCCTCGCGGAATTTGCCTTCGCTGACCAGCACCGCCAGATCACGGTGCGTCGCGGCGATGATGCGCACGTCAATCTTGTGCGTGTCGTTGGAGCCCAGCGGACGGATCTCGCCTTCCTGCAACACGCGCAGAATCTTCGCTTGCAGCGACAGCGGCATGTCGCCGATTTCATCGAGCAGCAGCGTGCCGCCATTGGCCGCGTCAAACAGCCCGGCGCGATCGCGATCGGCGCCAGTGAAGGCGCCTTTGCGGTAGCCAAACAGTTCGCTTTCCAGCAGGTTTTCCGGGAACGCCGCGCAGTTCTGCACGATGAACGCCTGAGAACGACGCGGGCCGCAATCGTGAATCGCCCGCGCAACGACTTCCTTGCCGGTACCGGTCTCACCGCGCAACAGCACGGTGTATGGGCTGTGCAAGACTTTGCTGATCAGCGAGTAGGTCTGGCGCATTGCCGCGCTTTTGCCGATCAAACCGTAGCCACTGATGCTCGGCACACTGCGCGTGACCGTGGCCGATTCAGCCAACGGCTGGCGCAAGCGCTGCAGCAAATGCAGCTGACCGAGCACGAACGAGCCGAGCTGGCCGAGGGAATCGGCAAAGCCTTGCAGGTCGGTGCGACGGTGGCTGGCGCACAGCAACAGACCTTCAACCGCCTTGTGCTGATTGACCAGCGGCACGCACAACAACGACTGCCACGGCGCGGTCGCCGCCGGCAGGAAACTGGTCTCGTGCAGGCTGGCGCTCAGGTCATCAAGGCACACCACGCGGTTCTGGCACAGGGCGAATTGCAGCAGTTGCTCACCGTTGTAATCCGCCGGCAGACTCGCCGCCTGGCGCGGTTGCAGCGCGCCGTCGAGGCACTCGGCGTTCATCCCCAAACACGTGTGAGTGGCGTCGAGCAGGTACAGCTGAGTCAGTTCGCAACCGCTCAGTTCGGCCAGGCCACGGACGAATTCACCCAGCAACGCAGCACCGTTCGCCGCCCGCGACAGACTGGCGAACTGCGCCAGCAACGCTTCGGCGTAGACCAGTGGCTGCGGCACCTGAGTGAACATCACGCCCACCTCAGGCGAACTCGCACATCACGCTGGCGTTGCCGTCGAGCGTGGCATGCACACGCTTGAGGCTTTCGCCGGTCGCCATCGCGTCGAGCAGACGATCGGCCACCAGCGGCAGCACGTGCTGATCGAGCAAATGGTCGATCAGGCGCGCGCCGCTTTCGCTTTGCGTGCAGCGCTCGGACAGGTGATCGACGAGGTTCTGGCACCAGCTGAATTCCAGCTGACGACGGTTCAGACGCTCGCCGAGACGGCCGAGTTTGATCTCGATCAGCTCGCGCAGCACCGGGCCGCCCACCGGGTAGTACGGCACTACTTTCATCCGCGCCAGCAGCGCCGGCTTGAAGTGTTTGCTGAGCACCGGGCGAATGGTTTCTTCGAGCACTTCGGCGGTTGGCCGCGCGCCGTCTTCGCAGAGGTCGCTGATCTTGTCGCTACCCAGATTCGAGGTCATCAGGATCAGCGTGTTGCGGAAATCGATCTCGCGACCTTCGCCGTCGTTGGCCACGCCCTTGTCGAAGATCTGGTAGAACAGGTTGAGCACGTCCGGGTCAGCCTTCTCGACTTCATCAAGCAGTACCACCGAGTAAGGCTTCTGGCGCACGGCTTCGGTGAGCATGCCGCCCTCGCCGTAACCGACGTAGCCCGGCGGTGCACCGATCAGGCGCGAGACGGTGTGCTTCTCCTGGAACTCGGACATGTTGATGGTGGTGATGAAGCGATCGCCGCCGTACAGCAGGTCAGCCAGGGCCAGCGCGGTTTCGGTCTTGCCGACGCCGCTCGGGCCGACCAGCAGGAACACACCGACCGGTGCATCCGGTTTGTTCAGACCGGCAGCGGTGGCCCGCATCGAGCGATCCAGTGCGTGCACGGCTTGTTCCTGACCACGGATACGCGTGCGCAGATCGGTAGCGAAACTGGCGACCTTGGCGTTGTGCTCACGGGCCAGTTGCGCCAATGGCACACCGGTCCAGGCGCTGATCACTTCGGCGACCAGACGCGGGCACACTTCGAAACTGACCAGACGTTCTTTGACTTGCGCAGCGGTCAGCGCGGCGTGGGTTTCATGCAGCTGAGCTTCCAGCGCTTCGACGCTTTGGCCTTCTTCGACTTCGGCGATCACGGTCTCAATCACGGTGCCTTCGGCGTCTTCTTCAACGCTGACGGTCGGCTCGACGGCTGCGGCTTCGCGGGCCTTGGCCAGTTGCTGACGCAGCTCCAGCAGGCGCTCGGCCAAAGCTTTCTGCTCACTCCACAAGGTTTCCAGCGCGACCATTTCGCTTTCGGCTTCGTCCAGCCGCGCTTCCAGTACGTCCAGCGCTTCGTGGTCGATCAGCAGACCAGCCTCGGCATCGCGGCGCAGGGCTTGGCGCTGACGGCCACCTTCAGCCAGTTCACCGCGCAGGCGCTCAAGGCTTTCCGGGGCAGCAGCAAGACTGATGCGCACGCGGGCACACGCGGTGTCGAGCACATCAACGGCCTTGTCCGGCAGTTGCCGACCGGCCAGATAACGCGCGGACAATTCGGCGGCGGACACCACCGCGTCATCGCGCAGGTAAATGCCGTGACTCTTTTCATAGACCTGGGCCAGACCACGCAGAATGGTCACCGCTTCGCTGACGGTCGGTTCGTGCAACTGCACCGGTTGGAAACGACGGGCCAGTGCCGGATCTTTCTCGAAGTATTTCTTGTACTCGGCCCACGTGGTCGCGGCGATCGTGCGCAGTTCGCCACGGGCCAGCGCCGGTTTCAGCAGGTTGGCCGCGTCGGAACCGCCAGCGTTGCCGCCAGCGCCGATCAGCGTGTGGGCTTCGTCGATGAACAGAATGATCGGTTTCGGCGAAGCTTTGACTTCGTCGATCACGCCTTTCAAACGACGCTCGAACTCGCCTTTGACGCTGGCGCCGGCCTGCAACAGACCCATGTCCAGCGACAGCAGTTCTACGCCCTTGAGCACCTGCGGCACTTCACCGGCGGCGATGCGCGAAGCGAGACCTTCAACGATGGCGGTTTTACCGACACCGGCCTCACCGACGACGATCGGGTTGTTCTTGCGACGACGGGCAAGGATGTCGACCATCTGCCGGATCGCACCGTCACGGCACAGCACCGGGTCGAGTTTGCCGTCGCGGGCCTGTTGGGTCAGGTTGTGGGTGAAGCGCTGCAACAGTGATTCGCCCTGTGCGGCCGGTTTGCCATTGGCCGCCGGTTGCTCCTGTTGCGACAGGGCAAATTCTTTCAGGCGATCGATGTTCAGCTTGGCGAGCAGCGGCTGATAACGGCTGCCGGCATAACGCATCGGGTTACGCAGCAAAGCCAGAATCAGCGCGGCGTCTTCAACCTGGGTCTGGCCCAGTTCAAGGTTGGCCACCAGCAGCGCATCTTGCAGCCATTGCACCAGTTCCGGAGCGAACACCGGGTTGCGTGAAGCGCTGTGCTCGACCCGCGATTGCAGTGCCGCGGTCAGTTCACCGGCATCGACGTCAGCATCTTGCAGGGCGCGGCTGAGCAAGCCGTTCGGACGCTCCAGCAGGCCAAGCAGCAAGTCTTCGACGAGAATCTTGCTGCCGCCACGGGCGACGCAACGCTCGGCCGAACGTTCCAGATCACGACGGGTTTCGGCGTCCAGCGCCTGGATGAGTTGTTGCAGGTCTACGTTGATCATGGCTCACGTCCTTAATGAATTTTGCTGCCCAGGGTCACCACGCCGTCCGCTTTTTCGCGGCCCAGCCAACTGGTCCAACCGAGGCGACAGGCGTTCTGCTCACCGATGCGCAGTTCGCGGATTTCTTCCTGGCGCAGAACCAGGCGAATGTCGTAGTCGAGCGGGTCACGCAAGGTGAACCGCACCAGCGCGCAGAGCGGCTGGTAGCCGAAACCGATCGGCAGGAATTCATGGAATCGCTGCCAGTCGAGTTCGGTAATGTGAATGCGGAATTTGCCGCTGCGGTCGCGCACGTGTTCGCCCAGCACCAGGTCTTCGCCGAGCAGGCTGTTGGCGCGGCCCAAACGATTGCGCTGCTCTTCGAGAATTTCCACGCGGCGCTCGATGCACTGCTCGATGACCAAGTCTTCGTGCTTGAAGTAGTAACGCAGCACGGCTTCGATCAGCGCCGCCGAGTGCGCCCGCAGGCTGAGCAGGCCGAGGTACGGCAGCAGGCGTTTCCAGTTGAGTTCCTTGGCCTTGCGGATCTCGTCGCCACCCAGGCCGATCAGCGCAAACAGCTGCGCCGAGAACGGGTCGATCGCGCCGCTCTGGAAGCTCGCGCGGTAGCGGTACTTGCGCCAGATCGGCAGCATCAGCCGTTGCAGGCGATGATGGAACAGATCGAGGAAATTGCGCGTCGGGTTGCCGTCCTCGCTGTCGCCCAGGGCCTGCTCGCCATAGAACGCCGGCAACGGCGAACCGGAGCCGACCAGGCCGATCAGGTTGAAACGCACGCGCGCGCGCATCTTGCCGTGCTCTTCGAAAAACTCCACGCGATCGACGTCGCTGCGCGGAAAACCCAGGCTCGGGTTGGCCTGGAACTCGACCTGGTCGTACAGATCGTCTTCGCTCAGATGCGGGTGGGCCTCGCGCAGCCGGTCGATCACCAGCAGCACGGCCTGAAACAGCGAGTACTCGCGTATTACCTTGGTCAGCCCGCTTAAAGCAGGGGCTGCAGGCCCATACGTGGTGTCCATTGGTACACCTCTCCCTGTGTGCTTTTTACCCGCAGCTCATGGAATGAATTGAGACTGGCGTAAAGCGCGAAAAACTCGTTGAGAACCGAAGCGAAGACGAACAGATCGCCCTCGCCGATATAGCCTTCCGGGTCGATGGTCAGTTCGGTGCGCAAGCCGCGCACCGGCAGACCGCGATGCAGCCGGTCGACGTGATGATGTTTGATGTGCTTGAGGCCGCCGAGCAGGCGTTTGCTGACCTTCTCCGCGTGCTGGTCGTAGTAGCGCGGCAGGTCGTAGGTTTCCAGAATCACCTTCAACGCATTGACGTCCGCCAGCGACAGATAGTTAAGCGACATGTTGCTGATCAGCTTCCACAGGAAGTCACGGTTCAGCGGCGGCGCGAAACTCGGGGTGGCCGGGGTGATGTTGCGGAAACTGAGGAATTCCGGGGTCTGCTCGCTGGCCATGCAGATGTCGCCGAGCTTGAGCTTTTTCGGCAGGTTCTGATTCGTGCACATCAGCTCGATCGACAGGGTTTCGTGGGCTTCGGTGTGGCGAATGCCGAAGCTCAGGTAAGTGTCGAGGCCGTCGTGCAGCAAGGACGAACGCTGGCGGATGCTGTAATGCGGACGGCTGTTGGGCACGTCGAAACTCGGGTCGTGCTCGAAGGACTCGAACGGCACGTATTCCTGATAACCGAGACCGCCGGGCTTCCAGCCAGTGACGGTTTCCACCGAGAACACGCCGCAGTTTTCCAGATCGAATTCCGCCGGCAGCAGCAGGTACTCGTCCTGCTTGCCGTCGAGGCGGATCGGCAGTGCGTCGTGCTCGAACAGGTTCACAATCGGCGTGCAGAACAGCTTCACGTTGTCCAGGGTCGGACGCATGCGCATGATGCCGCTCTTGCGAATGTCGAAGCGCAATTCAAGACCGCGCATTTGCTTGAGCGTGTCTTCCGGCAACGCCTTGAGGATGTCGAGGCCGTTGACATCGACGAAGAGGAATTTGTCCTGGAAGGCGAAGTATTCCTGCAAATAGCGATAGCCACGGAAAGTGTTCAGCGGATACGGGATCAGCGCCTCTTCTTCGGCAAAACCCACCGGTTTCACCCGGTCGCCGGGGATCTTGAACGCCATCGGCTTGCCGCTGACGCCATCGATCGGCTTGCCGGCGCCGTCGAGCGGGATCAGCTCGATGCCGTCGAGGTTGCGCAGCAGGCTCAGGTACAACATCTGGCTGATGTAACGCTCGCCGGCAAAGTGCAGGCGCAACTTGCTCAGCTCCAGTTCGCCGAGGTGGCCGTCAGCGCTCATCTCCAGGCGCAGGCTGAGCAGCGAGCCATCGCCCTTCACCGAGTAATTCAGCGCAGCCAGATCCAGCGGCAAGACTTCGGTCGGATAGCAGGTGCGGAAGCGGCAGCGCACGTCTTCTATCGGCTTGCTCTCGATCGGCGTATCGCGCTCGACCAGCAGCGCCGGCCCGGAACGCTTGAGCGGATCGAACTGCAGAATGCTGAACGCCGGCAGCGGGCGCATGTAGTTCGGCCACAGCAGCTGCATCAGCGAATGGCTGAGCTCCGGCAGTTCGTCATCGAGCTTCTGCCGCAGGCGCCCGGTCAGAAACGCAAAGCCCTCGAGCAACCGCTCCACATCCGGATCCCGCCCGGCCTGCCCCAGATACGGCGCCAGCGCCGGACTACGCTCGGCGAAACGGCGACCGAGCTGGCGCAGTGCGGTGAGTTCGCTTTGGTAGTAGTGGTTAAAGGACACGGGTTACCTGCCTGGTAGTGGAGCTCATGGAAATACCGACCTGTGGATTACGTTCGACGCCCGACTTGGTCATTGGATTGCACCTTCAGGCCGACTTGGCTGAATGCGACCTGCGATGTTTCGCAAAGCCCAGCGCAACTCGATGACTTGAGTGGTGAGGATCGCCAGCAACGTGACACAGCCTTGGGCCACGCCGTAGAACAGGGCTCTTAACGGGTTGTCGGGTAGCATCCAGAGCAGGATGAAGCCCACCATCAGAAAAAGGATGACCAGCTTGGCAATCAGATTTGGAATCAGCGCAACGATCAGGTTGACGCCCAGAAAAATGTAAAACAGTGCGTAAGTCGCAATGCCGATGGCGACACCATGGGAGGTAAATCCGCCGTTAAAAAGCTTGTAAGCATGCACAACCGCGTCATTAAAAAATGCATAAGCCACGCATCCGAGGGCGTGGGTTAATAAACATAGGGCGAGACGAACGTAGCTGTTCATACTGCTATCAGTTTTCCAGAATCTCGTAGGGTGTATTACTGATGAAAATATTCAGCCAGTTTTCTTCCCATTGCGGCATGGAAATTACAAAAGCCTTATCTTTCTTCTCGAAGGCGATCCAAGTAATTCCAACCTCGGCATCATCTTCGAATGTGCGCATATCCAATGACTGAGTATCATACAGCGGGGTTCGATATACCTTTTCTGGCTCTTTTGAATCGATAATTCTTAAATACGCCATACCCCCAAGCATGAAGATCCTGCCGACACGCACATTCTCAATTGTGTAGCGGCCCGAGGGACTAGCTGTAGTTGTACTTGCAGGATAGCCTAGCATTGCGCTCACGCAATAAACGAGCAATGCAATCAACACCAAGAGCAAACTGATAGGCACTAGCCACTTCTTTTTAAGCGTAGTCATTTTTTCGCCACACCCAGTTCGACAGCGGATTGTAGATGAGTAAAAATGCGCATCATTTATTCCAAACATTAATAACTGTCGTGGGAACGCTTTGATATTGGACATCAGACAAAACCTGGAAATCACCGCCTTTTTTAAATTCCGTCCGATATTTTACAAAGTGAGAATTCGTAATATAGAAATAACGCGAGTTTTCTATTTCCCTAAACATCGCCTGAGAATCTTTCGCACTGATATAGGGGTTTGAAGCGATGTCTGACTTCATCTGCGCCGCACCGGCATTTGCGGTGGCCGCATAGGCAGGGTTGGCTATACCATCAAAGTTCCAGAACCCCAATGGCTGACTGAAATTGTCATCCGGTGCGTCATTGAAGTCATAGGCGTCCTCAGCATAAAACCCAATTCGTTCCACAAACAGCTGAATGCTGTCTACGGAAATCACCAGTTTTCCTTCTGGAAATACGCGGATGTTAAAGTTTGCCAGCGCAGCTCGCAACTCATCAGTCTTCTCTATCAGACCGAATTTAACTGCTCGATTATTACTGTATCCAAACTCTTCAACCTTCCTAGCGCTCGTAAACTTAAAAGGATAGACACCCGGTGCCGAGCCAAGATACTTATCTTTAATCTTCTTGCTTATATTATTACGACCTGCAGTATTATCCCAAGCAGACTTAAGCTCTTCAATGACAGTTTTCGCAGGTTCAAACTGCTTCAACCAGTCCATTTTTACGATGGTGTCATTTACGTAGGCGATGTCAGCAAGAGCA
Source organism: Pseudomonas sp. SWRI81 (assembly GCF_014268545.1). Taxonomy (NCBI): domain Bacteria; kingdom Pseudomonadati; phylum Pseudomonadota; class Gammaproteobacteria; order Pseudomonadales; family Pseudomonadaceae; genus Pseudomonas; species Pseudomonas sp. SWRI81. The sequence goes on from NZ_JABWQS010000005.1 coordinate 122,550, forward strand.
ATATGGTCTTTGACCTCTTTACTCATCGCACCATCGGCAGTTGGCCATGGTTTGCCATCAAACCAGTGGCGCATAAGCTTCGCAGCAACTGGCCATTTCATCTTATCCATCGCATCAGGTATATCTGAGATTTTGAATTGACGGACAGCTGCAGACTTACCAGTTTGGTTACTGGCCGGCGTCAGACTTGATGCTATTTTCGTATCCGTCATAACAAAATCCTTTTATCCAATTACGACTTCAGATTGCTGTTCAATAATCAACTCATAGGACTCCGCTATAGAGGACGAGATTTTTTGCGTCTTCCCGTCGGCTCCCGTGACTCCACTGATAACTTTCCCCGAGGCTGTTTTGAAACTGTATGCCACTCCCGCCAGTGGCCTCCCGGAGTCCTGACAATTGATGACGTAGTGCTCGTTAAACGGCCATTTGATCTCCACCGGCAACGGCGGCACAAACGGCGCCGGCGTATGCGAATTGCCAATAATCACCGTCCCGGAACCTGCCGTGACCTTGTTGCCGTGAGATCCAACCGAACCTACTGTCGCAGCCGGCTTGCCGTTGATCAAAACGGTAGTGGCAAGATCGCCGACCATCGCACCACCACACACCGAGGCATCGCCTTGGCGGGCGGCCGCGAGGCCGTCGAAGAACACGTCGCCGGAACCGGCGGCGATCGGGTTGGTACCGTGGCCTGGAAGTGGGCAAGCGGTAGGGTCGGATACGCGTGCTGCGGGTTTGCCAGACATCGGGGATCTCCTTAGGTGACCTTGACTTGACCGCTGCCATCCAGGCGCGCGGAAAAACTGACCTGACGCTTGAAACCCTCGATTTCCAGCAGGCCTTCGATACTGAAGGCCAGGCGGAGCTGATCGTGGTCACGCGGCAGGGAAATGACACGCACGTTGCTGAGACGCGGCTCGTAGGCTTCGATGAAGCTTTCGATGGCCAGGCGGGCCTGACTCAGGGAGTCGTGCAGGCTCAGGCGCATGTCATTGAGATCGGGCAACCCGTAGTCGGCCAGCGTTTGCACGCTGCCGGCCCGGGTGCTGAGCATTTTTGCCAGATGGGCAGCCACCGACGCCATGGCGCAAACCTCGAGGCTCTTGCCATTGCGTAGTTGTGCGTCGCCGTTGAGGCGTTCGAACAGGCTGCCGTATCCGTCCATGAGTCGCTCTTACTCTTTGTCCAGCTTGCCAACCAGCGACAGGGTGAAATCGGCACCCATGTACTTGAAGTGCGGACGCACGTTCAAGCTCACGCGGTACCAGCCCGGCTCGCCTTCAACGTCGCTGACGATCACTTGCGCAGCGCGCAGCGGACGACGGCCACGGACTTCGGCGCTCGGGTTTTCCTGGTCGGCAACGTACTGACGGATCCACTTGTTCAGTTCCAGCTCGAGGTCGGTACGCTCTTTCCACGAACCGAGTTGCTCGCGCTGCAGCACTTTCAAGTAGTGAGCCAGGCGGTTGACGATCATCATGTACGGCAGTTGGGTGCCGAGCTTGTAGTTCAGCTCAGCGGCCTTGCCTTCTGCGCTGATGCCGAAGAACTTCGGCTTCTGCACCGAGCTTGCGGAGAAGAACGCCGCGTTGTCGGAGCCTTTGCGCATGGTCAGGGAGATGAAGCCTTCCTCGGCCAGTTCGTATTCACGACGGTCGCTGACCAAAACTTCGGTAGGAATCTTGGTTTCGATTTCGCCCATGCTTTCGAAATGGTGCAACGGCAGGTCTTCAACCGCGCCACCGCTCTGCGGGCCGATGATGTTCGGGCACCAGCGGAATTTGGCGAAGCTGTCGGTCAGCTTGGTGCCGAACGCGTAGGCCGTGTTACCCCACAGGTAGTGCTCGTGGCTGTTGGCAACGGTTTCCTTGTACACGAACGATTTGACCGGGTTTTCTTCCGGATCGTACGGGTTACGCAACAGGAAACGCGGCACGGTCAGGCCAACGTAACGCGAGTCTTCCGAAGTACGGAAGCTCTGCCATTTGGCGAATTGCGGGCCTTCGAAGTGGTCTTTCAGATCTTTCAGATCCGGCAGGCCGGTGAAGCTTTCCAGGCCGAAGAATTTCGGGCCGGCAGCAGCGATGAACGGCGCGTGGGACATGCACGAAACGCTGGCCACGTACTGCATCAGCTTGACGTCTGGCGAGCTTGGCGACATGTAGTAGTTGGCGATGATCGCGCCAACCGGCTGACCACCGAACTGGCCGTATTCAGCGGTGTAGATGTGCTTGTACAGGCCGGATTGCATGACTTCCGGCGAATCTTCGAAATCGTCCAGCAGGTCTTCTTTGGAGACGTTGAGGATTTCGATCTTGATGTTTTCGCGGAAATTGGTGCGGTCGACCAGCAACTGCAGGCCACGCCACGACGATTCCAGCGCCTGGAAATCCGGGTGGTGCAGGATTTCGTCCATCTGACGGCTGAGCTTGGCATCGATCTCGGCGATCATGCGGTCAACCATGGCCTTCTTGACCGGCTCACCGTTGTTCTGCGGCTTGAGCAGCTCTTCGATGAAAGCCGACACGCCACGCTTGGCGATGTCGTAGGCTTCGTCGTCAGGCGTCAGACGGGTTTCGGCGATGATGCTGTCGAGAATGCTGTATTCGCCGCTGGCGGCGCTCTTCTCTTGTGCTGCGCTAGTGCTCATTGTGTTGGCTTCCTTGGCTACTGGAGTCTCAAGCGTCCGGGGCTGCGGCGTTCAGGCCCAGCTCACCGAGTACGCGACCGCGGGATTCGTCGTCGGCGAGCACGCCTTCGATGGCTTTACGGAACGCAGGTGCGTTACCCAGCGGGCCTTTGAGGGCCACCAGCGCATCGCGCAGTTCCATCAGTTTTTTCAGCTCAGGCACTTGCTCGACCAGGCTGGCCGGGTTGAAGTCCTTCATCGAATTGACGCGCAGTTGCACGGCCAGCTCGTCGGCCTCGCCATCTTCCTGCAGACGGTTCGGCACGCTCAGCGTCAGACCCAGCTCTTGCTTGGCCAACACTTCGTCGAAGGTCATCTTGTCGATGCTGATCGGCTTGCGATCTTCGATTTTGCGATCGTCCTTGCGGTGGGTGTAGTCACCGATTGCCAGCAGCTTCAGCGGCAGTTCAATCTCTTCCTGAGCACCGCCGGTGGCGGGTTTGAAGGTGACGTTGATGCGTTCCTTGGGGGCTACCGAGCCTTCTTTGGCCATGGCTTTTCTCCTTGCGGTTGTGGCCCTGGGGCCTATTCGAGTACCACTTCGAGGTCGAGGTGGCACAGCCTGCGATAAATCTCTTCCTTGCGTTCACGTACGGCATGGTTCTGCGGCAACAACTCGCAGCAACTGTGCAGCAGGTGCAGCACTTGCAATGCAAGATCGGGCTCCCAGGCGTGCAGGCCTGAGTCCAGTAATGTCTGATCGAGGGTTTCCAGCTGGTTCTTGGCCAGTTCGTATTTCTTGGCCAGGAAGCACAGCCGCGCGAGCGCGAACTGCCAGAAGAAGCGTTCGCGGCCACCGTGGGCCGATTGCAAACCCTGCTTGAGGATCTGCACGGCAGGCTTCAAACCTTCCTTGCGCAGAATCGGCTGGACTTCCTCGACGGCTTTTTCCCAGGCCGGCTGGGTTTCGACGTTCTCGCTTTCGACCTTGCGCGGCGCGCTGGCGCTTTGCAGGTGCGGCATGACGTTGGCAGCGATCCACGCCCGTGTGGACGGATCGGCAAACGGCGCGCCGTCATGGAAGCGCAACTCGATGATGCCCGGCAGGCGCTGAATCAAAAGCGCGAAGTGGATTTCCACTTCGCGCATGGCCAGCTCGGCGTTGAGGTTCTGGAGACATTCCCAGACCATCCTCTGGCCATCGAACCAGAACGGCGCCTTCGCCAGGCTCGCCTCCAGTTCCACCAGCAGGTCGGCGTATTTGCCCTGATCGAAACGGTCCTGGTAGAGCTTGAGCTTCTCCAGCGGCAGGCCGCGCAACACGGTGATCTGCTCGGCGTTACGCTCGGGCACCGCGTCGATGGTCATCCACAGCAGTGTGCGATTGAGGCGCAGGGCGCGCAGGTCGGTGGCCTTCTGTTTCAGCCACCAGGCACACAGTGGGCGGGCGCTCTCCTGCTGGGCGCGCAGGGCTTTGTGCGCGTCTCGCTCGTTGTCGATCGGCGCGCCGGGGGTGAGCAACTGGCTCGCTGCCTGCTTGACCTGCGCTACCGCCGCACCGACCACGCCGGGGGCCGGCTGGTTGTCAGCGGCGCGCTGGATCATGGTTTTCAGGCGACGGGAGATCGGCAGCAGCAGCGGCGCGTCATCGCCCAGATGTTCAGTGCAGGCTGCTTCCAGACCGGCCAGGTGCTCGGACAGCTGCCGGAACATCGGCAACTGTTCTTTGATCGCAATGTTTTCGGTAATGACCTGCTCGAGACGCGGCACCAGCCAGCCGATCGCGGCGGCACGGGTGCGGGGTTTGAGCGGGTGAACGTCGGCCCAGTGATTTTCCGACAAATGGTGCAACAGACCGAGGCCGGCGAGCAGCCCGGGGAAGGATTCACGCTGGTACAGCGACCAGGTCAGCCAGGCGCCGACACGCAGATCCTTGGACTGGGTACGCAGCAGATTTTCGCTGTTTTCGCGGATTTTAAGCCAGTCGATCTGCCCGCTTTCGTGCATCGACGAAGCCTTGGCCAGCTCACTTTCCAGCGCCTCGAATTCGCTCGAAAAACGAACGTCTTCGCCCGCGAAATTCTCTTTGGAAACAGAGACTTTGGCGAGTTCGAGGTAATGGGCGGAAAGTTTGCTTGAGTAGGACATCCATGGCCTTTATTAAGGATTACAGTCATGCGCGCAAAGGGAATTGCAGCGACGCGGGACAGTATCGAAGAGCAGTTATGCGACTCATCCAATTGAGATGTGCTCTTTCAAGTGGGCGCATCGTAATCACAATGATGGCCACTAGCAAGCATCCGATTAAACAACAAGACGAAGTGTTCTTTGTTTGTTGTAGGAGGTTTCCCTATATTCCGTCAGGGAATCCCCTACCCCCATTTTTTAAGCCGATCGACCCGGAGGATGCCTGAAAAGCCTGATTTAGAGCGGGCGTACCAAATCCATGAGACATACGGAAAAACGGCAATCAGGATCCGGGCAGAGCATGACGGTATTTGCAAAATCCGGATGTAGGATGATTCCGAAAGATTTCGGTATTGTTTCAACAAAACGCGGCGAGACAATCGATAACTATAAAAGTGCCATCATTATGATGGCCTTTATATATACGCGTATTTCGAACGCATCTGGCGACGGCGAATAACCCACCGATGCGTCGCTGGGTATAAAGGGCAGAACAGTGACTGCATGTCTGGCTTAATCCGCACACATAAAAAATGGGCATTCGACCGCAATCGATATGCCCATTTTTCCTTGCGGTTCTCCCCGTCCGGGGAGTACGCCGCAATTATGGATTAACGCTGTCTTTCAACGATTTGCCTGGCTTGAACGCCACGGTGTTGCTGGCCTTGATCTTGACCGGTTCGCCGGTTTGCGGGTTTTTGCCGGTGCGGGCACCGCGGTGGCGTTGCAGGAAGGTGCCGAAGCCGACCAGCGTCACGCTGTCCTTGCGGTGCAGGGCGCCGGTGATTTCTTCGAGGACGGCGTTGAGGACGCGGTTGGCCTGTTCTTTGGTCAGGTCTGCTTTTTCAGCGATTGCAGCGGCGAGTTCTGGTTTACGCATTAGTGAAGCCCCTTTGACGGTTTTTTGTTGTTATGTCCGTGCTGTTCTCGTTGGAACAGCGCCCAAGGCGCCGCAGGCTCTACTCTGCGGCAGACGGGAGTGAGAATGGCACGCCGCCAACGGCGGCGCCAGTCTCCCCACGACCTTTGTCGGGGCAAAAGAGCGGCGATTGCGACAGAACGGCTGGTATTTACGCCAGCAGCGGCGGAAGCTGTTTGTTCAGGGCCAGTTTTTCCATGACCGCTGCACCGGTCAGGGCATAACCGAGCAATTGTCCGTCGGCGCTGTGGCACAGAACCTTGATATCGGCGCCCTGCCCTTCAACGCTCCAGACGCCTTCGCTGCCCCGTGGCGGCGGCGACACCACCAGCGGACACACCGGGGTTTTCACGGTGATCGGCATCGGGCCGTAGCTCACCGCCGTAGGGTTTCCCGCCAGGGTTTGCGCCAGCGCACGTGCGCAGCTCATCAGCGGCATCACGTAGAGCAGATTGAGCCCGTCGACTTCGGCGCAATCGCCCAAGGCGAAGATGTTGGCGTGGGAGGTTTTCAGGTAGCGATCAACCACCACGCCCCGATTGACCTGCACGCCGGCCGCCGCTGCCAGATCAATACGTGGACGCAGGCCGATCGCCGAGACCACCACGTCGCACGGGATGACCTGACCGTCGGACAGATGCGCTTCCAGACCGCCGGCGACTTTCTGCAGACGGGTCAGCACCGGGCCGAGGTGAAACTTCGCCCCGATACTTTCCAGCCCGGCCTGCACGGCCGCCGCCGCAGCGGGATGCAGCAGCATCGGCATGACTTGTTCGCACGGCGCGACCAGCTGTACCTCGTAGCCACCGAGAATCAAGTCATTGGCGAACTCACAGCCGATCAGCCCGGCCCCGAGCAACAGCACCCGGCGCTTGCCCGCCGATGCGGCACGGAAGCGCGCGTAATCTTCGAGATCGTTGATCGGGAACACCCGGTCAGCGCCATCGCCTTCGATCGGCACGCGCACGGTTTCCGCGCCCCAGGCAAGAATCAGGTCGCGATAAGGTACGGCTTCTTCGCCGATCCACAGGCGTTTGTGGCCGGCGTCGATGCCGCTGACGCGCGTGTGCGTGCGCACTTCGGCGTTCAACTGCTCGGCCATGGCGCCCGGTTCGGCCATGCTCAGGCCGTCGGCGTCCTTGTTCTTGCCAAAACCGGTGGAGAGCATCGGCTTGGAGTAAGAGCGGCCGTCATCGGCGGTAATCAACAGCAGCGGGGTTTCGCTGTCGAGCTTGCGAAACTCCCGGGCCAGGTTGTAGCCCGCCAGGCCGGTGCCAATGATGACGACAGGTGCGCTCATGCCTTACTCCTTGGTTGTACTCAGTTGATTTCGATCATTTCGAAGTCCATTTTGCCGACGCCGCAGTCGGGGCACAGCCAGTCTGCCGGTACGTCTTCCCAGCGGGTGCCCGGCGCGATGCCGTCATCCGGCCAGCCGTCGGCTTCGTTATAGATCAGGCCGCAGACGATACATTGCCACTTCTTCATTCAGGTACTTCCTCAGGGTTCAGGCGTAGTGCCGGCGCGGACGGTCGATGGGTGTTGCGCTGCCATCCGGCTCAGGGCGTTTTGTACTGAGGGTGCCGGGCAGATGCAAGCCTGTTCGGCGCAATGGCGGCCGGCGCCGATCAATATCGTGATCTGCCATGGTAAGCTCGCCGCCTCATTTGCGGCCAATAATGACTCATTGTGCAACATTCAAATGCCTGCCCCGCCCCGCTCTGGCTGACCCAGAACCGCCTGACGCCCTGCCCCGATTCGTTGACCCTCGACTGGTTGTTCGACGAAGGTTCGCTGACCCGTCGCCTGACCCGTTTGTCCAACGATGGCTTCAGCGTGTCGCCGTTGTTTGAAGGCTGGGACACCCTGCGCGCCGATGAATGCGCGGCGCTGGAACTGGCCGAAGGCAGCGAAGGCTGGGTGCGCGAGGTGTATTTACGCGGTCATGGCGAGGCTTGGGTGTTTGCCCGCAGCGTCGCTTCACGCGCGGCCTTGCAGGGCGACGGCCTGCACATGGACGAACTGGGCAGCCGATCGCTGGGCGAATTGCTGTTTTGCGATCAGGCGTTCCAGCGCCGCGCCATCGAAGTTTGCCACTACCCTGAACAATGGTTGCCGCCCGCCGACCGAGCACCCGAGCTGTGGGGCCGGCGTTCGCGTTTCGACCGTGGCGCGCTGAGCGTCCTGGTCGCGGAAATTTTCCTGCCGAGCCTGTGGCGCGCCGCCCGCGCCCATCCGGAGAACTGCTGATGTATCAGAGCCTGCTCAAGTCGCTGAACCGCTTGAACCCGCGCGCCTGGGATTTCATTCAGTTGACGCGCATGGACAAGCCGATCGGCATTTATCTGCTGCTGTGGCCAACGCTGTGGGCGCTGTGGATTGCCGGCAAAGGCTCGCCGTCGCTGGCCAACGTTGTCATCTTCGTCCTCGGCGTGGTGCTGACCCGTGCCGGCGGCTGCGTGATCAACGACTGGGCTGATCGCAAGGTCGACGGCCACGTCAAACGCACCGCGCAACGACCGTTGGCCAGCGGCAAGATCAGCTCGAAGGAAGCACTGGTGTTCTTTGCCGTGCTCATGGGCATCAGTTTTCTGCTGGTGTTGTGCACCAATGCACCGACCATCTGGTTGTCGCTGGGCGGGCTGGCGCTGGCGTTCACCTACCCGTTCATGAAGCGCTACACCTATTACCCGCAGGTGGTGCTCGGCGCGGCGTTTTCCTGGGGCATGCCGATGGCGTTCACCGCCGAGACCGGCGAGCTGCCGGCGGCGGCGTGGCTGCTGTGGATCGCCAACCTGCTGTGGACGGTGGGTTACGACACCTATTACGCGATGACCGATCGTGATGACGATTTGAAGATTGGCGTGAAGTCCACGGCGATTCTGTTCGGCGAGGCGGACCGGGTGATCATCCTCACCTTGCAGGCGCTGTCGCTCGGTTGCCTGATGCTGGCGGGGTCGAAGTTCGAGCTGGGCATGTGGTTCCACCTCGGCTTGCTGGTGGCGGCGGGCTGTTATGTGTGGGAGTTTTGGTACACGCGAGATCGCGACCGCATGCGTTGCTTCAAGGCGTTTTTGCACAACCACTGGGCAGGGTTGGCGATTTTTGTCGGGATTGTGCTGGATTACGCACTGCGCTGAACGCACATCCTTGTAGGAGTGAGCCTGCTCGCGATAGCGGTGTGTCAGCTAACGAAAATGCCGACTGATACACCGCTATCGCGAGCAGGCTCACTCCTACAAGGGGACCGTGGTTATTTGGCTTTGGCGACTTTCCAGGCGCCGTCCATTTTGCCCTCGCCGGTCATGTCGCCGGCTTTCTTGTCCATGACGAAGGTATACAGCGGCATACCCTGATAGGCCCACTGCATCGAGCCGTCGTCGCGCTTGACCACCGTCCAGTCGCCCATCGATTTATCGCCGGCCTCAGCCATCAACGGCGGCCAGTTCGCCGCGCATTTGTCGTTGCAGGCAGACTTGCCAGCGGAATCCTTGGCGAATGTGTACAGGGTCATGCCCTTGTGGTCGGTGAACATGCCGTCCTTTTCCATCGCCGGATCGGCCGCCATGGCCAGTCCAGGCAGAGCCAGCGCAGCCGCCAGCAACAGTGCTTTCAAGCAAACAGTCATCTGAGTCATGGAAACCTTCCGGAGTGGTTGTCAGGTTCGGACTTAGAGCTTAGTCCAGGATCCCGATAATCGCCGCCCGACTAAAATACTGTCACACGACTGCAATAATTCCGTTATCTAATGCGGCGCAAGACAGTTAAATGACAAGAGGATTAAGGCATGGTTGGCAGGAGCATTCTGATCGTCGACGACGAAGCGCCCATTCGCGAAATGATCGCCGTTGCATTGGAGATGGCCGGCTATGACTGCCTCGAGGCAGAGAACTCGCAGCAGGCCCACGCCATCATCGTTGATCGCAAGCCGGACCTGATCCTGCTCGACTGGATGCTGCCCGGCACCTCCGGCATCGAGCTGGCCCGGCGCCTCAAGCGTGACGAGCTGACCGGCGACATCCCGATCATCATGCTCACCGCCAAGGGCGAAGAGGACAACAAGATTCAGGGCCTGGAAGTCGGCGCCGACGATTACATCACCAAACCGTTTTCCCCGCGCGAGCTGGTCGCCCGCCTCAAAGCCGTGCTGCGCCGCGCCGGCCCGACCGATGGTGAAGCGCCGATCGAAGTCGGCGGCCTGTTGCTCGACCCGATCAGCCACCGCGTGACCATCGACGGCAAACCCGCCGAGATGGGCCCGACCGAATACCGTCTGCTGCAATTCTTCATGACCCACCAGGAACGCGCCTACACCCGTGGCCAATTGCTCGATCAGGTCTGGGGCGGCAACGTCTATGTTGAAGAACGCACCGTCGACGTGCACATCCGCCGCCTGCGCAAGGCCCTCGGCGATGCCTACGAAAATCTGGTACAAACCGTGCGCGGCACCGGCTACCGCTTCTCCACCAAAGCATAAAAAGCAGCTGCAAGTTTTCAGCTACAAGCGGCAAGAAAAAGCGAGCCGCTCTGGCTTGCAGCTTGTAGCTTGAAACTTGACGCTGCGGCTAAGGACGCCCCGTGAATCAAAACTGGCATGGCACTCTGATTCGCCACATGCTGTTGCTGGTCACCGCCTGCCTGGTGGTCGGCCTGATCAGCGGCTATTACGGCTGGAGCCTCGCCGCGGGCCTGGGTCTTTACCTGGCCTGGACGCTCAAGCAATTGCTGCGTCTGCATGAATGGCTGCGCCAGCACCAACCCGACGAAGCGCCGCCCGATGGTTACGGCCTGTGGGGCGAGGTTTTCGACAGCATCTATCACCTGCAACGCCGCGACCAACGCGTACGCGGGCGTCTGCAAGCGGTGATCGACCGGGTGCAGGAGTCCACCGCCGCGCTGAAAGACGCGGTCATCATGCTCGACAGCGACGGCAACCTGGAATGGTGGAACCGCGCCGCGGAAACCCTGCTCGGCCTCAAGACCCCACAAGACAGCGGCCAACCGGTGACCAACCTGGTGCGCCATCCGCGCTTCAAGGAATACTTCGAGCAGGACAACTTCGCCGAACCGCTGGAAATCCCCTCGCCGACCAATGATCGCGTGCGCATCCAGCTGTATCTGACCCGCTACGGCAACAACGAACACTTGATGCTGGTGCGCGATGTCACGCGGATCCATCAGCTGGAACAGATGCGCAAGGACTTCATCGCCAACGTTTCTCACGAACTGCGCACACCGCTGACGGTGATCTGCGGCTATCTGGAAACGCTGCTCGACAATGTCGAAGAAGTGAATCCGCGCTGGAGCCGCGCCTTGCAACAAATGCAGCAACAGGGCGGGCGCATGCAGACGCTGCTCAATGACTTGCTGCTGCTGGCGAAACTGGAGGCCACCGATTACCCGTCGGACAACCAGCCCGTGCAGATCGACACGCTATTGCAGTCGATCACCAGCGACGCGCAGCAATTGTCCGGCGCGAAGAACCAGCACATCACGCTGCAAGCCAGTGCCGGCGTGCTGCTCAAGGGCAGCGAAGCGGAGTTGCGCAGTGCGTTTTCCAACCTGGTGTTCAACGCGGTCAAGTACACCCCGGCCGAGGGCAACATCCGCATTCGCTGGTGGGGCGACGAGCAGGGCGCGCACCTGAGCGTGCAGGATTCCGGGATCGGCATCGACAGCAAGCACCTGCCGCGCCTGACCGAACGCTTCTACCGCGTCGACTCGAGCCGCAACTCCAACACCGGCGGCACCGGCCTGGGCCTGGCCATCGTCAAACATGTGTTGCTGCGCCATCGCGCACGCATGGAGATCAGCAGCGTGCCCGGCCACGGCAGCACGTTCACCTGCCATTTCGCCCCGGCCCAGGTGGCCAGCGCAAGGGCTATCAGCGCCGCCGAGTGATGCCGCCCGGCACACGCCACTAGGCAATTGCCCGGTCAGCCGCTACATTGGCTGACTTGTGCCTGCCTTCCAGGCGCTTTTTCCCCTTACTTTCGAATCACACGGAACCCGCAAAACTCCATCATGGACCCTTCCCCTGGCTTGTCCCTCGCTACGCTTTTCGCCGATTTCGGCATGATTCTTTTTGCTCTGATCCTGGTGTTGCTCAACGGCTTTTTCGTTGCGGCAGAATTTGCCATGGTCAAACTGCGCTCGACCCGGGTCGAGGCCATCGCTGAACAACACGGCTGGCGCGGGCACATCCTGCGCACCGTGCACAGTCAGCTCGATGCCTACCTGTCGGCGTGCCAGCTCGGCATCACTCTCGCCTCCCTTGGCCTGGGCTGGGTCGGCGAACCGGCGTTTGCGCACATCCTCGAGCCGCTGTTGAGCGCGATCGGCGTCGACTCGCCCGAGATCATCAAAGGCGTGTCGTTCTTCACCGCGTTTTTTATCATTTCGTATCTGCACATCGTGGTGGGTGAACTGGCGCCAAAGTCGTGGGCGATCCGCAAACCCGAGCTGCTGTCGCTGTGGACGGCGGTGCCGCTGTACCTGTTCTACTGGGCGATGTACCCGGCGATCTATCTGCTCAACGCCAGCGCCAACGCCATTTTGCGCATCGCCGGCCAAGGCGAGCCCGGTCCGCACCATGAGCACCATTACAGCCGCGAAGAACTGAAACTGATTTTGCACTCCAGCCGTGGCCAGGATCCGAGCGATCAGGGCATGCGCGTATTGGCCTCGGCGGTGGAAATGGGCGAGCTGGAAGTGGTCGACTGGGCCAACTCCCGGGAAGACCTGATCACCCTGGAATTCAACGCGCCGCTGAAGGAAATCCTGGCGATGTTCCGTCGCCACAAGTTCAGCCGTTATCCGGTGTACGACAGCGAGCGCCAGGAGTTCGTCGGCCTGCTGCATATCAAGGATCTGTTGCTGGAACTGGCCGCCCTGGATCATATCCCCGAGTCGTTCAACCTGGCCGAACTGACCCGCCCGCTGGAGCGCGTGTCGCGGCACATGCCGCTGTCGCAACTGCTGGAGCAGTTCCGCAAGGGCGGCTCGCACTTCGCCGTGGTCGAGGAGGCTGACGGCAACATCATCGGCTACCTGACCATGGAAGACGTGCTGGAAGTGCTGGTCGGCGACATTCAGGACGAACACCGCAAGGCCGAACGCGGCATCCTCGCCTATCAGCCGGGCAAGCTGCTGGTGCGCGGTGATACGCCTCTGTTCAAGGTTGAGCGCCTGCTGGGCATCGACCTCGATCACATCGAAGCCGAGACCCTCGCCGGGCTGGTCTACGAAACCCTGAAACGGGTGCCGGAAGAGGAAGAAGTGCTGGAAGTCGAAGGCCTGCGCATCATCATCAAAAAGATGAAAGGGCCGAAGATTGTGCTGGCCAAGGTGTTGATGCTGGATTGATCACGATTGCGGGGCAGCTTTTGTGGCGAGGGGATTTATCCCCGATGGAGGGCGCAGCCCTCCCTAAGCCGGTGAATGCGATTCGTCAGGTGAGGTGCGGTTGTAGGATTTGGGACGGCTGCGCCGTCCAACGGGGATAAATCCCCTCGCCACAGATAAATCCCCGCCACAGATACATCCAATCGCCACAGTTGATCCCATTACTTTCACTGTTTGCCCAACGCAAAGTTGGGCAACGCCCCCAGCGGCTGGTTGAACTGATACGGAATCGACACCAGCCCTTCCCCGGTATTGCGCTGCACCACAAAGTGCAGATGCGGGCCGCTGCTGTTGCCAGTGTTGCCCGACAGCGCCAGCGGGCTGCCAACCTTCACGCGCTGACCTTCGCGCACGCTCACCGAACCCTGCTTGAGATGCAGGTACACGCCCATGGTGCCGTCATCGTGCAGGACCCGGACGAAATTGCCCGACGCATCGGTGCCGCGCCCGCTCTGTGAATTCTCGGTCTTCACCACCACCCCGGCCCGCGCGGCGATGATCGGCGTGCCCACCGGCATGGCGATGTCCATGGCATAGCGATTCTTCGGCCCGTAGTGGCTGTACTGGCCGTTGGCGCCCTGGCTCAGGCGAAACGGTCCACCACGCCAGGGCAACGGATAGCGATAGCTTTGCGCGGTGCCTGCGGGGTCACCCAGCGAATATTGGAACTGCGGCGAATACACCAGCGGCTTGTCACCGCTAATCGCCGTCAGCAGCGCCAGACGGGTATTGCTGCGCGCCGGTAGCACCCGGCGGATCGTTTTGGCCGGCGCGCCACGCACGTTGCTCATGCCGATAAAGGCCAGGGCAACCTCGACGGGTGCATACAGATCGTTGCGCGCAAACACCACGTCGACGCCTTTTTGCTTCTTGATGTCCAGGTACACCTGTCGCTCCAGGCGTTCGACCATGCGGTCCTGGAACACGAACACTTTCGCGCCTTTACTCGGCTGGTCACTGTACGAGACCACGCCGTTGGCATCGGTGGATTTGTAGATGGTCATGGCCATCGCCAAGTGGGAGGCCAGGCAAAGACCACAGAAAAACAGCAGGCGCGCGAGCATGGGCAAAAGTCTGTCGAAGGGAGGCCTGGGAATCAGCCTAGCAGCTGAGACAGACCAGGCTAGTCGACAGATGTTTCAAATTGGCCAGCGCAGGAGATGCGCGGTGTTCTTTGACGACCCCTTCGCGAGCAGGCTCGCTCCCACATGTGAAATGCATTCCAGGGTGGGAGCGAGCCTGCTCGCGAAGACGGTGTGTCAGGCGACGAAGGTCAGGCGCCAGGCACGAAGTGTTTTTGCGCCGTGCCACGGGCGATCAGGCGCGAGATGTAGTCGAGCTTCTGCGCGTCCTGGTCGACAAAACGGAAGGTCAGTTGCAGCCAGTCGCTGTCGGCTTTCTGCTCGTGGGCGACGATCGCGTGCAGGTAACCATTGAGGCGGGCGATCTCGGCATTGTCGCCCTGCTCCAGATCGAGCACGGCGCTGTCGAGGATCTGCGGCAGGGTCTCGGTGCGTTTCACCACCAGCAGCGCTTCCTTGATGCTCAAGGCCTTGATCACGCATTGCTGAGTACCGCTCGGCAGGCGCAATTGCCCCTGACCACGACCACCGACTGGCGCTTTCGACGTGCCAGGTGCCTGCACCGGCGGGCTGTTGAGCAGACCGCGCGATGGCGCTGCGGCCGGGGCTGGCGCCGCCACAGCGGGCTTGGCGAACGGATTGGCAGCCGCTGCGCCGACCACGGCAGGCTTGCCGCCAGTCAGTGCGCTCAGGGAATCATTGCCGAACGCCGAATTCATTTTGGTCGGTGCGCTGTTCATCAAGGTGTCGAGCTTGCCGACCTTGTTCAGCGCCTGCTTGACCTTGGTCAGCAACTGCTCATTGGTGAACGGCTTGCTGACGTAGCCGGAAACGCCGGCCTGGATCGCCTGCACGACGTTTTCCTTGTCGCCACGACTGGTGACCATGATGAACGGCATGGTCTTGAGGTTGTCCTGCTCGCGGCACCAGGTCAGCAGTTCGAGGCCAGACATTTCCGGCATTTCCCAGTCGCACAGCACCAGGTCGAAGGCCTCTTTGGCCAGCATGGCCTGGGCCTTTTTGCCGTTGATGGCGTCCTCGGTGCGGATCCCCGGGAAGTAATTACGCAGGCACTTTTTCACCAGGTCACGAATGAACGAAGCATCGTCCACGACCAACACACTGATCTTGCTCATCCAACACCCCTAAAAAAAATCCCGGCAAGCATAACGCTTGAATGATGGCACTTTGCCAAAACTTTTCAGTCACGCCGGGACTTTTCGTTCGCGGGTGCTGCTTTTCAATACAAAAGCCGTAAACAAAAACGCCCGGCCAAAGGGCCGGGCGCTTTTCTCAGGCAATCTTACTTATCGTCAGCTTCGCCCGGAACATTAGCGGTTTCACCGCTTGTGCCTTCAACTTCTTCCTTCATGCGCTTGAGACCCATGTGCCGCACGTCGGTGCCGCGTACCAGGTAAATCACTAGTTCGGAGATGTTGCGCGCATGATCGCCGATGCGCTCCAGCGAACGCAGGACCCAGATGATGCTCAGAACCCGCGAGATAGAGCGCGGATCTTCCATCATGTAAGTCGCCAGCTCACGCAGCGCGGTCTTGTATTCGCGGTCGATGATCTTGTCGTACTGCGCGACCGACAACGCCAGATCGGCGTCGAAACGGGCAAATGCATCCAGCGCATCGCGAACCATGTTACGCACCTGGTCGCCAATGTGACGAACCTCGACATAACCGCGCGGCGCCTCGCCTTCTTCGCACAACTGGATGGCGCGGCGGGCGATCTTGGTGGCTTCGTCGCCGATGCGTTCCAGGTCGATCACCGACTTGGAAATGCTGATGATCAAGCGCAGGTCAGATGCCGCTGGCTGGCGACGAGCGAGGATGCGCAGGCATTCTTCGTCGATGTTGCGTTCCATCTGGTTGATCTGGTCGTCGATCTCGCGGACCTGCTGAGCCAGCCCGGAATCGGCCTCGATCAGCGCCGTGACCGCATCGTTGACCTGCTTCTCGACCAGCCCGCCCATGGCCAGCAGGTGGCTGCGCACTTCTTCCAGTTCGGCGTTGAACTGCGCGGAAATATGATGAGTAAGGCCTTCTTTGGAAATCATTCGTTCGCTCCGCGAAAGTTGCAAGCTTCAAGCCGCAAGCTTCAAGCAGTTATGTGTTAGTCCTGTCAATCACACCGTTTCAAACTTGCCGCTCGCAGCTCCAGGCTTGCGGCTCTACGGTTAGCCGTAGCGACCGGTGATGTAGTCTTCGGTCTGCTTCTTCGCCGGATTGGTGAACAGGGTATCGGTATCGCCGAATTCCACCAGTTTGCCCATGTACATGAACGCGGTGTAGTCGGACACCCGCGCCGCCTGCTGCATGTTGTGGGTCACGATGACGATGGTGAACTTGGATTTCAGCTCGTAGATCAGCTCTTCGACTTTCAGTGTCGAGATCGGGTCGAGGGCCGAGCACGGTTCGTCGAGCAGCAAGACCTCCGGCTCAACGGCGATGGTGCGGGCAATGACCAGACGTTGCTGCTGGCCGCCGGACAGGCCGAGCGCCGACTCATGCAGACGGTCCTTGACCTCATCCCACAGCGCTGCGCCTTTGAGTGCCCACTCGACGGCTTCGTCGAGGACGCGCTTTTTGTTGATGCCCTGGATGCGCAGGCCGTACACCACGTTTTCGTAGATGGTTTTCGGGAACGGGTTAGGCTTCTGGAACACCATGCCGACGCGACGACGCAGCTCGGCCACGTCCTCGCCCTTGCGATAGATGTTGTTGCCGTACAGGTTGATCGCGCCTTCGACGCGGCAGCCGTCAACCAGATCGTTCATGCGGTTGAAGGTACGCAGCAGCGTGGACTTGCCGCAGCCGGACGGGCCGATGAAGGCGGTCACGCGCTGTTTCGGGATGTTCATGCTGACGTCGAACAGTGCTTGTTTGTCGCCGTAGTACAGGCTCAGGCCCGGCACTTCGATGGCGACGGTTTCCTGCGCCAGGTTCAGGCTCTGCTTGTCGCGGCCCAGGGCAGACATGTTGATGCCGTGGCTGTGTGTTTCGTGCTGCATGGGAGGCTCCCTGTGCTGACAAATTCGGTTCGGAACACTGCTTTTGCAGCTTCCATCAATGTTGCGACGGACGCAGTTCAATGTGGGAGCGAGCTTGCTCGCGAAGGGGCCGGTGCAGCGTTCACATCACTCCTTGACGCTCATGTATTCCTTGGCCCAGAGAATGTATTCCTCCGGCTGGGTATAAGTGTGCGTCAACTCGGTGGCGCTCAGGTCGGAGGCCTGGGTGAAGATCTGCCGCTGTTCGCGCAGGCTGTCGTAGGTTGCCTTGATCGCCGCAAAATATGCGCCATGCCCGTCGATGGTTACGCGCACGCCGAGTTCGGCCAGGCGCTTGTCGTCGCGCAGCGCCGGGTTGCCGTAAGTCACCAGCATCAGCGGCACCGTCAGGTGTTCGGCGATTTGTTCCAGTTGATCGAAATCCTGCACGCCGACCATGCAGATGCCATCGGCGCCCGCGGCTTGATATTGGCGGGTGCGGCTGATGATTTCCTGGATCGGCAGGATGCCGGCGTTGGTGCGGGCGATGATCGCCATTTCCGTGTCGACCCGGGCTTCCAGTGCCGCGCGGATCTTGCCAACGCCTTCGGCGACGGTGATCAGGTCAGTGGATTTGCGGCCAAATTGCGCAGGCAGCAGGGTGTCTTCGATGGTCAGGGCGGCAATGCCGGCGCGTTCCAGTTCGACAATGGTGCGCATCACGTTGAGGGCGTTGCCGTAACCGTGGTCGGCGTCGGCGATCACCGGCAACTGGGCGACACGGCCGATGCGTGTGGCCTGTTCGGCGAACTCGCTGAGGGTGATCAGGGCAAAGTCCGGTGCACCCAGCACCTGCAACGAAGCCACCGATCCACCGAGAATCCCCACTTCAAAACCGAGGTCGGCCGCGATGCGCGCCGACATAGGATCAAACACCGAGGCCGTGTGGTAGCAGGTGTCGGAGGCCAGCAACTGACGAAAATTACGGCGCAAATCTTGATGAGAAAGCCTGGTCATACGAGTTCCACCAATACAAAGGAATGGAAAGGCTTGAGCAAAGGTGTCAACGCCGAAGAGTGAAAAGGCTATCACGCGGGTGGGTCAATAATCATGACGAATTTGTCGGGGAGCCGTTTATGGCAGTCCCGAGCTGAAAGGATTCATCTTCGAGCGCGAGCAAGTCCTCGCCATGGGGGGAACGGCGTATCAGGCAGCGGCGGCCTGCTGTTGCTGATGGGGCAGCATCACCGCCCGCACCGAATTGCCCGGTTGCAACTGCAAGCGTTTGGCGGTGAGACGGTCGATCGCCAGGCTGTCGCCGACTCGTCGGGCGCGGGCCACGGTGATTCGGCAGTTCTCCAGACGGCGGTTGTGGATCAGCCACAACGGCGCCTGGTCGTCCGGGCTGCCGAGGCTCAGGGTCAGTTCAAGGCTGTCGCGCACGGTGCGGATATTGCGCACCGGCGCTTCGATCACCGGGCCACCGTCAAAAATATCGATATAGCCTTTGTGGGCAAACCCCTCGGCCTGAAGGATTTTCAGCGCAGGTTCGGTGTTCGGATGCGTCTGGCCGATAGCCGCCTGAGCCGCCTCGGTGAGCAGGCAGGT
Organism: Pseudomonas sp. SWRI81; assembly: GCF_014268545.1. Classification (NCBI taxonomy): domain Bacteria; kingdom Pseudomonadati; phylum Pseudomonadota; class Gammaproteobacteria; order Pseudomonadales; family Pseudomonadaceae; genus Pseudomonas; species Pseudomonas sp. SWRI81. The sequence continues at coordinate 141,380 of NZ_JABWQS010000005.1, forward strand.
GTACAGCGGCTGACGCGGCATCAGTTCGGCGATAAAGGCTTTGTTGCCCAATCCCGACAAGTGGTCGGCATGGCAGAAGTCCATCTGGAAGAAGTGCCGGCCCAGGCTGTCCCAGAACGGCGAACAGCCTTGCTCGTCGGCATTGCCGCGCAGTTCGGCAATCATCTTTTCGCCAAACAGGTGAGGAAACTCGGCGACGAACAGCAGGCGGCCGAGCGATAGCAGGCGGCCGTTGCTGCCGACGCGCTGGTCATGGCGCAGGAACAGCGAGCACAGCTCCGATTGGCCGGTCAGCTCGTTATTGAGAAATAACGTCGGTATTTGCCTTTGAATGCCCAGGTCCGGCGCTGAACTGACGGTTACGCCGAGCCGGTAGTTGTACCAGGGCTCGCGCAGGCCGATGGCGCCGGCCATCGCGCTGACGCCGACCACGCGCGATTCGTCGTCTTCGAGCACAAACAGATAATCGGCGTCGGCGCGCTCCACCTGTTCGGCGAACGCGCGCTGTGCCCAGCGCACCCGGTGAGCGAGGCGGTCTTCGTTGGCCGGCAGGGTCGTGAACCCCGGGCCCGCCTGCTGCACCAGGGTCATCAAGGCGGGCAGGTCGCTGACTTTGACCGGACGGACAATCATGCTGTAACTCCTTTTGCGCGCCTGGCGGGGCGCTGTCGTGGGGTTCGGAACCGGGCGCGGTTCACAGGGCAATCAGCCGGATCGGGCTGCCCTCGGTCACGTTCAGCGCCGCACAGAGGGCGGGGGTGAGGCTCAGCGGTTGATCGGGTTGATAATCGAGTTCGGCCACAACGGCTCGAAAACTGTGCAGTGCATCGTTGCTCAGCAGGTAACGCCCGCGCGCATCGATGTGTGGCTGTTGTTGCACCGCGACAGTTTGGCTGCGTGCGATCGAGCGGATGTTCGCGGTGCGCGCATACAGCGTCGGGCCGGCGTCGAACAGGTCGATGTAGCTGTTGGTCTCAAAACCTTCCCGCGCCAGGATGTCGAACGCTTCCTGGCCGTCCGGGTGAATCTTGCCAATACAGTCCTGCGCCGCTTGCGGCAACATCGGCACGTAGATCGGGTATTGCGGCATGAGTTCGGCGAGGAATGTCCGGCTCTGCAATCCGCACAGACGCTCGGCTTCGAGGTAGGGCAAGTCGAAGAAATGTTTGCCCAGTGCATCCCAGAACGGTGAATGGCCGTCTGCGTCGCTGTAACCGACGATTTCGGTAATCACCGTCTCGGCAAAGCGTGGCGCGTGTGCGGCGATGAACAGCAGGCGCGCCCGCGACAGCAGCTCGGAAAATGCTGTGCGCACCAGCTTCGCATCGATGTGGAAACCGCGCAGCAAGGTGTGGCCGCTGAGGTCATGGCACAACGACAATGCCGGCACGCCGTGTTCGATGTTCAGCTCCCGCGAGGCACTGGTGAAGTGACGGTTGCGCAGGCTGTAGAACGGCTCGTTGAAACCGGCGGTGGCGAGGATCTCCGAGCAGCCGAGCAGTTGTTGGCTGTCGAGGTCTTGCAGGACGAAAAAATAGTTCTCCGGGCCCTGCGCTGCCGCTTCGCTGTCGAACGAAGCGCAGGAGGCGGCAATCTTGTCGCGCAGGCGTTCGCGGTCGTCAGGCAAGGAGGTCACGCCGACCAGACTGTCGCGGGCCAGTTGCTGTAGCTGGGGCAGGTCGCTCTGCTCGACCGGGCGTAAGACCAGCATGGATGTAACTCCTGTATCAAAAGGCTTGGCGCGTTCGCCAAGCCTGACTATCACTGTCGGTGTCCACGCGATAAATCGGCGGTCGCCTGATTTGTTGTCAGACGCCGCTCTTTTTCTTGTCAGCCGTTGCTCGGGTCAGGCAGCGCCGTACTGCCGCCAAGCTTGTTGAGGAAAAACAGATACACCAGACCCAACGCAATCCAGATCAGCCCGAGTTTCTGGGCATCGACGCCCATGTTGTACATGATGGCCGCAACGATGCTGAAGCCGATCGCCGGGCAGAGCAGATGGCGTACCACCCGGCCGGACTTCTGCCGACGCCAGTAGTAGTTGATGACCGTCAGATGCAGCAGCATGAAACCGCTGAGCGCGCCGAAATTGACCAGCGAGGTGAGGGTGTCGACCGAGTTGATGAACAGGTAGCAGATCACCAGCGACAGCACCGCCACCAGATAGATGCTCAGGTACGGTGTGTTGTGTTTCGGATGAACCCTGGCGAGCACTTTTGGCAGCTTGCCGTCGCGGGCCATGCCAAACAGCAGGCGCGACACCGCAGCCTGCGACGTGATTGCCACGGCGACGCCCCAGGCGAGAGCGGTTGCCACCGCGGTCAGCGTGGCCAGCCAACTGCCGGCGGCGATTTCGGCGATTTCATAGAACGCAGTGTCGGCGGACTTGAAGCCCATGCCGGCCGCCAGGTCGGTGGCGATCCAGGTTTGCGCCACAAATATCACCCCCATCACCAATAGCGTGATCAACGCCGCTTTGCCGACGCTCTTGCCCGGGTCGCCCTTGATTTCCTCGGCAAGCGTGGAAATTGCATCGAAGCCCAGGAATGACAGCACCGCAATCGACACCGCTTGCATCAGCAGGGCGAAGTTGAAGGTTTCCGGGTGATACAGCGGCGCCAGCGTCAACTCACCATTGCCGCCGCCGCTGTGCAGGGCATTCCAGGCGTAGAACAGAAAAATGCCGAGGACCACCAACTGCGCGAGCAGAAAGACAATGTTCATCCGCGCTGTGAAGGTGATGCCGCGCAGGTTGACGAACGTCGCGCTGACCAGGAACGCCAGAATGAAGCCGACCTTGGGAATGTCCGGATACAGATGGTTCAGCGCCATCGCCGCATACACATACAGCAGCGGCGGAATCAGCAGGTAGTCGAGCAGCATCAGCCAGCCGGCGATGAAACCGACGTGTTGATTCAGGCCGCGCTGCGCGTAGGAATACACCGAGCCCGCAATCGGAAAAGCGCGGGCCATGCTGCCGTAGCTCAGCGCCGTGAACAGCATTGCCACCATGCCGATGATGTACGCCAGCGGCACCATGCCCGGCGCTTCGGCGTTGACGTAGCCATACACACCGAACGGGGCGATGGGGATCATGAAGATCATTCCGTAAACCACCAGATCGGTGAGGGTCAGACTCCGTTTCAACTCTTGTTTGTAGCCGAATTCTTCAATTTCCATGAAGCGCAACTCCTTGTCAGGCAATCGGTCGTTTCAGTTGTTGTGGCGGTCGATCATTTACAGCGTCAGCAGGGTTTTCCTACAACAGTGGTGCGAGGTAATCGGCCCAGCGCGACACGTCTTCGCGGTTGCGCAGCAGGTCGTTGCGCACCTCGATCAGCACCGAGTCCAGGCCCCGGGCATCACCGTGAACCGGCACTGTCATGTCACCCAGCGGGTCGATCCGGTACGGCTGGTTGCCCGCCACTTTCAGCGAGTGTTTGTCGAGACCGTCGAGTACGCGTTGGGCGTAGGCCTGCGCCTGGCCGAACAGCACGCCGATTTCCAGCGGACGCGGCTGGCCGTAATACACCGGGGTGAAACTGTGAATCCCTACGACCCGCACCGGTTGGCCTTGGGCGATGCGCTCGTCGATCAGCGTCTGCAAGCGCGCATGAAACGGCTTGAACAGCTTCTGCCGGCGGTAATCGCGGGTGGCTTCGTCGAGCTCGCGGTTGCCCGGAATCTGATAGATCTCGCTCTGCGTCGGAATACTGTCGGGCGCGTGGCGTGGGCGGTTGAGGTCGATCAGCAGTCGCGAGTAGTTGGCGCTCAACAGCGTCGCATTCAGTTGCTGCGACAATTGCTCGGCCAGTTCGAGGGCGCCAATGTCCCAAGCGATGTGTTCAGCCGCCGCGGCATCGTCCAGGCCCAGATTGTTCAGGGCCTGGGGGATGTAGCGACTGGCGTGCTCGCACACGAGAATCAACGGCGTCGTCGACTGCTCGCGACTAAGGTTATAGACCGGTCGGGTGTATAACCCCAGTTCGGCGGATTCAGTACAGGCGTGCATAGTGCTCACACAAGTCATCGGGCGAGAGCTGTTCCGTCAGCGCCAGTTCCTCGGTTTTAAGGGCGTGGTAGGTGTCGAGCAACGGCTTGGGCAGCCATTCGTTGAAGGCGCCGCTGTCGCGCAGGCAATCCAGCGCCTGCGCCAGCGAGGCGGGCAGGGCAACAATGCCCCGGGCCTTGCGTTGCTCGTCGTTGAGTGAATCGGGAATCTCGTCGGTGATTGCGTTCAGCGCCAGTCGTTGCTCGATGCCCAGGCGGCCGGCGATCAGCAGTGCCGCCATGGCCAGGTGTGGCGAGGCGGTGGCGTCCATGGCGCGGAACTCCAGATTGAATTGCCGGGCCACGGACTTGCCGCCCAGGGTCACCGTCGGGCAGATGCGCAGCGCCGCTTCACGGTTCTGTTGCCCCAGACAGGCGTAGGACGCGCTCCAGTGATGCGGCTGCAAGCGCTCGTAGGACACCGGCGTCGGTGCAGTGAACGCACACAAGGCCGGCAAATAGTGCAAGACGCCAGCGGCCCAGTGTTGGCCAATCTGCGACAGGCCATTGATGGTGCCGGCGTCGTACAGCACCGGCTGGCTGGCGAGGTCGAGCAGACTGATGTGCAAATGCACGCCGTTGCACACGGCATTGGCGGCGGTCTTCGGCGCGAAACTCAGCGCCAGGCCCATCTGCCGGGCGATCTCGCGGCTGATCTCGCGCACGTTCACCGCGCGGTCTGCCGCGGCCACGCCGAGCGTCGGCCGGCAGGTGATTTCGTATTGATGCTTGCCGTATTCGGGCAGGAACATTTCCGGCTCGATTCCGCCGGCGCGTAAAGCGCTGAGCAGCCAGCCGCCGAATTCGGCGCCCTGACGCTGTGCTTCCAAGGAAAACGCCGAATGTTCGGCGATGCCCGCGTGCAGGTTGAATTCGTGTTCGAAGGCAGCATTGACCTGCAAGCCCAGCGTCTCGCGATACCGCTCGATCTCATCGCGCAGCAACGTGCGCGGGCAGGCGCCCCACGGTCGGCCATCGGTCTCGCGAATGTCACCGTGAATGAAGTCCAGTGCCGGCGCGTCGGCGTCCGGGCCAGTGCCGACGGTGACGCGGCTGCTCAGGTCGGGAATCAGGCGCAAGTCGCCATACGCGCCCCACGGGTTGGTTGAGGCAATAATGTCCTGCGGGGTCAACGCGCTGTTGGCCGGCACCCAGCCGCAACCGGCCACTTCATAATGCTCCAGCTCATCGGTGGGAAACGAGCGGCCCCGGGTGATGCCGATCAGGTCGGTGGTCACCAGGGTCGTCATCGGCAGCGGCGTCAGACGGGCGCTCATGGCTGCATCTCCTGGAGACGGCTGAGCACAGTGGCGGTGTCGGTGATCCAGCAGTAACCCTTGATTGCATTCAGGCAGGCGTAATGGCGTTCGGCGCTGTAGGTGGCGCAGGCGTCTTCGACCAGCGTCACCAGATAGCCACGGTCGGCGGCGTCGCGCACGGCCATGTCGACGCACTGGTCGGTGACGATGCCGGCGATGATCAGGTGGCGGGTTTCGAGGTTGCGCAGCACGTAGTCGATGGCGGTCGAGTTGAACACGCCGGAGGAGGTCTTCGGCAAGACGACTTCATTTTCCAGCGGAGTCAGCTCGGCGATGACCTGTGCCTGCGGGCTGCCCTTGGGCAGGTGCATGTCCGACAGCTTGTGGTCCAGCGAGCGGTCGCGGCCATCGGCGGTCAGGCTTTCGATCAAGGTATGCAGGACGTTTTGCCGGGCCTGACGAAAAGCCCCGAGCAAACGCTGCTGATTGGGTATGACCTGCCCGCGGGCACGCTCAAGGAAATACGCCGCGTCCGGGTCATCGAGGTGAGGATCGAACTGCGGTTCGAGCCAGGCACGCTGCATGTCAACCAGGAGCAATGCCGTGTGGTCGGTGACAAACGGCAGATCCCGCGGCGAGCGGTGGGGAAGGCTGAACATCCTTATTTATCCTCCAGCAGGTGGGTGGCGAAGTCGTTGCGCAGGGCGTCGATGCCTTCCAGGCGATCGGCCAGATCCGGGCCGCGCTGGGTCAGGCAGGCAATCAGCGCCTCGACCTGCGCCAGCGCCGGCACCATGGTGTCAAAGGGCGACGCCGATTCCACCGGTGCGCTGATGATCAGATCGGCCATTTCACGCAGTGGCGAGGCATAGATGTCGGTGAACAGCACCACCCGGGCGCTGTGGTTTTTTGCCGCCGCGGCCACGCGCAGGGCCTGGGTCTGATAACGGCGATAGTCGAACACCAGGACCACGTCCTGACGTTGCAGATCGAACAGCCGGTCAGGCAGCAGTGCGTTGTCTTCCAAAGCAAAACAGCCCGGACGCAGCAGGCGCAGATGGTTGAGCAGGTAGGTGGCCATCAGGCTGCTGAAGCGACCGCCAAAGCAATACACCTGATGCCGGGTGTCGAGCAGCCATTCGGTGAGGATGCGCACGTCTTCCGGCTGGGTCAGCGATTGGGTGTCTACCAGCAAGCGATGGCTCTCGCCCAGATAATGGCCCCATACGTCGTCTTTATTGTGCTGGGCGCGCGGTTGCAGCAGCGTGCGTGGCGAACGCAGGCGATGGTCCATGTCGCTGAGCAAGGCATCCTGAAATTCGGCATAGCCGCTGAAACCGAGCTTTTTTACCAGCCGGACGATGGTCGGGTCACTGACGCCGGCGTGTTCGGCCAGCCGCGCCATCGGGCCAAGGCCATTACGTGGATACTGATCAAGCAGCGCGCGAACGACTTTGCGCTCCGACGGCGTAAGATCCAGGCCGGGGTTGGTGATCAGATCTCTAAGAGGGGGCATCCGGGCTCCTGCTGGATGAGGAGGTTGTTGAATTCGCTTCACAATCCGTTAAAAGAGTATTTATGTAACTGTGGCTACATGTCTAGTGAATTTTTGTAGCTGTTTAAGCGGCACCGAAACAGGGCAAACAGCCCGTATCAAAAGGGCTACACGTAAGTCGATCTACCTTGTAGTCCATCGCGTAGGACAGTGTGCGAAATTGCCGTATTTGCGCTTGCCAGCGCTACAGTGCATAACCATGAGGCCCCCTGTTTCCGTCGGTCTACTCCAAAAAACGGCGGTACCTCCTTGATTTTCAATAACCTTCAACCGAGTGAAAGCATGTGCAAAGCAGCCGTTTGACATTGATCTGCCATGCGCGAACCGTCGCACAAAAATTGGCGATATTTCCTACTGATGAGCCTGTTGAAACTTCGTGTCAGGCGTCCGACCTTTTTCCTGCACGTTTCAGCGCCGCACGCCGGCTGATCTGCGGTCCGGAACTGCGTACCCGGCAGACAGCCGCGTGGTTCGGTGCGGATGCTCAAATGGAGCCAGCGTTGCGCGATTGCGATTGGGGGCGCTGGCAGGGCCGAGCGATCAAGGATTTGCAGGTGAGCGAGGCCGATGCGTTGCAGCGCTGGCTGAGCGATCCGCAGGCCGCCCCTCATGGCGGCGAGTCAGTGGCGCAGTTGCGTGCACGGGTCGCGAATTGGTTGTGTGAAGTTCAGCTCAATCCGGGGCATGTGGTTGCTGTGACCCATCCTTACGTGATGCGTGCGGCTTTGCTACACGTGATGCAGGGCGCGGCGTTCAATGCGATTGATGTCGAACCGCTGTCGACTATCGAGTTGCAGTTCAACGGCCTCTGGCGGTTACGTTTGCCTGGGGCTGACCTCCAGGGAGCACGCTGATGAAACGTTTGCTGGTGATCGGTATCGGTGCCGGGAATCCGGACTACATCACAATGCAGGCAGTGAAAGCGCTGAATCGGGTCGATGTGTTCTTCCTGATGGATAAAGGTCAGCGCAAGCACAAGCTGATCGATTTGCGTCGCGAGATCTGCGAGCGCTACATCACGCAGCCCGCGTACCGCTTCGTCGAAGCACACAGCCCGGAGCGCGAGCGTGGCGATGTCGACTACGCCACAAGCGTGGATGAGCTGAACCGCGCCCGGCAGCAGACCTTCGAGCGCCTGATCAATGACGAATTGGCCGACGGTCAGTGCGGCGGTTTTCTGGTGTGGGGCGCCCGGCGTTATACGACAGCACGGTGCGCATCCTCCAGGCGATCCTGGCTGCCGGGACGTGTGTCTTTGATTTTGACGTCATTCCTGGCATCACCAGCGTTCAGGCCTTGGCGGCGCAACACAAAGTGCCGCTGAACGCGATCGGGCGCTCGGTGGAAATCACCACGGGACGTCGCCTGGCGGCGGGGCAGGCGAGTGAGGCGGACAGTCTGGTGGTGATGCTTGACGCAGAGGACGCGTATCAGCGGGTCGCTGATCGGCAGACGGAGATTTTTTGGGGGGCTTACCTGGGCACGCCGGACGAAATTCTGCTCAGCGGCCGGCTGGCGGATGTCGCAGACGAGATTGAACGGGTGCGCAAGGCGGCGCGGGCGCAGCATGGGTGGATCATGGATACCTATTTGCTGCGTAAGCCCTGAATTGTCAGTAGACGTGCCGGCGCTATCGCGAGCAGGCTCACTCCTACATTTGAATTGTGAACCCAATCAATTGTAGGAGTGAGCCTGCTCGCGATGACGGCGGCACATTCACCACAGATTCTGGACAGCAAAAAGAAACCCGGTGCAACGCCAGTCGCACCGGGTTTTTGTTGCCAGCCCACCGCCGATGTCGTGGATCCGCGATTGGCCTTTAACGCTGTATCAGGCGCGTTCCAGCGCCAGCGCCACACCCTGACCGCCGCCGATACACAAGGTCGCCAGACCTTTTTTGGCATCGCGCTTGATCATTTCATGCAACAGCGTGACCAGTACGCGGCAGCCCGAGGCGCCGATCGGGTGGCCGAGGGCGATGGCGCCGCCGTTGACGTTGACCTTGTCCAGGTCCCATTGCAGATCCTGGGCCACCGCCAGCGATTGTGCGGCGAATGCTTCGTTGGCTTCGATCAGGTCGAGTTGGTCAAGGGTCCAGCCGGCCTTGTCCAGGCAACGGCGCGTCGCCGAAACCGGGCCGATGCCCATGATCGCCGGGTCAACACCCGCATTGGCGTAAGCGGCGATGGTCGCCAGCACGGGCAGGCCCAGGGCTTTGGCTTTTTCGGCGCTCATCAGAATCACTGCGGCGGCGCCGTCGTTCAACGACGAAGCGTTGCCGGCGGTGACGCTGCCGTCCTTTTTGAAGGCCGGGCGCAGTTTCGCCAGGGACTCGGCGGTGGTATCGCCGCGTGGCTGTTCGTCAACCTTGAAGGCGACAGGATCGCCCTTGCGCTGCGGGATCAGAATCGGGGTGATTTCATCAACGAAGCGACCAGCCTCAATCGCGGCAGCCGCTTTTTGCTGAGACGCGGCAGCAAACGCGTCCTGTTGCTCGCGGCTGATCTCATATTTGTCGACCAGATTTTCGGCGGTGATGCCCATGTGGTAATCGTTGAAGGCGTCCCACAGGCCATCGCTGATCATCGTGTCGACGATTTGCGCGTGGCCCATGCGCAGACCGGTGCGCGCGCCCGGCATGATGTAGTTGGACAGGCTCATGTTCTCCTGACCGCCAGCGATGATCACCTCAGCGTCGCCGCAGCGGATCGCTTGTGCGCCGAGGTGCAAAGCCTTGAGGCCCGAGCCGCAGACCTTGTTCAGGGTCATGGCCGGTACGGCGTGGGGCAGGCCGGCCCTGATTGCGGCCTGACGTGCCGGGTTCTGGCCGGCACCGGCGGTCAACACCTGGCCCATGATCACCTCATCGACCTGCGCACCGTCCAGACCGGTCTGTTCAAGCAACTGGCGGATCACCGCCGCGCCCAGATCCACCGCTGACACATTGGCCAAGGCACCCTGGAAACTGCCGATCGCGGTACGCGTGGCGGCAACAATGACGACGTCTTGCATTTTCAAATTCCTCACTGGGCAGCGAACTGCATTTCCGGTACGTGATCCGGGACGATCAGTTTACCAGCGGTTTTGGCGACGATTTCCTCGACGCTGACGCCAGGTGCGCGTTCCTTGAGGACAAAAGCGCCATTTTCGATTTCCAGATAGGCGAGGTCGGTCAGCACGCGCTTGATGCAGCCGGCGCCGGTCAATGGCAGGCTGCATTTGGCTAACAGCTTGGACTCACCGTCCTTCGACGCGTGGGTCATGATGACGATGATGTTGTCGGCACCGGCCACCAGATCCATCGCGCCGCCCATGCCTTTCACCAGTTTGCCGGGGATCATCCACGAGGCGATGTTGCCCTCGACGTCCACTTCGAATGCGCCAAGCACGGTCAGGTCAACGTGACCGCCGCGGATCATCGCAAAGGATTCGGCGGAATTGAAGATCGACGCACCGATGCGTGCCGTCACGGTCTGTTTGCCGGCGTTGATCATGTCGGCATCGATGGTTTCTTCGGTAGGAAAAGGCCCCATGCCGAGCAGGCCGTTTTCCGACTGCAGCATGACTTCCATGCCTTCGGGAATATAGTTGGCGACCAGGGTCGGAATGCCGATGCCGAGGTTGACGTAGTAGCCGTCCTGCATTTCGCGGGCGACGCGCTGAGCCATTTGTTCGCGGGTAAGTGCCATGTTGTTGTTCTCCGTAGCCCTGAATTATTTGCGGACGGTGCGCTGTTCGATGCGTTTTTCGAACGTGCCGCAAATGACCCGATCGACGTAAATGCCCGGGGTATGGATCTGGCTCGGGTCCAGCTCGCCGGGCTCGACGATTTCTTCGACTTCGACGACGGTGATTCTGCCGGCGGTGGCGGCCAGCGGGTTGAAGTTCTGCGCGGTGTGGCGGTAGACGACGTTACCGAAGTGGTCGGCTTTCCAGCCTTTGACGATGGCGAAATCACCGGTGATGGATTCTTCCATCAGGTACCTGCGCCCGTTGAATTCACGCACTTCCTTGCCTTCGGCGACCGGGGTGCCGACCCCGGTGGCGGTGAAGAACGCCGGAATGCCGGCGCCGCCCGCGCGCATCTTCTCGGCGAGGGTGCCCTGCGGCGTGAGGATGACCTCGATTTCGCCCTTGAGCAGTTGCTCTTCGAACAGCTTGTTCTCGCCAACGTAAGAGGCGACGACCTTGCTGATCTGACGGTCGGTGAGCAGCACGCCAAGACCGAAGCCATCGACGCCACAGTTGTTGGAGACCACCGTGAGGTCGCGGGTGCCCTTGCGCTTGATCTCGGCGATCAGGTTTTCCGGAATGCCACACAAGCCGAAGCCGCCGGCGATGACGGTCATGCCATCCTCAAGCCCGGCCAGGGCTTCCTCGTAGGAACTCACACGCTTGTCGAAACCTGCCATAGGCACCTCTTTTATTATTTGCGGGCGGCTGGCTAGCCGAATGGTTGGAGTGTCTCTCTGTGGAATATATTTGTTAAGTTGATTTTTACGGTTGATTGATTGATAAAACTCAATAACGCTTTGGTCGTTCCCACGCCGGAGCGTGGGAACGATCAAACGATCAGTAACCGAGGCGTGCAGCTTGACGCTTGCAGCTTATAACTGGAGCGAAGCGACCATGACCATCAAACAGATCCGCGCCTTCCTCGCCGTGGCCCAGAGCCTGAGTTTCGCCGTGGCCTGCGAGCGTCTGCATTTATCTCAATCGGCGTTGAGCCTGACTATCAAGGCGCTGGAAGAAGGCCTGGGCGGGCGTCTGTTCAGCCGCAACACGCGTAACGTGGCGCTGACGGCAGAAGGCGAATCCTTGCTGCCACTGGCGCGGCGGCTGATTGCCGACTGGGACAACGCCGAAGACGAAATGCGTCAACGCTTCAGCCTGCAACGCGGGCGCGTGACGCTGGCGGCGATGCCGTCGTTTGCCGGCAACTTGCTGCCGCCGATCCTGAAGACGTTTCGCGCGCGCTATCCCAACGTCAACGTCACGGTCAACGACGTGATCAACGAGCAAGTGCTGGAAATGGTTCGCGATCGTCAGGTTGAATTGGGCGTGGCATTTGAACCCATGCAAAACACCTCGATGACCTTTACACCGTTGTACCGGGATCGCTTCGTGGCGGTGGTGCCGATGGATTCGCCGTTGGCACAGCGCGGCGAGATCGATTGGCAGACGTTGCTGCAAGAGCCATTTATTACCTTGCAGCGACCGTCGACGGTGCGGGTGATGCTGGAGGAGCATTTGCAGGCGCGGGGGATGAAATTGCCGGTGGAGTTCGAAAGCCACCAATTGGCGACCGTCGGCAGAATGGTCGCCAGCGGCCTGGGCGTCAGTGCGGTTCCGGCATTGTGTGCCGGGCAAATGCAGGAGCTGGGCGCGCACTGCCTGACCCTGAATGATTCAGTGGAGCGTGCCATCGGCGTGCTGACCGAACCGGGCAATGAACTGTCGGCAGCGGCGCAAGCATTATTCGACATTCTCCAGCAGGAAAACCTGAGCGAACGCTTGTCTTCCTGATTGCACCGATCCCCCTGTAGGAGTGAGCCTGCTCGCGATAGCGGTCTTTCAGTGAAAAATATTCAGCTGACGGACCGCCTTCGCGAGCAAGCCCGCTCCCACAGGTTTTCGTGGTGTTTGCGGCTGTTGTGTCTGGCCGCAGTCAATGTAGGAGTGAGCCTGCTCGCGAAGGCGGTGTGGCAGGCGGCGGAGATGTTGACTGTGCAGGCCCCTTCGCGAGCAAGCCCGCTCCCACAGGTTTTTGTGGTGTTTGCGGCTGTTGTGTCTGGCCGCAGTCAATGTAGGAGTGAGCCTGCTCGCGAAGGCGGTGGGTCAGGCGGCGGGGATATTGGCGGTGCAGGCCCCTTCGCGAGCAGGTTTTTGTGGTGTTTGCGGCTGTTGTGTCTGGCCGCGGCCAATGTAGGAGTGAGCCTGCTCGCGAAGGCGGTGGGTCAGGCGGCGGGGATGTTGACGGTGCAGGCCCCATCGCGAGCAGGCTCGCTCCCACAGGGGAGTGGTGTGGTCAGGAAATGAGGCGTTCGGTCAGCAGCGGCAACAGCTGTTCGCAAGACGCTTCGATCTTCAGGTCGAGCAAATCGTCCGCGCGAGTCTTGCCCAGATTGAGCGCAATCAGCGGCTTGCCGCGGTCAGAGATCACCCGGCACAGGCGAAACGCGGAATACGCCATTAACGAAGAACCCACCACCAACATTCCCGCGGCATGCTCTGCCGCGGCCATCGCCCGGGCGGCGGTGTGTTGCGCGACGTTCTCACCGAAAAACACCACATCCGGTTTCAACCGCTCGCCGGCACAATGCGGGCAATGCGGCACCTCGAAGCGTGCCTCGAACGCCGGGTCGAGCAGGGTGTCGCCATCGGGTGCCTGCACGGCGTCCACGCCCGCCAGATAGGGGTTTTGCCGTTCCATCAACTGCTGAATTGCGTCGCGCTCACTGCGCTGGCCGCAATCCAGGCACAGCACACGATGCAAGTTGCCATGCAGTTCGATCACATCAGCACTGCCTGCCTGGTCGTGGAGGGCGTCGACGTTTTGCGTGATGAGGTCGCGGAGCAGCCCATGGCGCTGCAACGCGGCCAAGGCCTGGTGCGCGGCATTCGGATGCGCCTGGCGCACCTTCGGCCAGCCGAGCATGGCCCGCGCCCAGTAGCGACGACGAGACTCCGCGGCCGCGAGGAATTCCTGGTACATCATCGGCTGCCGGCCACGACGTACGCCTTCGCTGTCACGGTAATCGGGAATGCCCGACGGTGTGCTGATCCCGGCACCGGTCAGCACGAGAAAATCGCCATCGGCCATCGCCTGTTGCAGCGTGTCGAGGTCGCGGGTCGGGCTGTCGAGCATGGTCAGCACTCCAGAGTGGGCAGTGCCAGCAGGTTAGCACGCGATCCGCATCGTCTACTTGCGCGCTTCCAGAATCAGGTTGAACGGCGTCTGCGTGGCTCGGCGGAACTGCTTGAATCCGGCCTCGGTAAAGACTTTGCGCAGGCGCATTTCACCGGCTTGCGCACCGAGGCCGAGGCCGACTTCCTGGGACAGCGAGTTGGGGGTGCAAATGAACGTCGAAGCCGCATAAAACAGGCGTCCGACCGCGTTGAAATTATCGTCCAGCTTGTCGTTGGCGAACGGTTCGACCAGCAACACGGTGCCATCGTCTTTCAGCGAGTCGTAAGCGTGGCGTGCGGCTCCGACTGGGTCGCCCATGTCGTGCAGGCAATCGAAAAAACAGATCAGATCGTAGTCGTCGCCGGGGTAGTTTTTTGCCGTGGCCTCGAAGAAGCCGGCCCGGTTGCCGACACCGCCTTCTTCGGCCCGTTGGGTGGCGACCGTGATCGACGGCGCATGAAAGTCGAAACCGACAAACTGCGACAGGGGAAAGGCCTGAGCCATGATCACCGTCGAGGCGCCGTGGCCGCAGCCGATGTCGGCAACTTTGCCACCGCGTTCGAGTTTGGCCACTACGCCGTCCAGCGCCGGCAGCCATTCGGCGATCAGGTGGCCCTTGTAGCCGGGGCGGAAGAACCGTTCGGTGCCGGAGAACATGCATGGATGATGGTCGCCCCAAGGCAGGGCGCCGTTGCCGCGCATGGCTTTGACCAGTTTGTCCTTGTCATGGAAAAACGACGCCACCACCCCGAGCCCGCCGGCGACATACACCGGCGAGTCTTCCACCGCCAGCGCCAGCGCTTGTTCTTCCGGCAAACGGAACTGGCCGTCACGGTGTTCCATGTAGCCGGACGCCGCGTGTGCGCTGAGCCATTCGCGCACCAGACGCGGGTTGCAGGTGGTTTTCGCGGCGAGGGCTTCGGGGCTGATCGGTTGGCTGTCGGCCATGGCCCGGTACAAGCCGAGCTCTTCGCCGACGATGACATTGGCCAGCATGGCCGCGCCGCCCATGTCGTTGAGCAATTTGCCCATGAATTCGTTGAGTTTCGCCTCATTCATCACGTGTGCTCCTGAAACAGGATCACCGTCCGGCGGCGTTGAGTGTCGAGGCAGGCGCCACCGGGCGGTGGTCACGGATTAGGGCAGGGCACCGCTGAAGTCCTGCGTCCCCCTCGACTGGGTAATGAATGAGTCTAGCTCGGTTTTGCCGGGCAACCGAGCCATTGTGGCGGGTAGGGATGCTGGCGGTAGAAGTGGCGCAGTTGGGTCGCGTCGCGTTCAAACCAGGCATGCAGCCATTGCCGGTATTGCGCCTGTACCGCCGCTTCTACTATTGGCCGCCGAAGGCAGTCGTGAACTGCTTGTGCCGCCTGCATGCCGCTCATCAGCGCCTTGAGCACACCGTGTGACGCCGCCGGATCGAGCCGGCTTGCGCAGTCGCCGACCAGAAAATAGCCATTGCCGGCGGCGGCCTTGCTGATACGCCAGCCGACGTCGGCGCCGCGGGTCGGGCCGGCTTGCGGCAGTACACGCAGCGCTTCGGGCAGCATTTGCCGGTCAGCGTTTTGCGCCCGATCAGTTGCGAATGCCAGGTTTGTCCAGTGCAGCAATTGTGTCTGGACCTGAGCGATCCAGGTCCAGCCGTAAGGCCCGGCCAGCAGGTGCGGGGTGTTTGCGTAAGGACGGAGACAGCCGTGGAGATAACCATAGCGCACCTGGAGCGGCGGTGAACCCGCTTGATCCGGCAGCGCCAATTGCCGGCCCAGCCAGCCAGTGGCGCCGCTGGCATCGATCAGCCAGGCAGCGTGCAGGCAACCGCTGTCAGTTTCCAGGCCTGTCACGCGGGCATCGAGAGTTAGCACTTTGCTCGCGCGGCACGGCTGGCGCACCTGCACGCCGAGCCGCCGTGCTTGTTGCAGCAAGGCGCCATCGAGGTCGGCCCGGGCAATCTGGAAACCCCGCCACGGGCCATTCTCATCCGCGCCAAAGGGGCTGAAACGCGGCGGGCCGTCCCAGTGTATCCAGTGCCCGTCAAAACGCATGGTTGCCGGGGAGCATAATTGTCCGGCGACGCCGAGTTGTTGCAACAACGGCTCGATGCCCGGATGCAGACTTTCGCCGGGGCGAAATCGTGGGAACGGCCGGCGCTCGACCAAAGCCACCCGCAGGCCTCGCTGGGCGCAACTGATCGCACAGGCGCAGCCTGCGGGACCGGCGCCGACGACAACGACATCAAACTGCGTCAATGGCGACCTGCCACGGCAAAGCGTCAGGTTTCATCAAAATGGCATCGGCGCTGACCAGCAGAATCACCTGTTCTTCGACCTCGACGTTGCGCAACTTGAAGTCCTCTTCGGCAATCTGCACGGCGCCGCGCTTGTACATGAAAAAACGCAACACCCAACCTTCGAGGATCAGTCCGGCTTCCTGTTGCGCCGTGTCCAGTTCACCGTCGGGACGCTGCACATCGCGCAGCGACAACAGGGGCCAGGCGTTGCGCAGGGTTTTGTCGTTATCAGCGCCGAGCGCGCGGTATACCCGATACATCGACAAGACACGCTGCTCATAGGCCCGCTGCGATGTTTTGCCGGTCATGCTCAGGGAGAAGTGGCCGTCGAGGGCCACCTGGGTGTAGTCGGCGTGGGCATAGGCGCGATACTGAACAATCAGCCGATCCTTCTGGACGATCAGTTGTGGCCCGCGCTGATCGTCCCAGGCAACCGCGCCGTCCCCACCGATTTCCTGATCCGTCAGCGGAATAATGCTGTGCAGGCTTGAGCGGGGTTCGAAGACTCGCGCCGAATCCGGTGCCACCCCCGGCCAGAAGGAACCCAATGCCGCGCAGATTTTCGCATCTTCGGGGAATGGGCTGGCCATCTGATAGCCGGCCAGAATGTTGAGCCATTGCGCATCGGCTGCTGGCCGCCGAACCCAGCCGACTTCCCACCCCGGGCCAAAAACACCGGCAGCGCTGTCGGGCAGCGAAGACGGGCGCAAGACCTCGGGATGTGACCTCTGACCTTGAGCCGGGTCGCCATGCTCGGCCAGCGCGACGATTGCCGTCACGCCGCGATCGGCGGGCGAAAATAACTGGTCTTTCAAGTCGAGGTTGGCGCAGTAGCGCACATTCGATAGCGCTTGCAGTCGGGCGTGCCAGATATCGGGGCTGGCGAGAATCGGTTCGTCGTTGACCCATCGCAGCAATTTACGCTGCGTGCACAGCGGGTAAAAGTCGGGAGGGCCGATCACCGAATAGGCGGCGATTGCTGGCAAGCTGTCCGCCAACGCCGGACAAAGCGGCCGCACCCAGCCATCGGCTGTGGCGTCCTGATAATGCAAGGCCCGATAGCCACCTTGGCGCACGAGCGCTTCGACGTCTTCGCGTTGGTTAAGGTCCTCGATACGGCCATCCGCTGTGACCTTGTGACGCCCGTGAACCATCCCGCCGGTGTTGGCCGGCATCAGGAATGACAGCGGCTGGCCCTGAAACTCGACGGGTTCGACCAGGCGCGTTCGCGGTTGCGGCAGCAGCAGGCCCGGGCCGAAGTCCTCGGCGTCTGCCCAGTGGGCCAGCCCCGTATTCACGACGAAAGGCGGCTGGCTGATTTCCGGTTCTTGCCAGCCCGTGCCGCTGTGACGCAAATGGACGTGGCGCAGCTTTTCGTTGACCTGATGATTCTCCAGCGTCACCGCCAGTGCCATGCCGGCCAGGCACTGCGGGCCATCGAACAGTTTGTGCAGCGGCACCCAGAACTCCAGGCCAGGATCGACCTCGTCCTGAAAGTCCATCGGTCCAAAACGCTGGGCATCGCCGGGCAACTGCATGGCGATCCAGGCGCTGTAGCGTACCGGCATTACGCGGATGCCGTGGGCGTCGTTGTCGACAAACGGCAGAAAGCTACGCAGCCTGGCGTCATAACGGGCGGGCGCGGTGCCGACACGGGCGATGCCGGTGCGCGAAAAGCACAGGTCGGCGTGTCGGCCATGCACGGTGTCGGCGGCGCAGCGATACTCGCTGGCAAACGCGACCACCGCCAACGGCGCGCCCCGGGCGGTCAGGCGCAGTTGCTCCAGCGTGGGCGGATCAAGGCTGTAGACATAGTGCAGAACGGTCTCGATTTCGCTGGCCGTGGGGAATAGCTGCAAGGCCTGACCTTTGTCATCGACCGTCACCCGTGGCGACGCCAGCGCGTGATACAGCAGGCTGTGCGAAGGCGCCGCCGCTGTTACTGCGCGCTCACCGTCCGCGGCGAAGTCTTCAAATCCTGGCAGCGCTCGGTTGATGGCCAGCGTTCGGCCCAGCTCAGCCGCCAGCGGTTCGGCGAGCAGGTCCAGCCCATGGGCCAGCATCAGCGAATGCCAGCCGCCGGGTGCCAGTCGCCGGCAGATCTGAGTGACGGATTCGAGCAGAGCCATGGCGGCACCTCGGTACGATTCGGGCGAATCGTCATGAGACAGCAGAGCGCTGTGGGCCGCTACTGTCAGATCTGACAGTAGCGGGGCGTGAGGGTCACGCCATCAACAGTAAAGCCCTTTGCTCAAGCGCAACAGTCGGTCGATTCCGGCGAGGCTGTAGGCACATGCCCAAGGTGTTGTCGGTGCTGGGGTGGCCTGCAAAACAGCTTTAAACAGGAGGGTTCGAAAGCTTAGCCATGCAGCGGTAATTTGAGTTCGGCACACAGTCCGCCGCCGTCGCGGTTGCTCAAAGTCAGAGACCCGCCCAGCGCCATGGCCAGTTGCTGGGCAATCGCCAGGCCCAGGCCGGTACCGCCAGTGTCGCGGTTGCGCGAGTTCTCCACGCGGTAGAACGGCTCCATCACCTGCGCCAACTCATCCTCGGCGATGCCCGGGCCACGATCCAGGACTTTCACCGACAGACTGTTGCCATCCGCTTCGACCTGCAATTGCGCGGCGCCGGCGAATTTCAGCGCGTTATCGGTCAGGTTCACCAGCACCCGGCGCAGTGCCTGCGGGCGGGTGTCGATCACGGCTTTGCTTTTGCCGCCGAGCTGCACGTCCTTGCCCATGTCCTGGTAATCGAACACCAGGCTGTCTAAAAACGAGTCGAGATCGGTGCGCCGACTTTCCTCGGTGGCGCCATGAATACTCCGGGCGTAGGCCACGCCTTCACGCACCAGATGCTCGATCTCACCGAGGTCGCTGCTCAGCTTGTCTTTTTCCACCGAGTCGTCCATGAATTCGGCGCGCAGTTTCATCCGCGTGATCGGCGTTTGCAGGTCGTGGGAAATCGCTGCGAGCAACTGCATGCGTTCCTTCAGGTAGGCTGCGATGCGCGTCTGCATGGCGTTGAACGCCCGCGCCGCGTGGACTACTTCGGTCGGGCCATGCTCGTCGAGCTTGATCGGGTGCGCGTTGGGGTCAAGGGTTTCCACCGCGTTGGCGAGGCGAGTGAGGGGGCGGATGGCGATGCGCACGGCAAGCCAGGTGCACAGGATCAGCAGCGCCAATTGACCCAGCAGCACCACCGGCAACCACGGTGAAAGTGGCACCATCGCCGGACGTATATCAATGGTCACCGGGCTGCCGTCACTCAGGCGCAGGTGGCCCTGAAAATGCCGCCTTGGCCCACCGGGAATTTCGGTAAAGACCACCGGGTAGGTGGCGCCAATGGCGGCGGTGATCGAGGCGATGGCCACCGATTCATCCCCTGAGGTGACCGGCATGCCCGGCTCGCCTTCATTGAGCAGGTAGGCGTAATTACGCCGCGCCAGGCGCGGCAGCCAGGCCGGGCGTTCCGCGGCGGGCAGGCGATCGAGGATCGCCATCGAGGTCGCGACATCGGTTTCGAGATTGCCGAGCATGGTGCTTTTGGCGCTCTGGTAACGCTCGTAATACTGCGCGCCGAACGACAGACCCTGGGCCAGAATCAGCCCGATCAGGAAAATCAGCGACAGACGCGAGGCGAGGGTGCGCGGCCATTGCAGCTTGAAATTCATGCCGGCGCCCCGAGTAGCTCGACCGGCAGGGAAAACACATACCCCTCACTGCGCACGGTCTTGATGTAGGCCGGCTCGCGAGCATCGTCGAGCAGGCGCTGGCGCAGGCGGCTGACCAGCAAGTCGATGGAACGGTCGAACAGATCGGCGTCGCGGCCCTGGGTCAGGTTCAGCAGTTGATCGCGGCTGAGGACCCGTTGCGGGTGATCGAGAAACACCCGCAGCAAGCGATATTCGGCGCCGCTGAGGGCGACCATGGTGCCGTCCTTGTCCAGCAAATGGCGGGCCGAGGTGTCCAGTTGCCAGCGGCCAAAGGCGAGCAAGCGCCCGGCTTCAGTGACCACCAGATTTGGCGGCAACATCCGTGTGCGGCGCAGCACGGCGTTGATGCGCGCCAGCAGTTCGCGGGCGGCGAACGGTTTGGTCAGGTAATCGTCGGCGCCCATTTCCAGGCCGATGATGCGGTCGGTTTCATCGTTGCGCGCGGTGAGCATCAACACCGGCGTGGCCTTGTGTTTGCCGACGCGCAGTTCCCGACACAGCTGCAGGCCATCGTCGCCGGGCATCATGATGTCGAGCACGATCAGGTCGACGGTATTGGCTTCGAGAAAACTGCGCATCTGCCGGCCATCGGCGACCACTGTGGTACGCAGGCCGTTTTTCTTCAGGTAGTTACCCACCAGTTCACGGATCTCGCGATCGTCGTCGACGATGAGAATGTGATCGACATGTTCCATCGGTTGCAGCCTCTGTGGGAAGGGGGAATGCCGTGCAGTCTATAGCGCCGTTAACCGCACGCCTGCCTGCCTTTGTATTGCAGTGTATCTGCCGCAACGGCGGATACACGATGACGCAAAAACGCGATTTTTTCGGGGTTTTGTATCGCTGTGTATCTATGCCGGACGTGGATACACAGCGAGTGATTCTCGTCCTTTCCTGACACAGACGCGATACCTCAAGAGCCTCAAATAGGCTCCATCGAGGCACACACAGATCGCCTCGGCTCAAACCCACTGAAGCCTTGAGGACACCACCATGAACAACAAATCCGTATTCGCCGCCTGCCTGTTCGCCGCGCTGAACATCTGCACTCTGTCGGCCCACGCCGAAGCTGACGTCAGCCGGCAAACCTACACCTACGGCACGCATCTGGATATCCAGAAAGTGCTGTCGATGACTGAGGACACCTCGGTGACCTGCGGCATCACCGAGGCGCGC
This sequence comes from Pseudomonas sp. SWRI81, assembly GCF_014268545.1. Lineage (NCBI taxonomy): Bacteria > Pseudomonadati > Pseudomonadota > Gammaproteobacteria > Pseudomonadales > Pseudomonadaceae > Pseudomonas > Pseudomonas sp. SWRI81. The sequence continues at coordinate 162,329 of NZ_JABWQS010000005.1, forward strand.
ATGACCTACCTCGATTCCGCCGGCAAGACCCGCGAGCTGGATTACAGCAAATTCGCTGACGGCTGCAACAACCAGAACTGAGTCATCCCCAACTTTCTCCAAGGAGTTTTGCCATGAACAACGTCTCGCGCTTTTTAACCGCTGTTGCCTTTTCCTTCGCCGGTGTTGCGGCCCATGCCAACAGCGCCGTCGAACAGAGCAGTTGCGCCAGCAGCACCTGCTTCCAGCTGACGACGGTGGCGAAGGAGGGCAGCGATGCACTGATCGCGGCCGACGGTTCCAGCCGCACGCCGCAGGGCCAGATGGTCGCCGCCGATGGTTCCAGCCGCACACCGCAGGGCCAGTTGGTCGCCGCTGATGGCTCCAGCCGCACGCCACAAGGCCAGACCCTCGCCGCTGATGGCTCCAGCCGTACACCTCAAGGCCAACTGGTCGCAGAAAACGGTACCAGTCGCACGCCTCAAGGGCAGTTGCTCGACGGCCAGAACGTATGAGTCACGGCGTCAATAAAGCGAGCTAGCGAGGGGGTGTTTCCCTCGCTGGCCGGTTGCGTGCCCAGCCCTCATTCAAGGTGACCCCCCTATGTACCTCATTGCATTTCTCGGCGGTCTGCTGACCGTCCTCAGTCCCTGCATCCTGCCGGTGGTGCCGTTTCTGTTCGCTGGCGCCAACCGTACACGTTCCTCGATCTTGCTGACCCTCGGCGGCATGGCGCTGACCTTCGCGCTGATCTCAAGCCTCGCCGTGGTCAGCAGCGAGTGGGTGATTCAGGCCAGTAACACCGGCCGCCACGTTGCCTTGGTCGTGATGGCGCTGTTTGCCCTGTCGCTGATCTCGGCACGCGTCGGCGACTGGCTGACCCGGCCCTTTGTTGCGCTGGGCAATCGCCTCGACCAGGACACCCGTAAACGCGCCGGCCCGATGGGCTCGATCATGCTTGGCGTCGCTACCGGTCTGCTGTGGGCGCCGTGTGCGGGGCCGATCCTCGGGGTGATTCTCACCGGTGCGATGCTGCAAGGTGCCAATGCGCAGACCAGCCTGTTGCTGCTGGCTTACGGCGCCGGCAGTGCCTTGTCGCTGGGGACATTAATTTTCGCCGGACGCGGTCTGGTCAATCGGCTGAAACCGTCGATCCCGTTCAGCGGCTGGTTGCGTCGCGGTGCCGGGGTGGCAGTACTTGCGACCGTTGCAGTGATCTCGACGGGCGCAGACAAAACCCTGCTCGCCGGCACGTCCTCCGAGGGCGTCGCCAGCGTCGAGAAAAACGTTCTGGAAAACGTACCGAAAGTGGTCGATTACTTCGTCAGCAAGGTCCGCGCCGATTCGATGATGGATGAAGCCAAAGGCGCCATGCCGTCGCTGTCCGGCGCCGTGCAGTGGCTCAATTCACCCGAGCTGAGCCCCGAGTCTTTGCGCGGCAAAGTGGTACTGGTGGATTTCTGGACCTACGACTGCATCAACTGCCAGCACACTCTGCCGTACGTCAAAGAGTGGGCCAGGAAATACGAGAAGGACGGCCTGGTGGTGATCGGTGTCCACACTCCCGAATATGGCTACGAGCGCATTATCAACAACGTCAAGGATCAGGTGAAAAAGCTCGGTATCACTTACCCGGTAGCCATCGACAACAACTACGCAATCTGGCGCAACTTCAACAATCAATACTGGCCGGCGCATTACCTGATCGACGCCAGGGGCCAGGTGCGTTACAGCCACTTTGGCGAAGGTCGCTACGAGGCGCAGGAGCAAATGATCCAGCAGTTGCTGAAAGAAGCGAAGGCGCCCGAGGCGTAAACCCACAACCTGTTGCAGCGGCTTAACAGATTGCCACCACTCATCGGCAAAGCCGCTGTTTTACTGCTCTGCCGGACGATCGGCAAGGACGCCGCAGCGCCTCGGCGCGATAGTGAGGGAGCAGGGCCACTGCCGACCCTGCGACACAGCAAGAACGCGAGGTTGCCATGCCCAGATTCGTGATTGAACGCGAGATTCCGGGTGCAGGGACGCTGTCGGAACAACAACTCAAAACAGTGTCACAGACCTCCTGCCAGGTATTGCGTGAACTCGGCCCGCAGGTGCAGTGGCTGCACAGCTACGTTACCGCCGACAAAATCTATTGCGTCTACATTGCACCCGATGAAGACCAGGTGCGCGAGCATGCCCGGCTTGGTGGGTTTCCCGCCAACAGCGTGGCACGGGTGATGCGGGTCATCGACCCGACCACGGCCGAGTAACGGCATACCCAATCTGTAGCGGAGCTCGAAGCCATGAGTACCCCGATTGATCTCACAACCTTAAAGGAACGCCAGAAAGTCGCCTGGGCCAGTGGCGACTACGCCGTGATCGGCACCACCTTGCAGATCGTCGGTGAAAGCCTCGCCGAGGCGTGCGATCTGCGCTGTGATGAACAAGTGCTGGATGTCGCGGCCGGCAATGGCAATGCGACGCTGGCGGCGGCGCGGCGCGGTTGTGTGGTGACCTCGACCGATTACGTTGCGGCACTGCTGGAGCGCGGCCAGGATCGTGCGCGGGCCGAGCATCTGGAGGTGATCTTTCAGGTGGCCGATGCCGAAGCGCTGCCTTTTCCCGATGAGAGTTACGACGCTGTACTGTCGACGTTCGGCGTGATGTTCGCACCCGATCAGGTCGCGGCCGCTGCTGAACTGGGGCGGGTATGCCGACGCGGCGGACGCATCGGCCTGGCCAACTGGACGCCGGAAGGTTTCGTCGGCCAGATGTTCAAAACGCTCGGCCAGCATCTGCCACCGCCAGCCGTTGCTCAGCCACCGTCCAATTGGGGCTCGGATGCGTGGCTGCACAAGCACTTCGACGATCGCGACTTTGTCGTCCGCGTGACCCGCAGCCATTTCAATTTTCGCTACCGCTCGGCGGCGCATTTCATTGACGTCTTTCGCCACTGGTACGGGCCTGTGCACAAAGCGTTCGCGGTGTTGCCGGGGGAGGGCGGGCAGGCGTTGGAGGATGATTTGACCGAGCTGCTCAATCGCTCGAACCGGGCGGGGGAGGATTCGCTGGTGGTGCCGAGCGAATATCTGGAGGTGGTTATTACCAAGCGCTGACTTTGGATTAACGGAGATCCCCTGTAGGAGTGAGCCTGCTCGCGATAGCGGTGTATGACAAATAATGGTTGGCTGACACACCGCTATCGCGAGCAGGCTCACTCCTACAGGGGAGATGTGATTATTTCACCTGCGGTCGATCAAACCACTCCAGCGCCGTGCGCCAGATGCAGATCCCCAGGAAGTAAGCTGACATCAACAACCACAAGCCCATCACCAGCGGGTTGATCACCGGGTGATTGAGCACCAGTGACAAGCTGCACAACAGCCAGATCGCCGTCACCGCAATGTTGATCGGCATGAACCGGCGTACGCGGAACGGGTGCAGAAACTTCATCCGCGTCACGGTCAGCAATGCCAGACCGATCACCGTGAGAAAGGTAATCCACGGACCCGGGCCAATGATGTACAGACACAAGGCAACCACATTCCACGCCGCCGGAAAGCCGACAAAGTAGTTGTCCTTGCTCTTCATGTTGACGTTGCAGAAGCAGAACAGCGACGACACCAGAATCAGCGACACCGTCAGCAGCAGGGTGTATTCAGGCAAAGGAATGTAGCGATAGATAAACAGCGCCGGGATGAATACGTAGGTCAGGTAATCGATCACCAGATCGAGGATCGAACCGTCGAAACTCGGCAGTACCGATTGCACGTTGACCTTGCGCGCCAGCGCGCCATCGAGGCCGTCGACGATCAGCGCCACGCCCAGCCACATCAGGCAATGGATCGGCTGGTTTTCCAGCAGGGCCAGGGTGGCGAGGAAGGCGGTCACCACGCCGGTCGCGGTAAAGCCATGAGCGCCCCATGCTTTGAGCCTGGCAATGTGTACGGTCGATATCACGGGGGCGTTCTCCAAAAAGTGAAGCAAGCCGGGTATCGCCCTGGGAAAAAGGGCGTCGGCAAACCGGGTCGGGTTGCAGCTATCGACCGGTCTGGCCGGGATAAGGTTCACCACCCTTGAATCTTAGCTCGCTGACGAAAAATGTCCTGCGTGACAAGCCATCGGCGAGCCGGCGTCAGCCCAACGGTGCTGGCGCTGTGGCCACGGCGGTCTATCGTTGCCTGACGCAATGGGGCAAGGCCCTTGAGGAAGACGTCATGAATACCAGCGATTTGCTCGAACAATTACTGCGAGGCCAGGCCTCGGCGGGACAACAACGCGGGGCTTCGGCCAGTGACGGTTTGGGCGGACTGGGCGGATTGCTCGGCGGCCTGTTGGGCGGCGGCAGTCAGGCCGGGGCGGGTGGTGCGACTTCTTCTGGCGGGCTTGGCGGCCTGGGCGGTTTACTCGGTGGCTTGCTCGGCGGTGGCGGGCTCGGCGGTGCACTGGGCGGCGGCAGTCGAAATCGCGCCGGTGGCACGAATTACGCAGCATTGGCATCGCTGGGAATGATGGCCTACCAAGCGTATCAAGCCTGGCAACGCAGCCAGGCCAGCACGGCGCCGCAACAGATGCCACAAACCGCCGACTTGCTCGCCGGCCCACAAATCGAAACCCACAGCCACGCGGTACTGCGCGCCTTGATCGCCGCCGCCAAGGCTGACGGACGCATCGACGCATCGGAAAAGCACCGGATCAGCAGTGAAATCGGCAAGCACACTGCCGACCCGCAATTGCAGCAATGGCTCGACGCTGAAGTCGCCAAACCGCTGAGCCCTGCTGAAGTAGCGCAGTCTGCGCAAAATGACCCAGGCGTAGCCGCCGAAATGTATCTGGCGAGCGTGATGCTGGTCGACGATCAACAGGGCGCCGAACGCAGATATCTGGATGAGCTGGCGTCAGCGTTAAAAATCGATCCTGACCTGCAGGTGCATCTGGAACACCAGGCCAAACGGCGAGCCTGAAGCAACATCAAAAGATCGCAGCCCACAAAGGGTAATCCCAAGCGCGCAACGAGACGGCGCGAGCAGGATGGCTGACGCTTTCGCGAGCAAGCCCGCTCCACAGGGTACCGGCGATGTTCGGGGATTTTCTGGCTGGCACGGGACCCGTGTGGGAGTGGGCTTGCTCACGAAGGGGCCGGAGCATTCACTACCGATGTGTCTGACCTGACGCCTTCGTCGGAACGCCGCCCGGAGCAAGCCCGCTCCCACAGGGTACCGGCGATGTTCGGGGATTTTCTGGCTGGCTCAGGACCCGTGTGGGAGTGAGCTTGCTCACGAAGGGGGCGGTGCATTCACCATCGATGCTGGCTGACCTGACGCCTGCGCGAGCAAGCCCGGACACAGGGAATTTTTTGCCAGCCGATGCAATTACTGGATGTGTCGCTACCAGCCCCGGCCGCTCCATCCGTCCGGGGCTTTTTTACGTCGATTGAATTTTTCCGCTGCCGTGTCGCTCTTCTGCATAACAGAACCCGTCTGCAATCGGTGCGCCCATGAACAGCAACCTCGACGATTACAACCGTATGCGCGATTTTTCGGCGACTTCGGAACCGGCGGCGGTCAAGCGCCCCGGTCGCAGGGCCGCCAAAGACCATGCCTTGCAGTTCTGCATCCAGAAGCACGACGCTTCGCACCTGCATTACGACTTTCGTCTGGAGCTTGATGGCGCCCTCAAGAGCTGGGCGGTGCCGAAAGGGCCTTCGCTCGATCCCAAGGTCAAGCGCCTGGCGATTCACGTCGAGGATCATCCCCTGGATTACGCCACGTTCGAGGGCAGCATTCCCGAGGGGCATTACGGTGCCGGTGACGTAATTGTCTGGGATCGCGGTGTATGGATTCCTCTCGAGGATCCGCACAAGGCCTACGCCAAGGGCCGGCTCAAGTTCGAATTGCAGGGCGAGAAACTGGCCGGGGTCTGGAATCTGGTGCGCACGCACATGCCGGGCAAGAAAGAGCAGTGGTTCCTGATCAAGCATCAGGACAACGCCGCGCGCCCGCAGGATGACTTCGACGTATTGGTCGCCGAGCCCGACAGCGTGCTCAGCGAGCGCACGATTGTCGGTAAATCTGCGCCTGCCGCCGATAAGGCCAAACCGATCAAGAAAGCCCCGGCCAAGCCGCGCAAGCAAGCGTCCGGCCAGCTCACCGGTGCGCGCAAGGCCAAGCTGCCGGCGCTGATCAAGCCGGAACTGGCGACCCTGGTCGACAGCGCGCCCGAAGGGCAGTGGAGCTACGAGATCAAGTTTGACGGCTACCGGATCATGGCGCGGATCGACCACGATGAGGTTCAGCTGTTCACCCGCAACGGCCATGACTGGACGCACAAACTGCCGCAACAGGCCAAGGCCCTGGCCGCGTTGGGTCTGGAGTCGGCCTGGCTCGACGGCGAAATGGTCGTCGCCAACGAGCAGGGCGTGCCGGATTTTCAGGCCCTGCAAAACGCCTTCGATGCCGGGCGCAGTGGCAACATCGTTTATTACCTGTTCGACGTGCCGTATCTCAACGGCGTTGACCTGCGCGACGTGCCAGTCGAAGAGCGTCGCGCCGCGCTGAGCACCATCCTCGGCGCGCAGCCAGAATCCTCGCTGCTGCGCTTTTCCGAGGCTTTCGAAGAAACTCCCGATGCGCTGTTAAATAGCGCCTGCCAGATGCAGATGGAAGGGCTGATCGGCAAACGCCTCGGTTCGCCCTACGTGTCGCGGCGCAGCGGTGACTGGATCAAGCTCAAGTGCAAACATCGCCAAGAGTTCGTCATCGTCGGCTACACCGATCCGAAAGGTGCGCGCAGTGCGTTCGGGGCCTTGTTGCTTGGCTTGCATGACCGTGACAGCGGCGAGTTGCGCTACGCCGGCAAGGTCGGCACCGGCTTCAACGAAACCACGTTGAAAAGCATCCTCGCCCAGCTCAAACCGTTGCACGCCAAAAGCGCCGCGGTGGTCAACCCGCCCAGCGGTTTCGAGGCCAAAGGCGTGCACTGGCTGAAACCCAGGTTACTGGCCGAAGTGGCGTTTGCGGAAATGACCAAGGACGGCTCGGTGCGCCACGCCGTGTTCCATGGATTGCGCGACGACAAACCGGCCAAGGACATTACAGAGGAGCGAGCGAAGCCTGTGAAAGCTGCCAAGTCTGAAAAACCCGCAAAGAGCGAAACAACCAAAACCGCCGCGAAGAAACCGGCAAAGAAAACCGCTGCCAGCAAAGCCGAAACCGCGCCGTCGCAGTCGGGGCTGGCTGGTGGCAAGGTGCGCATCACCCACCCGGATCGGGTAATCGACGCGGTCAGCGGCACCACCAAAATGCAACTGGCGCAGTATTACGCCAGCGTCGCCGAATATATCCTGCCGCAACTCAAGGATCGCCCCGTGGCGCTGGTGCGTGCGCCGGATGGCATCGCTGGCGAACTGTTCTTCCAGAAAAACGCCGAACGCCTGGCGATCCCCGGCATCACTTCGCTGGACAAGGACCTCACCGGCCAGCCCGTGATGCTGATCAACAATGCCGAGGCGCTGATTGGTGCGGTGCAGATGAGTACGGTCGAATTGCACACCTGGAACGGCACGACCGTCGACCTGGACAAGCCTGATCGCTTTGTCCTCGACCTCGACCCGGACCCGGCGTTGCCTTGGAAAAGCATGGTCGAAGCCACCGCGCTGACTCTCACCGTGCTGGACGAATTGGGCCTCAAGGCCTTTCTGAAAACCAGCGGCGGCAAGGGCATCCACCTGGTGGTGCCGCTGACCCGCAAGCACGGCTGGGACGAAGTGAAGGACTTCAGCCACGCCATTGTCAGCCACATGGCCAAGCTGTTGCCGGACCGTTTTTCTGCGGTGTCCGGGCCGAAAAACCGCGTAGGGCGGATCTTCATCGATTACCTGCGCAACGGTCTGGGCGCCACCACTATTTGTGCCTACGCGGCGCGCGCGCGCGAAGGCATGCCGGTGTCCGTGCCGGTGTTTCGCGAGGAAGTCGCCGAGATCAAGGGCGGCAACCACTGGAACATCCACAACGTCCATGAGCGCCTGGCCGAGGTCGGCGAGGAGCCTTGGGCGGACCTGAAGAAAACCCGACAGACCATCACCGCAGAAATGCGTAAACGCGTCGGCCTGAAAAAATGATCAGGTGTCGCGTAGCAAGTCGTGGGCGTTGAGCAGTTCGAAGGCGATTTGCGGGTGGTTTTCCAGGCCCTTGCGAATCGCCGCCGGGATCGCCGCGCGAGTCTTGCGGCACAGGCCGGGCAAGTCGTCGATGTGGATGGCGATACCGCGCATGGTGCGCACTTCGTTGAAGCCGGGAGCAACGTCGACGCGGATGCCCAGTTGCTCAAACATGCGCTGCTGCAGGCGTTTGAGATCGTCGAGGTCTTTGAGTTGTTCCAGGCGCGCCAGGAGGATTTTTTCCTCGGCGCGAGTCAGGCGCAGAATGCGCAGATCCGCACCGGGCGTTTCCAGCAACGGATCGCGCCCGCAGATGCAGGCGCCGGGTGGGCAGGGAGAGCGCAAGGGCACGTTCGTCGTCATGGCCTCCATCATAGAGGCCGTCGGACAGTTTTGCCTATGTGCACTCAGCGGCCGTCCATCGGCCGCTGCTTCCCTCGTGGCTACTGATGCAGGCCTTCGTATTGCACCAGAATGGCGTTGGCCAGGTCTTCGTCACTGGCATTGAGGCCAGGGTTGGCCTGGCGCACCTGTTGCAGTACCGACTCAAGATAAACCCCACGGATGGCCCCGCCGCTGGCGACAAAGGCAGACACGTCGTCACGGGCCGGAATCACCATTTTGTCGTCCTTGAAGGTCGAGTACAGCGACGCGGAGACACCCGCCGAGGTGGCAACATCACCCGCATCGACGCGGGCCAGCGCCGAACCGACCGGCAGACAGAGAAGTAAAGAAGAAACCAGGACTAACTTGCGCATGACGTGTTCCTCCACAAGCGCGAAGCAAAAAGGAAGGGACTGCATAACGTCAGAGGTAAACCGCGCGCGGGAGTTCCGTACGCGACGAAAACGCAGCGGTGAGGAACCGGGCGAAGCGGCGAAGGGTCTACCGCATGCCTGCATTGCCGAGAAACGAATCATGCTCGTCAGAGTCAGCCACAACGTTGTACGCCCCGCAGATCCGCGAATCGAAGCCGCATTGTTCGGCGCATTTGTCCTGTTGACCATCGTGCTCGGCATTGCCCCGCGCAGCCGCGTCGACTGGTTGCTGGAGAATGTCCTCGCGGTGGCGCTGGTGTTGACCCTGCTGCTGGCGCATCGGCGTTTTCGCCTCTCGACACTGTCGTTGGGGATGATCTTCGCCTTCCTGTGCATCCATGAAGTAGGCGCCCATTACACCTATTCGCGAGTGCCTTACGATCAGTGGAGCACGCTGCTGACCGGCGTCAGTGTCAACAAGACCCTAGGCCTGGAACGCAATCACTATGATCGGCTGGTGCACCTGAGTTACGGATTGCTGTTGGTCTGGCCGATACGCGAAGTGCTGCTGCGCCTGACGCCATTGCGCGGCGCCTGGCTGACGCTGCTGGCCTTGAACGTGGTCCTCGCAACCTCGGCGTTGTACGAATTGATCGAGTGGGTGGGCGGCGCCTATCTGGGGGATGACACCGGCCAGGCGTTCGTCGGCGCGCAGAACGATCCGTGGGATTCGCAGAAAGACATGGCCCTGGCGCTGTTCGGCGCCGGGCTGTCTTTGCTGGTATTGGCAGGTTGGCGCCGAGCGCCGCGCTGAAGGCTCAGACCACCCCACAAGCCATGCGATCGCCGCCACCGCCCAGTGGTTTGGGCGTATCGGAATGGTTGTCGCCACCGGCGTGAATCATCAGCGCGTGGCCTTCGATCTCGGCGATTTTCTTCAGGCGCGGGGCGAGCACCGGATAGTTGGCCACGCCGTCCGCCGTCACGTACACCGCTGGCAAGTCTCCCAGATGGCCGTCGGCGTAGGGCCCGAGGTGCTTGCCGGTTTTCTGCGGGTCAAAATGTCCGCCAGCCGCCAACGCGGCACCTTTGACGCCGTCCTTCACGCCGGCCTCGCAACTGCCGTTTTCATGGACGTGAAAGCCGTGAACGCCGGCCGGCAGCGATTTCAGATCGGGCGTGAACAGCAGACCATACGGGGTCTCGCTGACCGTGATCGAGCCGATCGCCTGCGGCGCACCGTCGGCACTGACCAGGTTGATCGCGACTTTTTCCGTTGCTGCCTGTGCCGAACCGATGGCGAAGGTGCCGAGCAGACCTAACCACAATGCGCGTTTCATTAGCGTTTCCTTTAGCTGCATGAGTGTTCTTGACGACGGACTCGATACCTTGCCTGTGTTAACCGGCGATGAAGGCGAATCCATCGGCGCTGCAAAATGTGACTGGCCGCTCAAAGCAAAAGTTTTGCCGGATTCAAGTCGGTGCTGACATCAGCCGATACGCTCTGTGTCGGCAGGTATAGCGAAATAGGCTTAACTGAAACCCGACAAGCGCAATTCCGCGTGTCCAGGGGAGATTCCACGGTGTCGATCAAACTGCGTTTGGTGTTGCTGATTGCGACCAGTCTGTTGACGGCGCTGATCGTGAGTCTGGTCAGTTATGTCGGTAACCAGCGGATGGCTGCCGCCGTCAGCGACAATGCCGCCAGCATGAGTGCGCTGCGCAACCACATGGAAGCGGACATGATGCACGACGCCCTGCGCGCCGATGTTTATTCGGCGCTGCTGGTCGGCCTGGGCAAAAGCACCAGTACCGCCGCTGAAGTGCGTGAGTCGATTGCCGAGCACGCCGGGCATTTTCACCAGGTGCTCGAAGACAACCTGAAACTGCCGATCAACCCGACCTTGCGCACGGCGCTGGAGCAAATCAAGCCGAGCCTCGACACCTACATCAAGACCGGCGAACAGATCGTCGCGGTGGCGCTGGACAATCCGGACGCCGCCCAGCAACAGCTTGGCACCTTCAATAGCGCGTTTACCCAACTCGAAGAGCAGATGGGCGCGCTCAGCGAACTCATTGAAAGCAACACCCTGCACACCAGCGAAGGCACCGAAGCTGCCATCCGCCATGCCAACCTCGCGTTGGGCGTGGTGCTGATTGCTGGCCTTGTGTTGCTGCTGGGGCAGGGGCGCTGGGTCATCCTGAGTATCATGGGCCCGCTCAAGTCCGCCAGCCGCATCGCTGAAAGCATCGCCCATGGCAATCTCAGCGAACCGATCATCGAACCCGCCGGTAAAGACGAAGCCAGTGTTCTGATCCGCACGCTGGCGACGATGCAACGGGATTTGCGCAACATGATCGATGTGGTGCGGCGCAACGCCCACGGCGTCAGCGGCATGAGCGAGCAACTCAGTCAGGGCTGCCATCAGGTCGCCGACAGCAGTCAGCAACAAAGTGTCGCCGCCGGTACGATGGCGGCCGCCGCCAGCCAGATGACCGCCAGCATCGAAGAAATCACCCGCCACGCCGAGCGTGCCCTGCACATGGCCAATCAGGCCGAAACCCTGGCCAAGGAGGGCGGCGGGGTGATTCATCAAGTGGTCAGCGACATGGACGACATTGCGCGTTCGGCGCAACAGTCGGCGCAGGTGATTCGCACGCTGGACCAGGAATCCGAGGCGATCTTCAACATCATTCAAGTGATCAAGAGCATCGCCGACCAGACCAACCTGCTGGCGCTCAATGCCGCAATTGAAGCCGCACGCGCCGGCGAACAGGGCCGCGGCTTTGCCGTGGTGGCCGATGAAGTGCGCAGCCTGGCGGCGCGCACCAGCGCGTCGACCCAGGAGATTGCCGCGATGGTCGCGCGCATTCAAAACAGCACGCGCGAAGCGGTCAGCAGCATGGAGGCCGGCGTGGCGCAAGTCGACAAGGGCATGGCAGTGACGGCCGAGGTGGAGCGGGCAATTCGCGAAATCCTTGAAGCCACACTGAACACCACGCAACTGGTCAACGACATCACCCGCACCATTGGCGAGCAGAGTCACGCCAGCAATGAGATTGCTCATCAGGTGGAAATGATTGCCGGAATGTCCGAGGGCAATAGTCGGGTGATCGGGCAGACAGCTACGACGACAGATGAGTTGTCGAATCTGGCGGGGCAGTTGGCGCAGTCGGTGGATCGGTTTCGGCTTTGAAATTCAGTTGAAGCAGGCAGTTTTTATAGCGCCTGGCCGGCCGCCTTCGCGAGCAGGCTCGCTCCCACAAGGAACTCAACACCACCAAACCCTGTGGGAGCGGGCTTGCCCGCGAAGAGGCCCGCCCAGACAACATTGAATCAGGCCAATTGACCTTCGATCAGAACTTGAACGCCTGCCGTCCGATCAACAACCACTTGCCATCCTGCTTCTGCCAGATCTGAAAATTTTCGATCTCGGTCGGAATCACCTCGGTACCCTTCAACGCCTGCGCGGAAAAATGGTTACGCACCAGCGCGGTATCGCCAGACAGGGTGATGGTCTGTTTTTGCATTTCAAGGGTCTTGAATGCACTTCGGCCGGTTTCGATGTCGGCGATGAATTCCTTTTTGTCCTGGATTTTGCCGCTGGAGTGGCCATAAGTCAGGTTGGGCGCGGTGAGTGCGTTGAGCTCGGCAATGTCCTTGTGCAGCATCGCCTGGGTCAGGTGATCAACCGCTTGGGCGACATCTTTCTCGGCCGGGGCAGGGGCGGCGATGGCGTAGCCGCTGAAGGCGCAGAGAAAACCGATCAGGAGGCGGGTCTTGTTCATTGAAGATTTTCCTTGTTGTTATGGGTTGTTGACTGCTGAATTCGTCAGTCATCGTACAACGTAGCAGGTTCTTTCGGGATTGTGCAGCGTCGACGGGTCATGTTCGGCGCTTGTCGGCCGATAAGTGCCTGAGTGCAAAAAGACTTTCAGGTCAGAAGCGACGCGCGAGTTTGCCCTGACGTGATATTCTTCGCGCCAACTTGGTTTGACCTAATTCGGTTGGCCTGCCTTTTGGGGCGGGCCGACGGGATCCCTGTCGCTCAAGCAGCTGAAGCCAATAACGATAAGAAGTCAGTTCAGAAGGGACATTAACTGGGGTCGATGCGGCATGTCGGCCTTGTGTGCCCACCCGTCAATATTGAAGTGTGCCGTCATCCGCGACGCGAGCCTGAGCGTCAGCCAAGCGGAGCGCATACAGATAACAGCGGCGGGCGGAAGGCGTTTTATCCATAGGTGCAACAGATGTTTAAAAAAGTGAACACAGCCTTGCTGGGGCTGGCTTTGGCGATGGGGATGTCGTCCGCCAATGCTGAAGAAGCAAAGAAAGTTGACGTCCTGCTGATCGGCGGCGGCATCATGAGCACCACCCTGGGTGTGTGGATCAATGAGCTGGAGCCGAGCTGGTCGATGGAAATGGTCGAGCGCCTCGATGGCGTCGCCCTGGAAAGCTCCAATGGCTGGAACAACGCCGGTACCGGTCACTCGGCGCTCGCCGAGCTGAACTACACCCCGGAAGACGACAAAGGCAACGTGACGATCCCGAAAGCTGTCGAGATCAACGAAGCGTTCCAGGTGTCCCGTCAGTTCTGGGCCTGGCAGGTTCAGCAAGGCGTTCTGAAGAACCCGCGCTCGTTCATCAACACAACTCCGCACATGAGCTTCGTGTGGGGCGATGACAACATCAAGTTCCTGAAAAAGCGCTACGAAGCCCTGCAAGCGAGCCCGCTGTTCGCTGGCATGCAATACTCCGAAGACCCGGCTGTGATCAAGAAGTGGGTCCCGTTGATGATGGAAGGGCGTGACCCGAACCAGAAAATCGCGGCCACCTGGAGCCCGCTGGGAACGGACATGAACTTCGGCGAAATCACCCGCCAGTTCGCCGCGCACCTGCAGACCAAGCCTAACTTCGACTTGAAACTGTCGAGCGAAGTCGAGGACATCACCAAGAACGCCGACGGCACCTGGCGCGTCAGCTACAAAAACCTCAAAGACGGCAGCAAAACCGAAACCGACGCCAAGTTCGTGTTCATCGGCGCTGGCGGCGGTGCCCTGCACCTGCTGCAAAAGTCGGGCATTCCTGAAGCCAAGGAATACGCAGGCTTCCCGGTGGGTGGCTCGTTCCTGGTGACCGAGAACCCGACCATTGCCGAACAGCATCTGGCCAAGGCCTACGGTAAAGCCTCGGTTGGCGCGCCACCGATGTCCGTTCCGCACCTGGACACCCGTGTCCTGGACGGCAAGCGCGTCATCTTGTTTGGCCCGTTCGCGACCTTCAGCACCAAGTTCCTCAAGGAAGGCTCGTACCTGGACCTGCTGACCAGCACCACCACCCACAACATCTGGCCAATGACCAAGGTCGGCATCAAGGAATACCCGCTGGTCGAGTACCTTGCCGGTCAACTGATGCTGTCGGATGAAGACCGTCTGAACGCGCTGAAGGAGTACTTCCCGAACGCCAAGGCTGAAGACTGGCGCCTGTGGCAAGCCGGCCAGCGCGTGCAAATCATCAAGCGTGATGAAGCCGCGGGCGGCGTGCTGAAACTGGGCACCGAGATCGTTACCTCGCAAGACGGTTCCATCGCCGGCCTGCTGGGCGCATCGCCAGGCGCGTCGACCGCTGCACCGATCATGCTGAGCGTGCTGCAGAAAGTCTTCAAAGACAAAGTCGCGACCCCTGAGTGGCAGACCAAGCTGCACCAGATCGTGCCTAGCTACGGTACCCAGCTGAACAGCGATCCGGCCAAAGTGGCCGCAGAGTGGGCCTACACCGCCAAGATCCTCGAACTGCCGACGCCTCCGGTGATCGGTCAGGCCGCTGCTCCGGCAGCCGGCGCTGCGGCTCAGAAGGCTGTGGCACCGAAGGAAAGCGCTGCACGTGACATGGCTCTGTAACTAGAACCCTGACACACAAAACCCACTGAACCGGCGACGGTCAGTGGGTTTTTTTGTGGCCTGGATTTGGAAGGAGCGTAGGGGGGAATTCAGATTTTCGCGTTCGCCAGGTAGGCACCCAACCGCCGGCCCATTTCCTCGCCCAACGCCTGCAACCCGCTCAGCGGCCGCACCATCACTTCAAACTCGATAATCTTGCCGCTGTCGTCGAAGCGAATCATGTCGATGCCTTTGAGTTCTTTCGTACCGACCCTGACACTGAACTCAAGAATCACGTTCAAGCCATCAGCGGTGGCCAGCTCGCGGTGATAGGTGAAATCCTCAAAGACCTCGAACACGGTGTTAAGGATCATGGCCACCACCGGCGCGCCAGGGTAGGGCGTGTGGGCCATGGGCGAGCGAAACACGGCTTGCGGATCAAGCAGTTCGGGAAGGGCGGTGAGATTGCCGCTGCGAATCATCTCGTGCCAGCGCTCGAGGGATGCGCTGACATTGGGCTGTAAGGCGAGATCGGGCATGGTCACTCCTGTTTTTTATTGTTGTTCGACGGCAATGACTCTAGATCAGTCCGGCTGAAATGGGATCCTTGAATATTAAATTGAATACCTGCCTATGTCGGAAGCGGATCAGATGCGCATCTGATCCGTATTTTTCAGTCTCATCTGCCTCTGTATCTAACACAGCCACACGCTCAAAATGCCCGGCAGTGCGGTCACTCGCGACAAGTCTTCATCCCGAAGCGTCCAGTGCACCGCAGGTTTGGCATTGAGGAGAGCTGTATGTACAAGATGGCGTTTTTTCTCGGCGGTTTTCTGACCCTGACCATTCTGATTGGTGTCCTCGCTACGATTTCTCCGGTCTGATCCCGGCGCATTTTTTCGAACTCTGTCGTTCTCCTGCTTTCAGTTGCAGAACAGGGCAAGCCAGCCCGCCACTGAATGATCGAGGAGCGAAACATGCGTAGCACGACCTTGCAGGGACGTTGGGTTCCCGTGGGCTTGATGGTTGCGGCCCTGACCGGTTGCGCGATGAGCAACACCGATTCGCCGGTGCAGACGCCCGGTCAGGCCAAAGCCTCCGACACAGAGATGCTCGAAGTCGGCGCGCAGTGGCTGCAGGACAAGCCGCCGATCCGTGCGTTGAACATGTACCTGGATGGCTTCCATTTCTACAACGGCCATCCTGACGCCCAGATGGAAGCGCATCACTACTGTTCGGCGCTCAACGAAGAAGTGTTTCAGTGCGTGATCTACGATGGCAACACCACCGAAGCCAAGTTGATGGGCGTGGAGTACATCATCAGCCAGCGTCTGTTCACGCAGTTGCCTGCCAAGGAAAAGGCGCTGTGGCACAGTCACGCGCATGAAGTCACCTCAGGTCAGCTGATCGCGCCAGGCATTCCACAAGTGGCGGAAACCCGTCTGATGGAAAAACTCGCCAATACCTACGGCAAGACCTGGCACACCTGGCACACCGATCAGGACAAGCAACTGCCTTTGGGCGTGCCGCAATTGATGATGGGCTTCACTGCTGACGGTCAAGCGGATGCGCAAATGGTCCGCCAGCGCGATCAGCGTCTGGGCGTCGACAGCGCCGAGAAGAAACAGGCTCGCGCCGGGATCAAACCGGCGCCTGTTGCGCCTGGGGCTGACGCCTGGCAGAAGGGCAACGTTGTGCAGATCAAGGATCCGACCGGACATCAGCACGTCATGCCGCGCCCGGCCACCCCCGGCGATGAAAACGCCCGGAGCCAGCCGTGACTTACGGCGCGCCGAACAGCATCGTCCAGTAGACGCCTTTATCACTGCGCGATTCACTGGTGAACCCCGCGCCCACCTGCGTGAAGATCGGGCTCATCAGGTTGGCGCAATGGCCCGGGCTGGCCAGCCAGCCCGCCATCGCCTTGCCGGGCGAACTTTGTCCGGCGGCAATGTTCTCGCCCACTTGCCGACCACGATAACCGGCAGCCCGGGCGCGATCGGCGGGCATATCGCCGTCAGGGTCGCGGTGGGCAAAGTAGTTGCCATACGCCATGGCTTTGCTGTGTCCCTGTGCCGCTGCGCCCAGTGCGGCATTCCAGCTCAGTGGTCGGGCCGCGGCGAAACGCTGGCGTCCGCACATCCGCGGACGGGCGCGGGCGGCGTTGACCTCGGCGAGCAAAGCTTTGCCAACGCTGCGGTTATCGCCGACGCGACGGTCGAGCACCGGTTGCGCGAGCACCACTTGCCATTGATTGCGCGATCGGCTGACGCCGATATCGGCATAGCTGGCATCCAGCAAGGCGGCGCAGTAATCACTCTGCAACAGGTCGAAAGCCTCGTCGGCGTCCTCGGCACCGACAATGCGAATGCTGCGCACCGCGACGGCCGAATACCCGGACGACTTCAACG
This sequence comes from Pseudomonas sp. SWRI81, assembly GCF_014268545.1. NCBI lineage: Bacteria > Pseudomonadati > Pseudomonadota > Gammaproteobacteria > Pseudomonadales > Pseudomonadaceae > Pseudomonas > Pseudomonas sp. SWRI81. The sequence continues at coordinate 179,500 of NZ_JABWQS010000005.1, forward strand.
CTTCCCGCATGCCGCCGCCATAGCGATAGCCGATCGGCAAGGCCAGATTCGCCTGCAACGTCAGAGGCGCCAGGCGTTGTCCCGGCCGGCGCTCGCAGCGCTGCGGATGCGCACGATAGTCGTTGATGGCGGCCACCAATTGTCGCTCTGCTCCGGCATGGGCAGTTGGCACAAACAGTGGCGACAGGATCAGCAGGCACAGCGAAAGCAGGCGAGACGAACGAACGGCGTGGCGCATGGGACGGGCAGCTCAAGGGGGGACAGCGCTAAAGTGGGAGAGCCGCGCAGGGCGGCGCGAATAGGACTGGGGTTTGCGGACTTGGTTCAGGGGCGGCGGGGGCATTTTTAAACTCGCAGAATGGTGTCGTCTGGACCGACGCCATCGCGAGCAGGCTCACTCCTACAGGTGCAAGGTATGCCAAATGTAGGAGTGAGCCTGCTCGCGATAGGGCCAGTGGAAACAACTCCTCACTCAGGCCCGACCTCAGCGATTCAACACATCCCCCATCCACCGCCAATATTCTCCCCGCCCGGAAATCGAGTTATGCCCCGAATCCGGTACCACCTTCAGCGTCGCCACGCCTTGAGGGAAGCTTTCGAACAACCGCTGCGTGCTGCTGCGTCCAATCACTTCGTCATCACTGGCCGCCAACAACAACGTCGGCACGCGGATATGCGCCGCGTACTTGCCCGATTCGAAACGATCCTTGAGTAACCACTTCACCGGCACCCATGGGTATTGCTGCTCGGCGATTTCCTTGAGGCTGTTGAACGGCGTCACCAATATCAGCTTCTGCACCGGCCGCTGGCTGACCAGACGCACCGCCACGCCCGAGCCCAGACTTCGTCCGACCACGGCAATTTGCGGGTGGCTCGCATACACCTGATCGAACAATGCCAGCGCATCTTCGGCAATCGCCGCTTCGGAAGGTGAGCCAGTGCTGCCGCCAAAGCCCCGATAGTGCAAAAAATACAGCGCGTAATCGGGAAACGCCTCGGCAAATTCCTCAAGATTGCGCGAAACGTCTTCGGCATTGCCGCCGAAATAGATCAGTGCCCGCGATCCGCTGCGCTCGCGAGTGGTCACCCAAACCTCCGCGTCCGGCATCGACAGCTTCAGCCGTGAATCTGCTGAGGTTACTGCGGCAGGCTGTGGAAAATAGATCAGCGAACGCTGAAACACGAACAGCGCCGCACACAGCACCAGGTACACGGCAGCGATGAAAACGACGAGTGACATCAGCGTTCGGGACATTCGGCTACTTTTAACGGGGTGAGGGGGTTTGCTGTCGCAGTGTAGTTCAGCAACTGCGCCTGACAGCCGTCGCACACAACATGCAACAGATCCGCGCAGCAGGAGGACCCGCATGCGCCACACTGAGGGTTACTCCCGTCGTCGCTTGCTGAGGCTGGCTGCCGAGGCGACGGCGGTTTTTACGGTTGATCGGGCGCTGGCCACTGTCTTGCCGCCAACCGTCACTTCGCCGGACAAGGCAGGAGAGCAGACTATGCAGACCCGTACCATCCCTTCCAGCTCCGAGTCGCTGCCCATGGTCGGGTTGGGCACCTATCGCGGTTTCGACGTCGCCCCGGGTGATCCGGCTTACAAACAGTTACCGGCGGTACTCAGCGAACTGTTTCGCAAGGGCGGCACGGTGGTCGACAGCTCGCCGATGTACGGCCGCGCCGAGCAGACCACCGGCGAGTTGCTATCGATTCACGAACCACGCTCGCCGGCCTTTCTGGCAACCAAAGTGTGGACCCGTGGACGTGAGGAGGGCATCGCGCAGATGGAGCAGTCGTTCAACCTGCTGCAAACCGAACGCATCGACTTGATGCAGATCCATAACCTGCTCGACTGGAAAACCCACCTGCCGACGCTGCGCGAATGGAAAGAGCAGGGACGGATTCGCTATATCGGCATCACGCATTACACCTCCTCGGCCTACGACGAAGTTGAAGCCGTCCTGAAAGCCGAAAAGCTCGATTTTCTGCAAATCAATTACGCCCTCGACGACCGAGGTGTCGAGAAACGCATTCTGCCGCTGTGCCGCGAACGTGGAGTGGCGGTGATTTGCAACCGGCCGTTTGGTGGCGGCGATTTGCTCGCCCGGCTCAAGGGCAAAGCCCTGCCGGCGTGGGTCTCGGATGTGCAGGTCAACAGTTGGCCGCAACTGGCGCTGAAATTTTTGCTGGCACATCCAGCGGTGACCTGCGTGATACCGGGGACCGGCAATCCGCGTTACATGGCCGATAACGCCGGGGCGGGATTCGGGCCGATGTTGACCGATGCGCAGCGGCATCAGTTGATTGCGCTGGTGGGCTGACCCCGCACAAACGTTGCTGCCCCAGCGCAACGCTTCGAGCAACAACGCAATTACCGTGAAGTGGCGCCACCTGTAGGAGCTGTCGAGTGCAACGAGGCTGCGATTCTTTTGATCTTGCTTTGAACATCAAAAGATCGCAGCGTGCCGCAGCGCCCACAGGGACGTTTTCAGATCATCTCCGGCAACGAATCAAGAATCTTGTCCAGCGTAATCGGATACTCCCTGACCCGCGCCCCGGTGGCGTTATAGATCGCATTCGCCACCGCCGCACTCACGCCGCAAATCCCCAACTCACCGACACCCTTGGCCTTCATCGGCGAAGAAATCGGGTCGGTTTCATCCAGGAAAATTACCTCCTGATGCGGAATGTCGGCATGCACCGGCACTTCATATCCAGCCAGATCATGGTTGACGAAAAAGCCCAGGCGTTTGTCCACCGCCAGTTCTTCCATCAATGCCGCGCCGACGCCCATGGTCATCGCGCCGATCACCTGACTGCGTGCCGACGTCGGGTTGAGAATCCGCCCGGCAGCGCACACCGCAAGCATGCGCCGCACGCGCACTTCGCCGGTGGCGGCATCGACGGCGACTTCGACAAAGTGCGCGCCGAAGGTCGATTGCTGGTATTTCTCGGCCAGATCACCGAACTCGATGCTGTCCTCGCCGACCAGTGCGCCGTCTGCCGCCGCGTTGCGCAGCGGCAGGCTTTGGCTGCCGACGCGCACTTGCCCGTCGACGAATTCGGCCTGATCCGCCGCCAGCCCCAGTCTGGCCGCCACCGCTTCGCGCAGTTTTACGCAGGCAGCGTAGACGCCTGCGGTCGAGCAGTTACCGCCGAACTGGCCGCCGGAGCCGGCTGACACCGGAAAGTTTGAATCACCCAGACGCACCACCACATCATCGAGGCCAACGCCCATCATTTCGGCCGCCGTCTGCGCGATGATCGTGTAGCTACCGGTGCCGATGTCGGTCATGTCGGTTTCCACGACGACTTTGCCATCGCGCTCCAGCCGTACGCGGGCGCCGGACTTGACCAGCAGGTTGTTGCGAAACGCCGCGGCGACGCCCATGCCGATCAGCCAACGGCCTTCTCGGTGCGTGCCCGGCTTCGCCTTGCGCTGATTCCAGCCGAACTTCTCGGCACCGGTCTGCAGGCATTTGATCAGTTGGCGTTGGGAGAATGGCCGCTCGGTTTTCACCGGATCGACCTGGGTGTCGTTGAGAATGCGAAATTGCACCGGGTCCATGTTCAGCTGTTCGGCCATTTCGTCCATGGCGATTTCCAGCACCATCAGCCCCGGCGCTTCGCCGGGCGCGCGCATGGCGTTGCCCTCGGGCAAGTCGAGCGGCGCCAGGCGCATGCTGACGCGGCGGTTTTGCGCGGCGTAGAGCAGTTGGCTCGGCTGCGCGGCGAGTTCGACCTTGCCGTCAGCCAGGTTGCCCGACCAGCCTTCGTGGGCAATGGCCGTGAGCTTGCCGTCAGCGGTTGCACCCATGCGGATGCGCTGAATCGTCGCCGGGCGGTGGGTGGTGTTATTCGCCATCTGCGGGCGAGCCAGGGCGACTTTCACCGGTCTGCCGGCCATGCGCGCCCCGAGGGCGGCCAGGATCACGTCGGCGCGGATGAACAACTTGCCGCCAAAACCACCGCCGATGTACGGCGAGACCAAACGGACATTTTCCTTCGGCAGGCCGAGGGTTTTCGCGATGTCACCGACACTCCAGGCGACCATCTGGTTCGACGTCCACACGGTCAGCTGATCGCCTTCCCATGCGGCCAGTGTCGCGTGCGGTTCCATCATCGCGTGGGACTGGTCAGGGGTGGTGTAGGTCTGATCGAACTGCACCGGCGCCGCGGCAAACGCCTTGTCAAAATCACCGTGATTGACGTCAGGCAACTCGTCTTTCGGCTCGACGCCCAGATCTTTGACGCTGGCCAGATCGAACTTGCCTTCCGTGGTTTCGTAATCAACCTTGACCCATTGCGCGGCGGCGCGGGCTTGTTCGAAGGTCTCGGCGACGACCAGTGCGACGGCCTGCTGATAGTGCTGGACTTCAGGCCCGGCGAGTAGGTGCGCAGCGTTGTAATCGCCCTTGGCGAGCTTGCCGGCGTTCTCGGCAGTGACGATCGCCAGCACGCCCGGCGCGGCTTTGGCCTCGTCCAGATGAATCGCTTTGATCCGGCCTTTGGCGATGGCCGAATCGACCATGAAGCCGTAAGCCTGGTTGGCTGCTGCCTCATGTTGCTCGTAGGCATAAGTGGCCTGGCCACTGGTTTTCAGCGGACCTTCGATGCGCTCGGTGGGGTGGCCGACGACCTTCAGGCGGTCGATGGGGTTGGTGGTGGCGGGCGTGTCGAATTTCATGCCGTTTCCCTCGCTTGCGCCAACACCGAGGCCAGCGTGCGCTCGACCAGTGTCAGTTTGAATTGGTTGTCAGCGGTGGGTGTCGCGCCTTCGAGCAGGCGTTCGCTGACCGCTTTTGCGCCTTTTGGCAGCAGCGCCTCGGCGGCTTCGACCCGCCACGGTTTCGGCGCGATGCCGCCGACCGCCACGCGGCCTGTGCCGTCCTTTTGCAGGATCAAACCCACCGAGACCAGCGCAAAGGCGTAGGACGAGCGATCGCGCACCTTGTGATAAATGTGCGTGCCACCGACCGGAGGCGGCAGCGTTACGGCGGTGATGAATTCGCCGGGCGTGAGGCTGGTTTCGATATTCGGTGTGTTGCCCGGCAACTGATGAAAGTCAGCCATCGGGATACTGCGCGTGCTGCCGTCGGGTTTCACCGTTTCAATCTGCGCATCGAGGGCGCGCATGGCGATGGCCATGTCGCTTGGGTGGGTGGCAATGCACGCGTCGCTGACGCCGATGATCGCCAATTGCCGTGTGACCCCGCCGATGGCTGCGCAGCCGCTGCCGGGATTGCGTTTGTTGCAGGCTTGGTGCGTGTCGTAAAAGTACGGGCAGCGGGTGCGCTGCAACAGGTTGCCGGCGGTGGTCGCCATGTTGCGCAGTTGCCCGGACGCGCCGGCGAGCAGGGCGCGGGAAAGCAGGGCGTAATCCTTGCGCACGCGGGTATCGGCGGCCAGGTCGGTGTTGCGCACCAATGCGCCGATGCGCAGTCCGCCCTCGGGCGTGGCTTCGATCTGATCCAGGCCGAGGTGGTTGATGTCGATCAGGTGCGCCGGGGTCTCGATGTCGAGTTTCATCAGGTCGAGCAGGTTGGTGCCGCCGGCGATGAACTTCGCGCCCTGGACTTGCGCAGCTTGTGCGGCGGCTGCGGCAGGCGAGTCGGCGCGGCTGTAATTGAAGGCTCTCATGCCGGCACCTCCGCGACTTCAGTGATGGCTTCGATGATGTTCGAGTAAGCGCCGCAGCGGCAGATGTTGCCGCTCATGCGCTCCTGCAATTCGGCGGCGATCAGCTTCGGCGGCTCGGTCAGGCTCGGGCTGACGTGGCTGGGAATGCCGTCGCGGATTTCCTTGAGCACGGCGACCGCCGAGCAGATCTGCCCCGGCGTGCAATAGCCGCATTGATAACCGTCGTGCTTGATGAATGCGGCTTGCATCGGATGCAGTTTGTCCGGCATGCCGAGGCCTTCAATGGTGGTGACCTCGCTGCCCTCGTGCATGACCGCCAGGGTCAGGCAGGCATTGATCCGCCGCCCGTCGGCGATCACCGTGCAGGCGCCGCACTGGCCGTGGTCGCAGCCTTTCTTGGTGCCGGTCAGGTGCAGGTGTTCGCGCAGGGCATCGAGCAGGGTGGTGCGGTTGTCGACATCCAGCGTTTGCGGTTTACCGTTGACGTGCAGGGTGACTTTGCTCATGGCCGTTTGCTCCAGACTGGCCGCGTAGGCCTTGAGGCTGATGAAAGGGGGCATTGCGAACGCCGTCGCGGTTACGGCGCCGAGGATCATGAAATTGCGTCGGGAAATCGGCATGATTCGATTCCTTGTCTCATCGGGCGGCAGGATTGCAAAAAGGCCCAAAGGGGCGCGCCGGCATGCATGCCAGTCTCGTTAAGGAGTGACCGCCGGAGAGGGGAAAAGGTTTTGTCGGATTTGCGCTAAAGGGTTATGTGCTGGATTCATCAATCTTCAAAACAACACAAAACCCCTGTAGGAGTGAGCCTGCTCGCGATAGCGGTCCGTCAGTTGATACTGATTTGACTGACAGACCGCTATCGCGAGCAGGCTCGCTCCTACAGTGGAGATGTGTTTCTCCAGTTAATGCCCCACCACCATCGAAGTAAACGGCGGCACATACGCCTGCAACGTCACCAGCCCGCCAACCAGGATCGCCAGCACGATGGAGTGGAAAAACACGTAACGCAGGATCTCGCCCTCATGGCCGTACCAGCGGGTCGCGGTGGAGGCGACGACGATGGATTGCGCGTCGACCATTTTGCCCATCACGCCGCCGGAACTGTTCGCTGCCGCCATCAGCACCGGGCTGATCCCGAGCTGTTCCGAGGTCACCCGTTGCAAGCCGCCGAACAGCACGTTCGACGCGGTATCGGAGCCGGTCAGTGCCACCCCGAGCCAGCCGAGCAGGGTGCCGAACATCGGGTAGAAAATCCCCGTCGCGGCGAACGCCAGCCCCATCGTCGCATCCAGCCCCGAATACCGAGTGAGAAAGCCCAGCGCGAGCATCGCCGCAATGGTGATCAGCGAAAACCGCACCACCCACAACGTGCGCAGGTACTGCTTGATCAATTGCGGGATCGAATAGCCCATCAGCAAGCCGCCCACGATCGCCGCCAGCAAAATCCCGCTGCCGGTCGCGGTCAGCCAGGTGAATTTGTACACCGCTTCCTCGGCTTTCGGTGCCGCGACCACTGGCGGGACTTTTTCGATCTGCAGGTGCAGGCTGGTAAAGGTCACTGCCGGGGCGAAGAGCGGATTGGCCTCGCGCATGGGTTTGCCTTGCGCATCAAGCTTGGCCGACTGCGTGACCGGATCAATCACCGGGCGCGTATCGAACATGTTTTTGAAACCCTGGGTGCCCCAGGCAAACACGAACACGGTGAGGATGATCCACGGCATCCACGCGCGCATCACCGCCGGGCGCGCCTGATCGCTGAACGCGGCGCTGGCGGTGATGTTTTGTTCATCAACCTTTGAATTGTCGACGCGGCCGGACAGCGCCGCCGATGTGTGGATGGTCGCCGGTTTCCAGGCTTTCAAAAACAGCGTCAGACAGGCCATGGAAATCAGCGCGGCGATCACATCCACCAGCATCGGCCCGTGGTAGTTCGACACGACGAATTGCGGGATGGCGAAACTGACGCCGGCCACCAGAATCGCCGGCCATACCTCAAGCATCTTGCGCCACCCGGCAAAGGCCCAGATCAACCAGAACGGCACCAGCACCGAAAAGAATGGCAACTGCCGCCCGACCATCATCGACAGCTCCATTTCGTCCAGCCCGGTGACTTTGGCCAAGGTGATGATCGGCGTGCCCAGCGCACCAAACGCGACCGGCGCAGTATTGGCGATCAGCGCCAGGCCCGATGCCGCCAGCGGCGAAAAACCCAGGCCGATCAGAATCGCCCCGGTCACCGCCACCGGGGTGCCGAAGCCCGCCGCGCCTTCGAAAAACGCGCCGAAGCAGAAGGCGATCAGCAACAGCTGCAAGCGGCGGTCATCGGTGATGCGCGCCAGAGAGTCCTGCAGCACTTTGAACGAACCGTTCTCGGTGGTCAGGCGATGCAAAAAGATGATGTTAAGGACGATCCAGCCGATCGGCAGCAGGCCATTCGCCGCGCCGAACAACGCCGCCGAACCGGCCATGCCCGCCGGCATATCGAAGGCAAAAATCGAAATGAGCAACGCTGAAGCCAGCGCCAGCAACGCTGCCAGATGCGCCTTGACGTGAAAAAACGCCAGTGCCGCGAGCATCACCACCACCGGCACGGCGGCCATCAGCGTGGAGAGCACCGGGTTGCCGAACGGGTCATAAATTTGCTGCCAGACCATGGTCCACCTCTGCTTGTTGTTATTGAGGGCGCAGATCCGTTGCGTGGGGGTTGGTTGCAAGCAGTATAGGAGGCATTTCGCCGCTGTTCGGTCAGCGCAGGCGGGGCGACAAACGGTCGATAGTGGCCACTGAATCATCGACCGATTGCCCGGTCGTATCTGCGGCTGCGCGCAGCGTGTCCCGACGACACCGGCAGCGCGGCGATTTCTGTCGTCAAGACCTTGGTTTTAGGGAAGTGTTGAATGAAGCGCGCGACAACGATGCTGCTGACCGTTTGCGCCGCCGTACTGCTCGGCGGCTGTATTGCAGACTTTGATGATGACCACCGGCATGGCCGGCATTACGACCGTGATCATGGCCGCTATTACGATCATGACCGGCGCTGGGATGACCGCGATGACGATCGCCGCGACGGGCGTCGTTATTACCGTGATCGCGACGATGACTGATTGAATGAAAAAGAGGGCGTTCATCCGAAAGGGGAACGCCCTCAACGGTTAAAAATGAGCGCTCGCCCGGACGCTGGATCGCGCAGGCACGGCGGCCTCGATGTCCAGCAAATGGGTGGCGAGGATGTCGCTCAGAAAACGGAACTGATCGTTGAAGCCGACCACTTCATTGCTGAAATGATTGCTCGCGGCGGGCATCAGAAGATCTTCGAAATCTTCGTTGAACACCAGGGTCGGCACCTTGCGGTTCACTACATGCTGTTCGTAGTAGTTGCTGCCGAACACCGGGAAACTCACGCAGAGGGTGATTGGGGTATGCATTTTCATGTGAACGCCTCGTTGTGTGTCGGATGCGCTAATCGTGCCTTTCATGAACGATGGGCGGAAGGCAATCGTGGCGATGGTGAATATCGACAGTAGTGATGGTCAGCGAATATCCCCGGTGGGAGCGGGCTTGCTCGCGAAGGCAGTGTGTCAGTCAATGCATGTGGTACCTGACACTCTGCATTCGCGAGCAAGCCCGCTCCCACATTTGAAATGCGTTCCAACCTGTGGGAGCGAGCCTGCTCGCGAAGAGGCCGCTGCATCCACCATCACCTTTGACTGACCCACCTATACTCAAATCTGCACCTCCCTCATCCAAAGGACACCACCACCGTGAACCCGCGCGCGCTGGTTGTCGTCGCACTGTTTCTGCTGGCCGGCTGCGCCTCCTCGGCCCGGACGCCGGTGAGTGCGCCGCAAGCCGTGGTGGTGTCGCCGCAAACCTGGCAGCAAATCGACCGCGACATCCTCAGCGCCTCGCAGCAGGCCACCGAGCAGGTCAAGCTGTTCGCCCGTGGTTCGATGGAACATTGGCGCACGCGGGTCTATCAGCAAACTGAAGAAAATTTCATCCCGTGGTTCAGCAGCTACTGGACCCAGGAATGGCTGTCGATGAAGGTCAGTTGGTACACGATCAGCGCCGGCGGCGAGCAGGACGCTTCGGCGAAACGGCTGGCGGCGTATCTGCTTGAGCAATATCAGGAAAGAGTGCTGGCCCCCGTCGCTGTAGAGATCGATCCGGATGCGATTCTCGCCCAGGCCACGGCGTTCTATGCGCAGTTGATGGCGCAGCAGATGCTGCTCATCGCCCAGCGCCATGGCGTGCCGGTGGCGCAGCTGAACGGGCGCTTGCAGAAGATTTCCGCCATCGCCCTTGGGCCGCCGCCGGCGCGGGATGCTTCCTTGTTCAAGGTGATCAGCACCGAGCCGCTGAACACCCTGCCAGCCTATGCCGCGCTGATTGACAAGATCCACACCGACGGCGGCGCCAAGGGCATTTCCTCTACCGATGCGGCGATGGCCCCGGTCGCCAAGCGCGCCAGCCAGCGCATCGAAGCGGAAATGGCCCCGCGCGGCGCGGCCAGCGCAGTAGCCGCTGCCGCGGGAAAGCTGGCCGGGGCGATGATCTCAGTGGGGGTGGCCGGTATTCGCGCAATTATCCAGGCCAACGACCGCCCCGACAGCGAATCGCTGATTCGCAGCAGTCTGGGCAATACCTTCGACAAGGCCTGGCTGAAGCTGGTGCAAAACCCGACGACCGGGGTCATGGCCGGCACGCTGCACATGGCCGGGCACATCGAGCGCAGTCTCGGTGCGGCTGATGAGCCGCCGGTGGGGCTGGGGGTGAACCGTGTCGGATGGCGCCCGGGGCAGTCGATCAGTCAACCGATCGAACCCGACATGCAAGGCGAATGAAAGAAGTCGGTGTCTGAGCCACCGCTTTCGCGGGCAAGCCCGCTCCCACACGATCTGTGGATTGCCGAAATAGTCATTACACAACAAGACCCTGTGGGAGCGAGCCTGCTCGCGAAGGCGGTAAATCAGTCACGTTTCTGCGAACTGACACACATTCGCGGGCAAGCCCGCTCCCACATGATCTGTGGATTGCCGAAATAGTCATCACACAACAAGACCCTGTGGGAGCGAGCCTGCTCGCGAAGGCGGTGAATCAGTCACCTTTTTGCCAACTGACACACTGCATTCGCGGGCAGGCCCACTCCCACAGGATGAGTGTTCACGGGCTGTATTCACTCGGGTGAGGGGGTGATGCGGCAGCTTTTGCGTTGGCGTATGTCCTCGTCGCTTGGACGCTCGCGCACGAATTCAAAGCGGGGTTCACCCTCGCTGTAATGCACCAGCCAGCCCCATTCCAGCTCGCTTTCGTCCTGTCCGGGATGTGGTGGCCGGGCCCACCAGGGTTCTTTGCTGAGGATCTCGCGCATGGCAGCCTCCGGTTGTTGGCAATCCTTGAACTATAGCTTCCTGTCGCAAGTCGTCAGAACAGGCTGTGTAGAATCGCACGTATCACAATGAGCGAGGGGGCAGGGCGATGATGGATGAGGTGCGCAGGGACGAACCGTCGAAGCGGCTGTTTTTCGCCCTCGGCTGCCAGCCGGCTCAGCGCAAGGCGATTGCGCAATGGCGTGCGCAGTTGGCTTTGCGAAGCGGTAAACCGGTGCCGGCCGACAATTTTCATCTGACCCTGCTGTTTCTCGGCGCGGTGCCGTTAGCGCAGATTCATGGCGTCTGCGAAGCGGCTGGCAGCGTGCGCACGCCGGGGCAGGCGTTGAGGGTTACGCTGGATCGTTTACAGGTCTGGCAACGTGCGGGGGTTTTATCGCTGGCACCCGAGCAGGCACCGCCGGCGTTGTTGCGTCTGGTCTACGCCCTGGAGCAGGCGATGTTGCCATTCGGCTTTGAAGAGTCCACCCGGGAGTTCCGCCCGCACCTGACCCTGGCGCGCGAATTCCGAGCAGCGGAACCGGAAGCAAGCACACCGCCGGAATTCTTGCTGCGCGCTGAACGCTTCGCTTTGTTCGAATCACACAAGGGGCGCTATCGGATGTTGCAGGACTGGTCGCTGATCTGAGCGCACAAAAAAAGGCGCCCGAAGGCGCCTGCAAATTCACCCGAGCCGAGGGAGCCAGGTGAGGCCGTTCAGAGCAGGGTGCAGCGGTGGTAAGGCGCTGCGTGAACGGAAAAACGTTTGCCGGCACAACACCGATTTATAGTGGGAGCGGGCTTGCTCGCGAATGCGTCAGCACATTCAGTATCGCAGTTGGCTGACACGCCGCTATCGCGAGCAGGCTCACTCCTACATTTTGATCACTGGCGTGCTTATTTACCGAGCTTCACCCGGGTCCAGCCCCGAGTCATGATCCGCTGCGTAGCAATTGGCTGATCCGGCACCGCATACAGCGTCGCCATCACCGCTTGCGACGGGTACGAGCCCGGTTCGTTGCGGATCGCTTCATCGACCAACGGCGTCGCGGCGGCGTTGGCGTTGCTGTAGCCGATGCTGTTGGTGACTTCGGCGATGATGTCAGGCCGCATCAGGAAATCCATGAACAGATAGGCGTTGTCGACGTTCGCCGCATCGCGCGGGATGGCGACCATGTCGTAGAAGCTGCCGGCGCCTTCCTTGGGAATGCTGTAGTCGATCACCACGTGGTTGCCCGATTCCACCGCACGGGCCTTGGCCTGCAACACGTCGCCGGAGTAACCGACGGCCACGCAGATGTTGCCATTGGCCAAATCCGAGATGTACTTGGAGGAATGGAAATACGCCACGTAGGGGCGGATCTTCATGAACAGCGCTTCGGCTTCGCCGATGTGTGCCTTGTCCTTGTCGTTCACCGGATAGCCCAGGTAATGCAGCGCGGCCGGGAGCATTTCGGTCGGCGAGTCGAGGAAGCTGATGCCGCAGGCTTTGAGCTTTTCAGCGTTCTCGGGTTTGAACAGCAAGTCCCAGGAGTTGGTCGGGGCGTTGGCGCCGAGCACCTCCTTGACCTTGGCCGGATTAAAACCGATGCCGATCGAGCCCCACATGTACGGGAACGCATGGGCATTGTCCGGATCGCTGGCGGCGGCGTTTTTCAGCAGCACCGGGTTGAGATTCTTCCAGTTCGGCAGTTTTGATTTGTCCAGCGGCTGGTAAACGCCGGCCTTGATCTGCTTGGCCAGAAAACTGTTCGACGGCACGACAATGTCGTACCCGGATTTGCCCGCCAGCAAGCGCGCCTCAAGGGTTTCGTTGCTGTCGAAAACGTCGTAGGTCACGCGGATGCCGGTTTCGTCTTCAAACTTCTTCACGGTGTCTGGCGCGATGTAATCGGACCAGTTGTAAACACGCAGCACCTTGTCGTTGGCCTGGGCGCCCATGATCATCGCGCCCGTTAAGGACAGTGTCAGCAGAGTCCTGCCAAACATTTTCATCGGTACAACTCCATTCTTCTTATTCAAAAACACAAAGCCAAAACCCGGTGCACATAAACCTTGTGGCGAGGGGATTTATCCCCGCTCGGCTGCGAAGCAGTCGCAAAACCCGAATACAGAGTTTTCAGGTAGAACTGCTGGGTCTGCTTCGCAGCCCAACCGGGATGAATCCCCTCGCCACAGTTATTCATCAATGTTGCTTAGGCGGTCGCCGCACGTTGCGGCTGCCACGACTCGTTCGCGGTCTGCTCCATCGCTTCTTGAATCGCCCGCTTGCGGTTGGCTTCTGCCTGACGGCCGAAGTACCAGACGAGGAAAGTCACCATCGACACCGCCAGCAGAATCAGGCTGGCCACGGCGTTGATCTCAGGCTTGACGCCCAGACGTACCGCCGAGAACACTTCCATCGGCAGGGTGGTGGAACCCGGCCCGGAAACGAAACTTGCCAGCACCAGATCGTCCAGCGAGAGGGCGAACGACATCATCCCGCCTGCCGCCAGCGACGGCGCGATCATCGGAATGGTGATCAGGAAAAACACCTTGAACGGTTTGGCGCCGAGATCCATTGCCGCTTCTTCGATCGACAGGTCCAGCTCCCGCAGACGGGCGGAGACCACCACTGCTACATAAGCGGCACAAAACGTGGTGTGGGCGATCCAGATCGTCACGATGCCGCGTTCCTGTGGCCAGCCGATCAACTGCGCCATCGCCACGAACAGCAGCAACAACGACAGACCGGTAATCACCTCAGGCATTACCAACGGCGCCGTCACCAGCCCACCGAACAGCGTACGGCCCTTGAAGCGCGTCACGCGGGTCAGCACGAACGCCGCCAGCGTGCCCAGCGCCACCGCCGCAATCGCGGTGTAGCAGGCAATTTCCAGCGAGCGCACCACCGAACCCATCAGTTGCGTGTTGTCGAGCAGGCCGACATACCACTTGATTGACCAGCCGCCCCAGACCGTCACCAGTTTTGAGGCGTTGAACGAGTAAATGACCAGGATCAGCATCGGCAGATAGATGAACATCAAGCCGAAGATCAGCATGAATTTCGAAAAATTGAAGCGTTTCATCCCCGTGCCTCCATCTCTTTGGCCTGGCTGCGGTTGAACAGCAGAATCGGCACAATCAGGATCAACAGCATCACCACCGCCAGGGCGGACGCCACCGGCCAGTCGCGGTTATTGAAAAACTCTTGCCACAGCACGCGACCGATCATCAGGGTCTCCGGGCCGCCGAGCAGTTCCGGAATCACGAACTCACCGACCACCGGAATGAACACCAGCATTGCGCCTGCAATGATGCCGTTTTTGGCCAACGGCACGGTGATTTTCCAGAAGTTGTTGAAGTTGCTCGATCCCAGATCCTGCGCGGCTTCCAGCAGGCTGTTGTCGTGCTTGACCAGATTGGCGTAGAGCGGCAGGACCATGAACGGCAGATACGCGTACACGACCCCGATATAGACGGCGGTGTTGGTGTTGAGGATCTCGATCGGGTGATCGGTCAGCCCGGTCCACATCAGAAAACCGTTAAGCAGACCGTTGTTGCTGAGGATGCCCATCCACGCATACACGCGGATCAGAATCGCCGTCCACGTCGGCATCATGATCAACAGCAGCAGGACGTTTTGCGTTTCCTTGCCGGTCCTGGTGATTGCATAGGCCATCGGGAAACCGATCACCAGACACATCAGCGTGCTCAGCGCCGCGACCTTCAGCGAACCGAGGTACGCCGAGAGGTACAGCTCGTCTTCACCCAGCAGGGTGTAATTGCCGATGTTCAGCAGCAGCTGGAATTTCTGCTCGGCGAAGGTGTAGATCTCCGAGTACGGCGGGATCGACAGTGCCGCTTCCGAGAAGCTGATCTTCATCACCAGAAAAAACGGCAGCATGAAGAACAGGAACAGCCAGATGAACGGAATGCCGATCACCAGTTTTCGTCCGCTGGGCACCAGGCGCAGGAATTGCTGATTGAAGGTTCTCATGAGCGCAGTACCACGCCGCTGTCGTCTTCCCACCAGACGTAGACCTTGTCGTCCCAGGTCGGCCGCGCGCCACGGCGTTCGGCGTTGGCCATGAACGACTGAACGACCTTGCCGCCGGGCAGCTCGACGTAGAACACCGAGTGGCCACCGAGGTAGGCGATGTCATGCACCTTGCCTTCGGACCAGTTGTAGCGGCCCTCGGGCTGGGTGGTGCTGACAAGCATTTTTTCCGGGCGGATCGCGTAGGTGACCGACTTGTCCTGCACCGAGGTGCTGACGCCGTGGCCGACGTAGATCTTCTGCTGCAAATCCGGGCTGTGAATGATCGCGTGGCCTTCGAGGTCTTCCACCACGGTGCCGTCAAAGGCGTTCACGTTGCCGATGAACTCGCAGACCATGCGGCTGACCGGCGCTTCATAAATGTCGACCGGGCTGCCGATCTGCGCGATCCAGCCCAGGTGCATGATCGCGATGCGCTCGGCCATGGTCATGGCTTCTTCCTGGTCATGGGTGACCATCACGCAAGTCACGCCGACGCGCTCGATGATCTCGACCAGCTCCAGTTGCATCTGCGAACGCAGCTTTTTATCCAGCGCCCCCATCGGCTCGTCGAGCAGCAGCAGCTTCGGCCGTTTCGCCAGTGAGCGGGCGAGGGCGACGCGTTGGCGCTGACCGCCCGACAACTGATGCGGGCGGCGTTTGGCGTATTGGGTCATGTGCACCAGGCGCAGCATTTCTTCGACGCGGGCATCGATTTCGCTGGTCGGCAAACGGTCCTGCTTGAGGCCGAAGGCGATGTTCTGCGCGACCGTCATATGCGGAAACAGCGCGTAGGACTGGAACATCATGTTGATCGGCCGTTCGTACGGCGGCATGTCGGTGATGTCGACGCCATCAAGCAGAATCCGCCCCTCGCTCGGCCGCTCAAAACCGGCGAGCATGCGCAGCAGGGTCGATTTGCCTGAACCTGAGCCACCGAGCAGGGCGAAAATTTCGCCCTGATGGATCTCCAGGGACACATCGTCCACGGCGACGGTTTCGTCGAACTTCTTGGTGACACGATCGACCTTCACCAGCACCTTTTTCGGTTGCTGATGACCTTCAAGTGCCTTCCTGTAAGTGCTGGAGGCGTTTGCCATGTGAAACTCCCAACAGGTTTCAGTTGCCTGGCCAATGTGGCCGGGCTTAAGTGGATTGCAAGCCTGTAAGTGCAATTTCAGTCTTTACGCATCCCCTGTAGGAGTGAGCCTGCTCGCGATGAGGCCATGTCAGTCGACATCTCTGTTGACTGGTCTATTGCTATCG